>MELI01000050.1:8589-9514 GCA_001767575.1 Candidatus Aquicultor primus | reverse complement strand
CCGGAGCTTATGCCGCTACCGATACTCCTTGCCCATAAATTGGCCGCGCGGTTGTCCGAAGTTAGAAAAGATACGACGTTACCGTTTCTGCGTCCGGATGGCAAGACACAGGTCACAGTCGTCTATGAAGACGGGAAGCCGGTCGCAGTCGATACGATTGTCATATCGACGCAGCATGCGCCGGGCATCGATATCGAAAGTGACCTGCGTCCGGCGCTAATCGAGCACGTGATAAAACCTATCGTCCCGGCGAATTTCATCGATTACGATAAAGTGAAAATACTTGTCAACCCGACCGGTAAATTTGAGATAGGCGGCCCACAGGGCGATACCGGTTTGACGGGGCGCAAGATAATCGTCGACACCTATGGCGGCCTCGCGCGACATGGCGGTGGAGCATTTTCAGGAAAAGACCCGACAAAGGTCGACCGTTCAGCGGCTTATGCGGCACGTTATGTCGCAAAGAATATCGTAGCCGCAGGCCTCGCCGAGCGCTGTGAAGTGCAACTGGCCTATGCAATCGGAGTGTCGCGCCCGGTATCCATCATGGTCGAGACCTTCGGAACCGAGCAGGTACCGGTCGAGAATATAGAGGAACTCGTTGAGAAGCATTTCGACTTGCGCCCGGCCGCTATCATTCACGACCTCGATTTGCGCAGACCGATATATAAGAAAACTGCGGCATACGGCCATTTCGGTCGAGATGATGCCGACTTTACCTGGGAGAAGACGGACAAGGCTGCGGTGTTGCGCGCCGACGCCGGTTTGGCACCTCTCAAATCCGATACCGTTAAATTAAGTTAAGAGATATAAAGGGGAGTCTAGGAAAAAAGCCGGGCGTTTGTGCCCGGCTTTTTTCATGCTGCTTGCGGCGGGCTGCCCGAAACTATCGATTGCGGCTGCCGGCACCTCCAAACGCGACGTA
>MELI01000050.1:5518-8556 GCA_001767575.1 Candidatus Aquicultor primus | reverse complement strand
TTGCTATAATATCCAAAGGACAACCGACCCTAAGGAGTATCACTCTTGGCTCAAAAGCCGCTCATCGCCAATGTCGTCGTCGACCTGCCGGTAAAGGCGGTCGACCGTATTTTTGACTATGAGGTTCCCATCGAGCTCATCTCTCGAATCACCGTCGGTTCGCTCGTCGTCGTTCCTTTCGGGCCGACCAAGCAGGTCGGATACGTGTTTAGTCTGTCCAATGATTCCGAGATAGAAAAACTCGCGAAAGTAGAGGCGGTCCTCGACGAGCATCCCGCCTTCGACAAGCACATGGTCGAGCTGTGCGCATGGCTTGCCGACTATTATCTGTCGATGAAGAGCGAGGCTATAAAGCTGGCCCTGCCGCCCGGCCAGAGCAGAAAGATAATCCAATCGGCAAAAATCTTGGGCCGGCCTCTGGTCGAGCTGACACCGCGTCAAAGCGAGGTCTATCAGGCCTTAGAGAACCTCGGCGGCGATTCGCCCGTCGATGCCGTAAAAAAAATCTGTGGCGCGAGCGCTGTGCCGGTCATCAAGAAATTAGAGCAGGCCGGTCTAATCGAGCGCTACTATCGACTAGGCAAACAAAAAGTGAAAACCGCGACCGAGCGCTATGCGGTCGCGACTGCGCCTATGGAGACACCGGAAGAAATTTTGGATAGCCTTGCGCGCGCGCCGAAGCAGCGCAAATTGATGGAAATCCTGCTGGCGACAGGCGCTATCGCGGTCTCAAAACTCCTCGCCGAGGGACAGGCGCCGCACTCATCATTGAACGCGCTTATGGAGAGGGGTTTAGCCCGAATCGAGGAGCGCGAAGTCAATCGCGACCCCGAGCACTATTTCTCAGAACAAGACACCGATGTCGAGCCTACCGCCGAGCAGCAATCGGCGCTCATGGCAATCGAATCCTCCCTAGAGAGCGGCGCTAACGACATCTTCTTGCTGCAGGGTGTGACCGGCAGCGGCAAGACCGAGGTCTATTTGCGTGCCATCAAGCGCGCGTTAGACGCAGGCAAGGGTGCTATCGCGCTGGTGCCTGAAATAGCCCTCACCGCCCAGGCGGTCGCGCGCTTCAAAGCCAGGTTTGGCGAGACTGTGGCAGTGCTTCACAGCGGTCTCGGCGCCGGCGAGCGGTTTGACCAGTGGCGCGGCATTCAAGAGGGTCGCTATCGCGTCGTCGTGGGCGCTCGCTCGGCCCTCTTTGCGCCGGTGCACGATCTCGGCATAATCATCGTCGACGAAGAGCACGAGGCCAGCTACAAGCAGGGGCGCAGCCCCAGATACCACGCGCGCAACGTCGCGATAAAGAGGGGCGAACTCGAAAATGCCGCGGTCGTCCTCGGGAGCGCCACGCCATCGCTGGAGAGCAAGCATCACTCGGAGGCCGGCCTATACAAACCGCTGTTCCTACGCTCCAGGGTCGAGCAGCGAGAATTTCCCGGCATCGAGGTCGTCGATATGAGGGAGGAACCGTATGAGAAACCGAAATCCTCGCTCAGCCGCCTTCTTAAACAAAGGCTAGCCCAGACGCTCGAGGCCGGCGAGAAAGCCATCCTCTTCATCAACCGCCGCGGATTCTCTAACTTTGTCATTTGCGAGGAATGCGGTTTTGTCCCTAAGTGTCGAAATTGCGCCGTATCGCTGACTTTCCATTCCATAAACAACAGTCTCCGGTGCCACCACTGCAATTATGCCGTGCGTGCCCCGCAAGCGTGCCCTAAATGCAAGGGCCAAAAAATCGCCTTCCCGGGCTCGGGTACGCAGCGCATCGAAACCGAGCTTGCCGGCCTCCATCCGGACGTGCCGGTAATCAGGATGGATGCCGATACGACCTCGCGCAAAGGCGCCCACCAGAAGCGCCTGGCCCATTTCCAACGGGAGAAATCGGCAATCCTGCTGGGAACTCAGATGATAGCAAAGGGCCTCGATTTTCCGGAGATAACCCTGGTGGGGATAGTCAACGCGGACACGTCGATACATCTTCCAGATTTTCGCGCAGCCGAGCACACTTTGCAGATACTGATGCAGGTTTCGGGTCGCGCGGGTAGGGGCGAGCTTCCCGGGCGTGTCGTCATTCAGACCCATGTTCCGGACAGCTACCCGCTGCGAGCGGTCCTCGACGCCGACTACGAAGGTTTCTATAAAACAGAGCTGGAGTTTCGGCGCGAACTCAACTACCCGCCGTTCTCCGGCATAGTCAGAATGGTCATCTCGGGTAATAACCCCGAGATAGTCGTGGGCTTGACAAAACGCGCCGCCAAAATAATCGAGGCCTCCGACCTGGGGGATGCGGCCGCAATGATAGGACCTTCACCGGCGCCGCTTCTCAAGGTAAAACAAGAGTACCGTTGGCACATCTTGCTCAAAGTCTTCAATGACTCGAAGGTCAAAACGTTTTTAGCCGATAATTTTCATCGATTTGTGCCGGATAAATACAAAAATGAGGTAAGCTTAACTATAGATGTCGATCCCGTGTGGGTGCTATAAATTCTATAATCTAAACTCAGGATTAGGAAATCTCGAACGCAGGAGGAGCTAGCAGTGGCCATTTTGCCGATAAGGGTCTATCCCGACCCGGCCTTGAAAGAGAAGACTCACGTCGTTGACTCTATCGATGATGATTTGAGGAAGCTGATTAAAAACATGATAGACACGATGCGCGCGGCACCGGGTATCGGGCTTGCGGCCAACCAAATCGGTGTTTTGAAACGCGTCGTGGTCGTCGAGGTCGATGACGAGGTGATGGCTTTAATAAATCCCGAAATCACCTGGTACAGCGAGGAGCAGGAAGAGAACGAAGAGGGATGCCTAAGCGTCTACCCGGATAAGATATCCGTCAACGTTTCACGGTCCTTAAGGATTATAGTTAAGGCTACCAATGAACACGGCGAGGACGTCGAGTTCGAGGCGGAAGGGCTTTTCGCGCGCGCTATTCAACACGAGTTGGACCACATAAACGGTAAAGTGATAATAGACCGAACGAGCGCGGAAGAGAGAAGAACCGCCCTAAGGGAGCTAACCGAACAGATGGGGATGGG
>MELI01000050.1:2164-5439 GCA_001767575.1 Candidatus Aquicultor primus | reverse complement strand
ATAGCTCTCGTCGTAACCCAGCCCGACAAACCATCCGGGCGTAATCGCCGCTTAGCGTCTCCGCCGGTCAAAGCCGTCGCCCAAGCGCAAAATATACCGGTTGCACAGCCGCCGACCTTAAAGGATGAAGACTTCAGAGAGACCATTATCGGCCTCGATGCCGACGTCGGCGTAGTCTTCGCCTACGGGAAGCTTATCCCGCAGTGGCTGCTCGACACCCCTAAGCACGGGATCATCAATGTCCATCCCTCGCTGCTTCCGAGGTGGCGCGGGGCCGCGCCGATTCAGCGGCCGATAATGGAGGGCGACAAAGTCACCGGCGTCACAATAATGCAGATGGTCATGGAGTTGGACGCGGGCGATATCCTTCTCCAACAGCGGCTGTCGGTTGAGCCTGACGATACGACGGGGACACTCGCGCAAAGATTGGCCGATATCGCGGCTGAGCTTGTCGTCGAGACTCTCGATAGAATAGAGGACGGCACCGTCGAGCGGGTGTCACAGGATGAATCCGGCGTGACTTACGCCCGGAAAATCACCGATGAGGATGCGGCAATAGTCTGGAAGCGCCCGGCACAGAGTATCTTAGACCAGGTGAGGGGTCTTAACCCGAAACCCGGAGCGCACACGATAGCCCGGGACATACTGCTTAAAGTCTGGCGGGTCTCGGCCGCGCCGGAGATAGAAAACGGGGAACCCGGCATCATAGTCCATATCGACCCCAACAAAGGGCCCTTTGTAGCGACAGAGAGCACGCCGCTCCTGCTCGAAGAGGTACAACCGGCTAATAAGAAGAAGATGAGCGGGGCGGAATTCGTCCGAGGTTATCGCTTGAGAGTCGGCGACAGGTTAGGCTAGGTATTATGTCAAATGCACCGAGAGAAATCGCGCTCGAAGTAATCAATCGCGTCCATAAAACCGGCAGCTACGCCAACCTGCTACTGCCGAAGAGACTTCAAGAGAGCGACCTCGACGTAAGGGACCGTGCTTTCGTCACCGAGCTGACATACGGCACGCTCAGGGCTAAAGGGACGCTCGATTGGGTCGTCAAGAAGTTCTCCTCGCAGAAAATCGATAAGATTCCCGACCTGGTCCTTGACCTGCTGCGGATGTCGATTTACCAAATAATATATATGGACGTGCCCGACCACGCCGCCGTAAACGAGGCAGTCGATATCGCTAAAAAGAACTTCCACCCCGGTATTTCCAAGTTCGTAAATGGCTTGCTCCGCTCGGTCTCCCGGGAAAAAGAAAATCTTCCCTGGCCCGACCGCGATGCCGACCCGGTAAAATATATCGCGCTCAAGTATTTCCACCCGATGTGGATGGTCAAGTCGTGGATAGAAGAATTCGGTGTCGCCGATACGGAAGCTCTCTGCGCCGCCAACAACCGCCCCCCCAAAATGATGATACGGGTCAATATATTAAAGACAGACCCGGACGCTTTGGCACAGGCTTTGAAGGACGCCGGTTGGACAGTCGAGGCGGGCTCTTACTTGCGCGAGGCGCTCTCCGTGCGCGGAGGGGGCGACATAACGCGGCTTAGCCAGTTCAAAGAGGGACAGTTCTATGTGCAGGATGAAAGCTCTATGATAATCGCGCACGTCGTCGACCCGCAACCGGGCGAGACCGTGCTGGATGCGGCCGCGGCACCCGGAGGCAAGACGACCCACATGGTAGAGCTGATGAAGAATAAAGGCCAAGTCATCTCGGTAGACTCAAACGTAAATCGGGTCAATCTGATGAAGCGGAACTTCAGCCGGATGGGGGCGTCAATCGCGCTGCCGATACAGGCCGACGCCAAGAAAATAAATACGGTTATCAAGAAGCCGGTCGACCGCGCCTTGCTCGATGCGCCCTGTTCCGGATTGGGCGTTCTCGCACGCAGGCCGGATTCGCGGTGGAACAAGACGCAGGAGCAGATAACCGAGCTGATGTCCCTCCAGACCGACATGCTCGACGCTGTAGCGGGCGCCGTGAAGCCGGGCGGGGTACTTGTCTATTCGGTATGCACGTTGACCAGGCAAGAGACCAGGCTGGTCGTGGAGCGTCTCTTGCGAATCCGGGAGGATTTCTATGTCGACGACATCGCCGCATATCTGCCGGAGTCCCTGCGGGCCGATGTCAAGGACGATATGATTCAATTGCTTCCACACAAACACGGTGTCGACGGCTTGTTCATAGCGCGGCTTCGCCGAAGCGAGTAGGGGAGCGGGCGCAACCCCCAAAACTTGTAACCACACTAGCCACAAAGCCGATAATATACTAATATAAGCAGGTGCGCGCGAA
This sequence comes from Candidatus Aquicultor primus, assembly GCA_001767575.1. Lineage (GTDB taxonomy): Bacteria > Actinomycetota > Aquicultoria > Aquicultorales > Aquicultoraceae > Aquicultor > Aquicultor primus. The sequence continues at coordinate 3,150 of MELI01000050.1, read as the reverse complement.
TAACCGGTCGTATTTCTGCGAATAGACCTGGACGCCGGGTGTCAGACGCAGCGTGTTTGCAAACATCCGATATTGACTTGAGGTAGGGAATGGATAAAAAGGTACTCATAGCCCCGTCGATTCTTTCGGCAGATTTCTCGAGGCTCGGCGAGCAGGTTGCGCTGGTCGCACAGGGTGGAGCCGACCTTCTTCATGTCGATGTGATGGACGGGCACTTCGTGCCTAACATAACCATCGGGCCGTTAGTAGTCGAAGCGCTGAGAAAGACGACCGACCTACCGCTCGATGTACATCTGATGATTGAAAACCCCGAGCGCTACATCGACCGCTTTATCGAAGCGGGCGCGTCGTGGCTGTCGTTTCACGCTGAGGCAACGCATCATTCACACCGCGTTCTTCAGCAGATAAAAGAGTACGGGTATGTGAAGGCAGGCATCTCCATAAACCCCGCTACGCCGGTGACCTACCTCCAACACATCCTCGAGGACCTCGATTTTGTCCTGGTGATGTCGGTAAACCCCGGGTTTGGCGGTCAGAAGTTCATCCCGAGTGCGCTCGATAAGATAGAGGTCATTCGCCATATGATAGATTCTCGAGGACTCGATGTTAAGATTCAGGTCGATGGCGGGATATCCGCAGCCAACGCGGACAAAGTCGTTCTCAAAGGCGCGGAGATATTGGTTGCGGGCTCGGCGGTCTTCGATTCGGAAGATATACCAAAGGCGGTACGGGGTATACGTAAGGCCGCAACGCTCTAGCTTGCAATATCCGTTGACCATTTGATACAATCATTAAAATTACATAGTACCTTCGGGGCAGGGTGAAATTCCCGATCGGCGGTTAGAGCCCGCGAGCTGCTTGTGTTTAAAGACGAGTCTTTCGTAAGATATCACAAAATGCTGAGCCGGTGAGATTCCGGAGCCGACAGTTAAAGTCTGGATGGGAGAAGGTTAAGAGTCAAGTATACGTATAGCGTATGCTTTGAT
>MELI01000050.1:1856-2111 GCA_001767575.1 Candidatus Aquicultor primus | reverse complement strand
TAGCCGCCATTAGCAGCGGATATGTATGACAGGTCGGAGTTAGGTAGAGGGTAAATATATGGTTGATGGTTTATCGTAGAGGATTAAACTATTAGCAGGAATAGATAGGTATGTTTATGAGCCGAAAATCGAGATTATGAAAAGCATAGAAATATCGAGCTATGAAGCCCATATGGATAGGGCGATAGCGTTGGCCGAGAAAGGTCGGGGGGCGACCAGCCCCAACCCGATGGTGGGAGCGCTTATCATAAAGGA
>MELI01000050.1:0-1731 GCA_001767575.1 Candidatus Aquicultor primus | reverse complement strand
GGGCCTTCGTCATTTTCACAACCCTCCTTTCTCGGCTTTACTAGATCCGTATTTGGCTTACTCCAAAAAGAGCAGTCCCGCAATCAGATTTATCTAGCTTGCCGTTTGGGTTTGTGCCATTGCGACCGCCCCGCAATGGTGGGCTCAGTAATTCATACCCGTTATTACTGACTAACGAAAGCGATCAAAAATCGCTCTCTGGTCTATCCGTTTTTATGCCTTATGGCTTACGGCTAGAATAAGAGAGGGATTTTAAAATTGACAATTAAGTGACGGCTGATAAAATATAATTACTATGACTACTACATTAGAAATAATAAATGGAACAATTTCATTACCAACTCAACTACATCATCAGCTTGAGAAAAGAAAAGCTGTTTTAAATGTCGATGGCGACTTGATAAATATTTATGTTTTGCCATTATCTGATATATCTCCAAACAATCGCTTAAAAACTTGGCAAGCAGCACGCGGAATGTGGAAGAATAGAAAACCTGATCCCATTAAAGAACTAGTAAAAATTCGTTCCGGATGGGATCGAGAAATCTAAAATGTATACTCTTGATACAAATGCGATAATTTACTATCTTAAAGATGATCTCGATGCGATGATTGCTCTTCATCCGATATTTTCAGATAGCGATTTAATCTACCTATCAGCGATTTCGGAGCTTGAATTATTTAGCTTTTCTCACATCACTGCCAAAGAAGCTAAACAGATTGAAAATATTTTATCCACCTTAAAAATAATTTCAGTTGATTCCGAGGTTGCCAGATTGGCTGGATCTTTAAGACGTGAATTTAGATTAAAGACTGCCGATAGCGCCGTCGCTGCTACAGCTCTCAAAACAAACTCAACTTTAATCACTCGTAATATTTCTGACTTCCAAAAAGTCAAAAAACTCAAACTCCTCGAACTCTAAAACCTCCATTTCTACACTCGACCAAAGTCGAGGGCAAAAAGAAGGGGAATGTTGACGTAAACTGATTTTTTGTTAAGATAAAATTACTATGGCTAACAAAATATACTCATTTCGAGCGATTATCGAACCAGATAAGCCTTCTGGTTATCATGGGTTTGTCCCCTCGTTACCTGGGTGCCACACTGATGGCAAAACAATCGAAGAAACTAAAAAAAATCTTAAAGAAGCTATGACTGGAATTCTTGAGTGCATGATTGAAAACAATGTGCCAATTCCTCAAGAAAGTAATTCTATCGAATTTATTCATCAAATCGAACTAACATTACCCCATGCCAAAGCCCCCTCGCTTCAAGCCCAAAGAGCTTGTTAAACTAGCCGAAAAATCAGGATTTATTCTGAACAGAACTAAGGGGGGCCATTTTATTTATTTCCGCCATCAAGATCAAAAGTCGATCTCAATACCAATTCATGGTAGTGAAAATCTCGGTGTCGGTATTTCTCACGAACTAATTGGTCAAATGGATCTAACCCTTGATCAAGCTCTAAAAATACTCAAAAGAAAATAATCCTCCATTTCTGCCACCGACTTAGTCGATGGTAAAAAAGAAGAAAAAACGTTGACTTGTATTGAATTATTGCTAAAATATAATCACAATGTTTAATAAAATTGATCTACAAAATGTCGTATGGAAAGAAGGAAAATACTATGTTGCCCATTGTTTAAACGTTGATGTTTCTAGTTTTGGCAAAAGTAAGCAAGAGGCGTTGAATAATCTCAACGAAGCTCTTGATCTCTACTTTGAAGATG
>MELI01000049.1:4576-5223 GCA_001767575.1 Candidatus Aquicultor primus | reverse complement strand
CCGAGCGTCGTCGGCGGCCTCGTATGCTGTCCGGTAATCGCGGTTCCCACCAGCGTCGGTTACGGCGCGCATTTTGGTGGTCTCGCCCCACTCCTGACAATGCTCAACTCATGTGCCACCGGTGTCGCGGTCGTCAATATCGACAATGGCTTCGGCGCGGGGTATATGGCCGCGCTCATAAACTATATCGGCGAAGACGAAAGATAGCAGGATGAAGACGTTGCCCCAAAAGCATGAGCAGCTCAAAGGTATGTTGCGCGAGATGGAGAGTCTCCTTGTCGCGTTCTCCGGGGGTGTCGACAGTACACTTCTTCTCAAGGTGGCGCACGGGCTTCTAGGTGACGACGTCCTGGCGGTGACCGGGATTTCCGCAACGCTCCCACCCGGTGAGAAGGAGCGGGCGGCAAGTATAGCCGCCGCCATTGGAGTCGACCACCTTTTCGTCGAGGGCGGCGAATTGGAACACCCGGATTTTGTCGCAAACCCTCCTGAGCGTTGCTATCACTGTAAGAAAGCGCGGTTTTCCAAGTTCTTAGAGATTCAATCCGAGCGCAATCCGGCCTTGGTTGTCGATGGCGCCAATGCGGACGACGCTCTCGACTGGCGTCCCGGTATTCGGGCCGCAGCGGAGCTGGGTGTGCGAAGCC
>MELI01000049.1:0-4545 GCA_001767575.1 Candidatus Aquicultor primus | reverse complement strand
TATACGGTCGCTCGCGGCGGAGTTGGGCCTTGCCAATTGGGATGCCCCAAGCTCACCGTGCCTGGCTACGCGCATCCCATACGGACAGAGCATTACCGAGGGCAAGCTCCACCAGATAGGAGAGGCGGAGAAGTTTCTTGCCTCGCTGGGCCTAGGTGAGTTGCGCGTTCGCCACCATGGAGAACTCGCACGGATAGAGCTTGGCAAAACAAAGATGCCCGAGGCGCTCTCCTTTGCGACTGAGATACACGAGCGCCTCGCCCAAATCGGCTTCAGGTTCGTCTCTCTCGACCTTAAGGCGTTTAAAAGCGGCAACATGAATACCGGCCTCGAAGAGGACTCGCTCAACAGGTAACTGGAGCAGGCTCGCGTCGCATGTCGCATCTCCTAAAACCCCGAATTCGCTGTATTATCCATGGACAATAGGCCCCTCTATCTTGGAAACGCTTGACATCGTGCGGGCACGGTGGTACGGTCGCTCTATAGTAAGGCGCACCAAATTTATCGGAATTATAAAGAAAGCCCAGCAGGGAGCAAGATGAAGTTTTCAGCCAAGAGCGAGTATGCGCTTAGGGCGTTGGTCGATATGACGAATTATTTTGGTCAAGGACCCATTGGTGTGCGAGAAATCGCGGCGCGCCAAGGCATTCCCGAGCGGTTTTTAGAGCAACAGGTGACGGTATTGCGCAAAGCCGGCCTGGTAAGAAGTCAGCGTGGTGCCCAAGGCGGGGTTTCGTTGGCGCGTGATCCGGAGAGTATCACGGTTTTTGAAGTGATAGAGGCCCTAGAGGGGTCTCCGTCCGAAATCAGCTGCGCCGGAAGTTATTCGACCGACTGCGCGAGAAACGCGCAGTGCGCGATACAAGACCTCTGGTGCCAAGTCGGCCGCGCGGTCGAGCACGTCCTCAAAGGGACGACGCTGAGGCAGCTGGCCATGAGCCAGATTCACTATGATCAGACACTCAAGCCTATGTACTATATCTAAAACATTAGGGGGGAGACATGGCGCAGATATATAATGATGTTTCGGAGACTGTCGGCCGAACTCCGCTTGTCAGGCTCAATCGAGTCACCGACGGGGCGGACGCGGTAGTTGCCGCGAAGATAGAGTCGTTCAACCCGGCCGGCAGTGTAAAAGACCGAATCGGTGTCAACATGATCGACTTCGCCGAGCGCGAAGGAAGGTTGCGGCCCGGGCAGACCATCGTGACCCACGCAAGCGGTAGCGTACGGGCGAAAGGCTCGACAATAATCGAACCTACCAGCGGAAACACCGGAATAGCGCTGGCTTTCGTCGCTGCAGCCCGCGGGTATAAAGTCATTCTTACCATGCCGGATACGATGAGTATCGAGCGTCGCAACCTTCTCAAAGCGTACGGTGCGGAGCTTGTTCTAACCTCCGGTGCGGATGGCATGAAGGGGGCAATTGCGAAAGCGGAAGAGATAAGTCGCGAAAACCCGGAATTTTATATGCCGCAGCAATTCGAGAACCTGGCCAACCCCGATATCCATCGTCGGACGACGGCTGAGGAGATATGGCGCGATACCGACGGTGCCATCGATATATTAGTTGCCGGAGTAGGAACCGGCGGGACCATAACCGGCATCTCCGAAGTGATAAAGGAGCGCAAACCCGGTTTTAAAGCTATCGCCGTCGAGCCAACCGATTCACCGGTGCTCTCAGGGGGACAGCCGGGTCCGCATAAGATTCAAGGAATCGGGGCCGGCTTCGTGCCGCCGGTACTGAATCAAGAGATAATAGACGAGATAGTCCAGGTCACAAATGACCAAGCGTTTGATTACACTCGCAGGTTAGCGCGAGAGGAGGGCATACTGGCGGGCATCTCGAGCGGTGCTGCGACCTGCGCCGCAGTCCAGATAGCCCAGCGGCGAGAGCACAGAGGTAAGCTAATCGTAGTGCTTCTGCCCGATACCGGTGAGCGGTATTTGAGCAATCCTGTCTTCGCCGATTTTGAATAATCCGCTAACGCATAAGGGGTGCTTAAGGTGTTTAAGGCTCTAAGGGAAGAGATAAAAACGATATTTGAAAAAGACCCGGCTGCAAAGAGCGTGCTGGAGGTCGTCTTCTGTTACCCGGGATTTCACGCTATCTTAATGCATCGATTCGCGCACTTGCTTTACAAAAAGCGTGTGCCGCTCATACCGCGCATCATATCACAATTCAACAGATTTTTTACCGGAATCGAGATCCATCCCGGGGCGCAAATCGGGAGACGCTTCTTCATCGACCATGGCATGGGTGTAGTGATAGGGGAGACCACCGAAATCGGCGATGACGTCCTTCTGTACCAGAACTCGACTCTCGGAGGTACCGGCAAAGAAAAAGGAAAACGCCACCCCACACTCGGTGACCGGGTTGTCGTCGGCGCGGGCGCTAAGGTCCTTGGGGCCATCACCGTCGGTGATGACGTAAAAGTCGGAGCCGGCTCGGTCGTGGTGCGCTCCGTGCCGGCAAACACCACCGTAGTCGGCATACCGGGGCGCGTCGTAATGAGCCATGGACAGCACTTGAGCGCCGAAGAAGTCCTCGAGCACGGGCATTTGCCCGACCCGGAAGCCCAAGCCATCAAATGCTTGGGAGATAAGATACGCGATCTTGAACAAAAGATAGAGGCTCTTTCGAAGGGGCGGCAGCTACCGGAGTTGCAGGTGGTCCCTGGTGAGCAAGAGGAGACATCGTGCGGCGTCGACTTAGGTACGACGCAAGAAGAAGGATAAGGCGCGCCCTTTGCCGTGAGGATTACCGGTATATCGAAGAGCGGGCGAGAATTATGGTTACCCGATTCATCCTGAGCTCGACGCAATCGACAAGAGCTCATGGATCCGGCAACCAAAATATCGATATTAGCGGTAATTTGTAGGTCTAGGTTTTATCAACGAGGAGGCAGTAGACTTGGAAAAATCGATTTATATGGATTACGCGGCTACGACGCCGATGAGAAGCGAGGTTCTCGACGCGATGATGCCGTATTTGACCGATGAGTTTGGCAATCCGTCTTCGCTCTATACCTTAGGGCGAAGGAGCAGGGGCGTCATCGAGGAAGCGCGCGAGCGCATCGCGGCGTTTCTCGGAGCCGACCCGAGAGAGATAGTCTTTACGAGCGGCGGGACCGAGGCCGACAATTTTGCTGTCAAGGGGACGGTCTACGCGAATGAAAAGAAGGGTAATCATATTATAACCACGCCAATCGAGCATCATGCGGTGTTGGCGCCTTGCCACTATCTCGAGAAGCGCGGTTTCGATGTCACATACCTACCGGTAGACGAGTATGGCCTGGTCGACGCAGCCGACGTCGCAGAAGCGATTACTGAAAAGACGGTGCTCGTCTCGGTGATGCACGCGAACAACGAAATAGGCACGATAGAGCCGATAGAGGAGATATCGAAGGTGACCCGGGAGAAGAAAGTTTTGCTCCATACCGACGCGGTGCAGACCTTCGGCCACATCCCGACCAAGGTCGATGTGCTCGGCGTCGACATGCTGTCGATGTCCGCGCATAAGCTATATGGCCCAAAAGGCGTCGGCGCGCTCTACGTTCGCAAAGGGACAAAGATGGTGCCGGTAATGCATGGCGGCAGCCAGGAGCAAAACCGTCGCGGCGGGACTCACAATGTCGCCGGCATCGTCGGTTTCGCCAAAGCGGTCGAGCTGGCTGAGAAAGAGATGGGCGCCGAGGCTACGCGCCTCAGCGAATTACGTGACTACCTCATCGCCGGCATCGTCGAGCGAATAGAAGATGTCCGGGTAAACGGTCATTCGGAAAAGCGCCTGCCGAACAACGCGAGCGTCTGTTTGAACGGGGCGGAGGGCGAGGCCATTCTACTCAGTCTCGACATGGAGAATATCAGCTGTTCGAGCGGCTCGGCATGTACCTCGGGTACTCTCGACCCATCACATGTCCTCCTGGCTATCGGTGTTCCGGCGGAGGTGGCGCATAGCTCGCTCAGGCTGACGTTTGGCAGCACGACGACCAAAGCGGAGATAAATTACGTTTTAGAGGTCTTGCCGCCTATCATAACCAGGCTGCGCGCCATGTCGCCGCTCGACGCATCCTGGGGTAAAAAGTGCTAAGAAGGTGCTTATCGGGCTGTTTAACAGTTGGCTAGCCAGGTAGTTGCATTTAACGTATTGCGGAGGGAAAGGATAGAAGATGTACACCGAGAAAGTAATGGAGCATTTCAGGAATCCTCGAAATGTCGGCGAGGTCGAGAACCCGGATGGCGTCGGCGAGGTCGGCAATCCGACCTGTGGGGATATGATGCGTATCACCATCAAAGTCAAGGATGACAAAATAGATGACATCAAGTTCAAGACGCTCGGCTGCGGTGCGGCAATCGCGACCAGCAGCATGGTCACCGAACTTGCCCAAGGGATGTCACTCGAGGATGCCGAGAAGATATCGAGACAGGATATTGCGGATGCGCTCGATGGCCTGCCCCCACAGAAGATGCACTGTTCGGTGCTCGCGGCTGACGGCCTGCGCGAGGCGATAACCGATTATCGCTCCAAGCACCCTACCGACA
>MELI01000048.1:5929-6075 GCA_001767575.1 Candidatus Aquicultor primus | reverse complement strand
GCATCGGAAGCGCCGGGTGGGCCATCATGAGTTCGGCTATCTCAATGGGATCTTTTGAAGTGGTAGTAAAAGTAATGTCGGTCACCGCTTCAACCGACCCTTTGTTGTGACAAGCATCGCAGACATAGTGGGCGTTCGGGCATCTT
>MELI01000048.1:5209-5842 GCA_001767575.1 Candidatus Aquicultor primus | reverse complement strand
TGTTCAGATTTTTGGTCCGACGATTGATACTCCCCGGCATCGCCCGGTTCCGCTCAGCAACTTCCCGCCGTAACCTTGTTTTCCTCATCCATAAAACGCCTCTTCCGATAACCTCGCTTCACATACCATCATACACCACCGGCTTATATGACTGACAGCTACGAGAATGGTGCCGCCACAGATTTAATCTGATTTGAAGCGAAAATCGATAATCTGCCTACTTGAAAATGGCGCCCAAGAGTCCCCATTCTTACCTTTTAAACTAAACCCTCAATAATTCAATCGTTTTTCTATTTTCGGCTTACTGGTCCCAATTCTTAGTCAAATAAAATAAGCCGGCTACTTGCCAGCTTATTCTCTGGTCGGGGTGAGAGGATTCGAACCTCCGACCCCCGGTTCCCAAAACCGGTGCTCTAACCAAACTGAGCCACACCCCGAAATACATTGCATACCCTGAACGTATGCCAGATGGTATTTTAACACATAGTCGGTGTAAAGTGCAGTAATTAATATCTGCGCATTGCTGTGGGTTGTTGTGCATCATCGCATTGTCCTAGCAGCAAACGGCTTATGAACCCTTCAGATGCTCGCGAACCTCTTCCATCTTATCCCGCATCTTCATGAACGCTTGCC
>MELI01000048.1:4241-5197 GCA_001767575.1 Candidatus Aquicultor primus | reverse complement strand
TCTCCTGTTGGAAAAAAGAGTGGGTCATAGCCAAACCCCAGCGCACCGCGTGGCTCAAAACCTATGCGCCCTTCGACCGTGCCTTCGGTCGAAACCCGCCAGCCGTCGGGCGTCATCAATATTGCCACGCAGCGAAAACGCGCGGTCCGCTCCTCCTCGGGAACGCCGTCGAGCGCCCGCAGCAGCTTCTCGTTGTTCTTGGCGGCATTTCCATGCTCACCCGCGTATATGGCAGAGTCAACGCCGGGGTCACCCCCCAGAGCGTCCACCTCGAGCCCGGAATCATCGGAGACCGCCGGTTTCCCGTACTTCTCAACCAACGCCTCCACCTTAAGAAGGGCGTTATCGTAAAGGGTCGTCCCGGTCTCCTCGACGTCGGGCCAATCGGGAAAATCTTTATGGGTCAATATCTTCAGGTCGGACAACTCGAGGATATCGACGATTTCCCGGATTTTGCCGTCATTCTTACTTGCTATGATGAGTTCCAACATTGACCGATAAATCCTTTCCGAGAATCTCGCGCTGCAAGGAGATAAGCTCCGAGGCTCCTTTTTCCGCCAAATTGAGAAGTTGCTCCAGCTCAGAGCGCTCAAAGGGGTGTTCTTCAGCGGTTCCCTGAACCTCGATGAACTTGCCCGAAGCTGTCATGACCACATTCATGTCGACCTGCGCCCGACAATCCTCCTCATAACAGAGATCGAGCAGCGGGACACCATCGACGACGCCGACACTAACCGCCGATACGAAATCAGAGAGCGGCAACTCGGCTACTCTCCTGTTCGCGACTAGCCATCTGAGCGCATCATATAATGCAATAAACGCGCCGGTAATCGATGCGGTCCGCGTGCCGCCATCGGCTCGCACCACATCGCAATCTATCCAAATCGTCACCTCGGGCAACGCCTTTAAGTCTACAACCGAGCGGAGCGAACGTCCTATTAGACGCTGAATCTCAT
>MELI01000048.1:0-4217 GCA_001767575.1 Candidatus Aquicultor primus | reverse complement strand
GGCTCGCCTCGCGCACCATCCTGATACCGGTCGAGCGCGGCAGCATGCCGTATTCGGCGGTAACCCAGCCCTGGCCCTGGCCGCGCAGCCAATTCGGGACTCTATCCTCGACTGTGGCGGTACAAATGACATTTGTGTTACCCATCTCGATTAAGACCGAGCCCTCGGCATGCGGTAAGTAATTTCTGGTTATGCTGACTTCCCGAATATCGTCGGGACGCCTTCCGTCGACGCGCTCCATCAGTCTCTCCTTCGTTATTTGATATCGCGGCTCAAATACCCGCGACGCTTGAGGATTTTATATCAACGCTTGTATCCACGTTATAGCAATAAGCGCTGGTTGGCAATATAGGGCTCGAGGTCTAATCTATCCGGCCTATGCGTTCTCCCGGATATTGGATTGGACGATCATGCGCGCGACTTTGGCGATTTAACGATTCATTTTTTCGCGAAATACATCTTCCCTGATTAGAATCCGCCGCTTCAGCATGAGCAATAAAAGCGGATATCCCAGACCATATACAACGACGGTCTGTCCGATTCCCACAAAGAGAACACTCGGCCAATACGGGAGGTCGAGGACTATTTTCAGAAGCGCGGCAACGCCAAAAGCGTTGAGCACCACCGGCGCCGTCAACGCCGGCAAGGGCTGCTTGATTCTCCATATAAACACCGCCGAAAGCAAGGTCAGAAGCGAGCCGAATACTATATCAAGCACACCCAAAGATGTCCCCATGAGCGTTCCGATACTATTTGCCAGCAAGCAACCTACGAACAAGCCCGGTATCGCCGCCGGCTCAAAAAACGCCAAAATACTGAGGGCTTCAGAGAGCCTAAATTGGACCATACCGAAGCTTATAACATTAAGCGGCGGCGTCACGGTAAGCGCCACATACATCGCCGCGATTATGGCTCCTCTTGTGAGCCAGATGATTCTATCCTTTTTCAGCGCGATTCACCTTTACTTTCAAAGGGAGATGCACACGCTCGACGTGGGCAATCTCCTGTCCTAAAAAACGCGCCCCCAGCCGGCCAAAGACACCCTCATCCCCGCTCGAAAAGAATCTCGGCTCAGGGCTTGCGGTGCCCTCGCGAAAGCCGTCTTTTCGCTGTAGAAATTCCTTGAGTTCTCGCGCCGTTTCTTCAGCCGAGCTTATCAACGTGATATCGTCTCCGGCGACTTTAGCAATCGTATCCGACAACAGCGGATAGTGCGTACACCCTAAAATCAAGCTGTCGATACCGTCACGCATCAACGGGTCGAGGTACCATTTGATGGCCCCTTCCACCTTCTGGCCTGTTATCTCATCGCGCTCAACGAAATCTGCAAGCTCCGGGCAAGCGAGCGAATAGGCTTTGACCCCAGCGTCTATAGTTTTCATGGACGTGATATATGAGCCGCTCGATATTGTCGCCTGCGTGCCGATGACTCCCACACGCCGGTTCCGCGTCGCCTGGACCGCCGCGCGCGCTCCCGGCTCGATGACGCCGATAATCGGGATACTATAGAATTGCTGAGCCGCTTCGAGTGCGGCCGCCGACGCGCTATTGCAAGCTATCACTATGAACTTCACATCATATATGAGCAAGAAATCGATTATCTCAAAGACAAAACCCCGGAGTTCCTCCGCGCTGCGCGGCCCATAAGGAAACCTCGCGGTATCGCCGAAATAGAGCGTCTGCTCGTGCGGCAGCTGGCGCATAATCTCTCTGACGACCGTCAAGCCACCAAGCCCTGAGTCGAATATGCCTATCGGTCTGCTGTCCATTCTGCCTCCACTTTAACACTTCGCTTAACAATGCTGCACTCAAACAACATTCCTCATTATAACTAAAACGAGGTCAAAATAATAAAGATTAGGGGATATTTTGCGCAGTTTTGGAACAAACTTGTTCGAAGTCTTTGCCACATAAGAGCCTTGAGGATACGTGACTTTGAAGTAAAGTGATTTAGCGCGGGCCTTTTGAAGATGGATTCCGGTTAGAGCAGATTCAGCCAGCCTGCTAGGCTACACGAATCTGGCGCTCCTCGCCTAATATTTTAGACGCTTCTTCAGCAGGCACGGGGCGGCTGAAGACAAAGCCTTGCATGCTATCACACTTGAGCGACCTCAAGAGCTCTAGCTGCTCCAAGGTCTCGACGCCTTCCGCAAGCGCCTTCAGTTTCATGGTGTGCGCGACCGTTATTATCGCGGTGGCGATTGCAGCGTCTTCGGTTCCGACACTCAGCTCCCTGATGAACGACTGGTCTATTTTAAGAACGTCGATCGGGAACCGTTTCAAATATCCAAGGGATGAATACCCGGTGCCGAAATCATCGATTGAAATATAGATTCCTTTTTTCTTCAACTTATTGAGTGTGTCGACTGCGGCATCGGCGTCTTTCATAAGAACGCTCTCGGTTATTTCCAGCTCCAAATAACTGGGGTCGAGGCCGGTCTCTTTTACAATCCGCGCCACCCTCTCAGCTAAATCAACCTGCTGGAACTGGCGACAAGACAAATTGACGGCCATCCTTATCGGAGCATATCCCGCGTCTTGCCAGGCTTTGTTCTGCGCACACGCGGTACTCAACACCCACTCGCCTATCGGCACTATCAACCCCGTCTCTTCGGCCATCGGAATAAACTCCGCCGGGTAGACCAGACCCAGGTCCGGGTGCATCCATCGAATAAGGGCTTCCATGCCGATTATCTCGCCGGTTGCCAAGTCCAGCTGCGGCTGATAGTAAACGGTAAATTCCTGCCGTTCAAGTGCTTTTCGCATGTTGACTTCCATCGCCAATCTCTCGAATGCTTTAGCGTTCATCGACGGTGTGTAGAGCTGGTAATTGTTCCTGCCCTGCTCCTTCGCCCGGTATAACGCGATATCCGCGTTCTTTAAAAGCGACTGAACGTCTTTGCCGTCGTCCGGGTAGAGGGCAATGCCTATACTGGTCGTTACATAAAGCTTGCGCCCGTCGAACGTAAACGACGGCTTGAGCACATCGATGACCTTCTGGGCTACAGCTGTAGCGTCATCTACAGTATCAACCTGCGGTAAGAGCAGCGTAAACTCATCGCCACCAAGGCGGGCTATGGTGTCGCCTTCACGCAGGCACCCTTTGAGCCGGTCGGCTACGCGTTGGAGCAATTGGTCGCCGACCGTGTGGCCCAGCGTATCATTGATTGCCTTAAACCTGTCTAAATCCAGGAAGAGCACTGCCAGCATATGGCCGTTGCGATGCGCGTTTGCGATGGCCAGGATAAGCCGGTCGGATAGTAGCGTGCGGTTGGGCAAATCAGTAAGCAGGTCATAAAATGCCATATAGTTAAGCATCTCTTCAGCATGCTTGCGCTCGGTGATATCCTCAAAACTCTCAACGCCGCCGATGACGTTGCCGTCGACATCGCGAACTACATCCACGTTCTTCGAAAGAGACCGGATTTGGCCATCTTTGCGGCGTATCGTGCATTCCCTACCCATTATGGGTTTCAACACATCCGCCGAGAAAAGGCCGCACGTGATAGTGCAAGGGTCCAGCGAAAACACCGTACATTTTTTCCCGATAATCTCGGAAGGCTCGTAGCCGGTTATCTCAACCGCTTTATCGTTGAAACTAGTGATAAGGGACTCGCTGTCGACGGTAAACACGGCGCTCGGCATGACCCGGTAGAGCTGTTCCACCCGCTCTTTCGCCTCCACGACAGCGGCCAACGCTTGCCTAGGCTCTGTCACGTCTCTGACTGCGACTTGGATGGCCTGCTTTCCGTTGTACACAATCGGAGAGGCCGCTACCTCGACATCAATTATCTCACCATCGAGGCGCACAAACCTTTCTTCGGTTAGATCGACCTCATTCCCCTGCATCATCAGAGAAACCCGCTCTTTTACCAGAGCATGGTCTTCGGGATGGACGAGGCTAAGAATTGGTCTGTCGATAAGCTCAGAAGGTTCCGAGGTACCGAGAAGTTTAGCGGCAGCCGCATTCGCATAGACGATTTTTCCACCACTATGAACTGCTATCGCCACCGGTGAAAGCTCCACCAGGCGCCGATAGCGCTCCTCACTATCTCTTAATAATTCCTCGGCATGCTTGCGACCGGTGATATCGCGTGCGATGGCGATGATTACTTCTTTTCCCTGAAACTCTACGATGTGCGCGTGGACTTCAACGCTGAGGACCGACCCGTCCTTCTTCACGTGTGCCGACTCAAAGACCGCGCTGCTCCCTTTTT
>MELI01000047.1:5083-5225 GCA_001767575.1 Candidatus Aquicultor primus | reverse complement strand
TAAGCCTCTCCTTTGCCAGTAGGTAGACCGGGAGCGCGCCGATGGCCAGTGCCACGGTCTGTAAAACTAGCAATAGGCGGACGTCGGGCCAGATTTTATAGAGCGGGGCTAGCAGCACCAGGTTAAATGAGAGGTGCTCCCC
>MELI01000047.1:4690-4983 GCA_001767575.1 Candidatus Aquicultor primus | reverse complement strand
AAGTTGTTGTGCATGCGAACCGTCAGGAACGAAAAGGTGGCTATGTATAGGAGAATCATTGCGCCGAGCGCCGCGTATTCATAGGTCTGCTTCGCATATCTGGACGGGCGTTCGTTTGGGAGGGTTTCCGCTTCGACGACGCCCGCATCGCCGGGCCCGTCTTTTTCCTCTTCGGAGTCGAGCGCGTTGGGGGCGAGCCGACCGACGATGGCCGCGGGAGCCTTAAAGATAAGCGAGAAGAAGGTCGCTATACGCCCTCCACCGATGAGGTCGACCGGCTCGACCCGCGCGAG
>MELI01000047.1:415-4670 GCA_001767575.1 Candidatus Aquicultor primus | reverse complement strand
CGATGAAGGCCAGCGAAAAAGCGTCTATTTGCAGTTCGAGCCTGCGCCAGCGCATAGCGTCCAGGGTCGGCTCGGGGTATTCGGACGCCAGCACCAGTACGCGCTGGTTCTGGTTGAAGATCCCTCTGTCGAGGATGTTATCGTGCGCATAAAATTCGGTATGGGATTTGGCCAGCTCGCTACCGAGCCGGCTCCTTTGGGCAAGGTATCTCGCATATGCCGCATCCAACTCGACGAACGAGGTGTCCCGCAGGTTCCAAGCGAACTCGGAAGCGGTCTCTATCGCCTGTAGCGATGGCGTGGTGTCGGAGATGAGCAGTACGACTAGAGAGCCTTGTCTGTCGAGGGCGATGAGGCCCGTCGCGCCCTCCGGCGCCTCCCAGTCATCGATGACAAGGAGCCGTTCCGGGAGAAGCCCGTTACCTTCGGCCAGCTTCTCTATGACCAGTTCCTTGAGCTGCTCCGGCCAACCGGATGCTTCCATCTTCTCAAATTTGCCGTCACGGACGCGAAATAGCGACACTTAGATGTTGCTCCTTTCCGCTTCGCCTTGGAGCTCTGCGCCGGCAAGTCCGTCGCCGAGGCGCATAGAGGAGGTCGCCGGCACCGCGAAGCGCCGCCAGGCAAACCGCAAGGCGTATGCGAGGACAGCGAACCAGCCTATTGCCCCGAACCACGCCGCGAAGATGTCAATGAAAGTGCTTCCGTAGTAGAGGCGCACATCTTTCTGCTTTGGAATCACCATCATCAGCGAGGGCGACGCCAGGTATGGCCCGTCGGCGCCGGTCGCCTTCCAGTTCGGAAAGTATGAGATCTTTATCCAATGGGGCACGCCGATGGCGGTCGTCGAGAAAGTAAGCTCGTCGTCTTTGATTCTCACGTTGCTGACCCGCCCATCGGTATCAATGCGTTTGCTCACCATTTTGTCCGTCGCGGCCCCGACCATTTTATACTTGCCCTTAAGCTCTTTGGCGTGGCCTAGCTCGATAAGCGGCGTCTCCAGCAATTGAGGTTGCGCGTACCAGTCGAGTGCGGTTTGGCGCCAGTCCGGCGTCTCCGTCAGGAGCGGTTTGTATTCGGGAATCGTCACATAACCCTCGGTCTCGGTTTCATAGAGGGCGAACTCCATATCGGTGCCTTTTACTTTGAATCTCTTTAAGAGCTCGAGGTCGGGGTTGTTATCGGCTTCGCTCTTTACCTCGTCTGATAACGCCAGAAAATAGGGGATGTTGTAGACCTTAAGGTGCCTGATGCCGTCGGCCACGTTGAGCGGCGGGTATTTAACGCCTAGAATCGCGTGGCTCGGCTCTTTGGATAGCTCGGATTGGTTGACGAAGTGGAAAGGCGCCGTAAGCGAGGCCTCCATGAGCGTCCCCTCCATCGTTGGGTGGCTTGCGAAATAGGGCAAGAGCTCGAAGGCGCGCGGGGTGCCGAATTTGTCTATGGCATTGGCGTGCTCTATCATCACCCGGCCCGGAGGCAGTCCTTTGATATATTCGTTAATCTCGTTATAGCTCGCCCACTGCGTTTTTCCCTCAAAGCCGGAGTAGTTCCACTTTATCCAGTCGTCGGCGACCCTGTTGCCGACGCCGAATACCGCGACTGCGGCGATAGCCGCAGCGAGCACGCCGAGTATGTAGTCGGAGTGGCGTTTAGGTATGAGGACATAATCATATAGAAGCTGGGCGATGACTTTGCGCAGGAACCAGAGTCCGTAAGCGGCCCAGACGAACGAGAAGAAATAGAAGAACGGGAGAAGCCGCCCGTTCCAGATACGTCCCGGTGGGAGCAGGAAGAAGAGCGACGCCGAGACGACGAGGCTCCAGAGCAAAAAGTAGACGCGCTCATCGCGTTTGGCGAGGGCTCCGGCGACCCCTATTACGGTTAGAGGGAAGAAGAGGCGTAGCGGTTCCGGGATGAGTTCGTTGAGTCCGCTCAATTGGTCCCACTGCATATGCGCCGTATAATCGAGTTTTGCCAAAAAAGGGAGTCCCCAAAACGAACTCAAGACAAAACCGAGCCCGAAGACGCCGGCTAAAATGCCGAAACGCTTCAAGTTCAACCTGCGGAAGAGATAATATGTCGACATGATGACTATCATAATCGTCGTAACCAGGTGCGAAAGGGTGATAATACCGAGGAGGACGCCGGTCGAGACTCGAAAGCGCTGCTCTTTTACATCGCGGTAGAGGAGCGCGAAGAAGAGAATCGTCAGCGAGAAACTGAGGCTATAGCCGAACTCCCCCGCGAGCGTACTTAAAATATTGGCCCCGTAGATAGAGTAGCTCTCCATAAAAAGGAACGGTAGGCTAAAAGCCGCGGCCATGATGGGCAAGGGGAACCTGAATCCCAACACCCGAAAGGCCCCATATGTCGTCGCGGGTAAGAGAAATAGCCCGAGAATCGTGCCGAGCTTGAACGCCACCTCGTACTGCATAAACAGGTTCAACAGCGCGATTATCATGAACGGGAAGGGGAAATAGAAATGGAGCATGGGGAAGCCCGCGTACCAGCCGGGCGACCAGCCCGTTATCTTGCCATGTGGTAATAGGTGGTTTATCAGGTAGTCGGCGACGTAATGATGCGCGCCGGTGTCTCCGCCCGCGGTCGTCGTCGGCGAAAGGATAAGCTCCGGCCTGAAAAAGGAGAGCAGCGTCAGGTAGATGACCGCGAAACCCAGCACGGTGACATAGAGCGACGCCTTCGATTTCATATCTTTCTGCGTAGAGGTATCGATAATTGCCCCCTTCTTATATACAGAAGTCTCCCCTAAATCCGGCAGAATATCCATAGCCGCGCGATTGAGCGATAGCGGATTAGGTAAACGCGCTCTATGCGCTGCGTTCGCGTTGGCTCTCGATAGTAAAGAAATAGCGCAATCTGAGCAGGCCGAAGACGGTTCGCGGAATCCTTTTAAGGATACTGGAGCGGGCGGCGCGCTTCTCCTCAATGACGACGGGTATCTCTTTGATTTTGAGGCCGTTTCGCTCGGCGCGCAATATGAGTTCCGTATCGAAAAGGTCTTTCGACATGCGGCTTTGGAGCACCAGCGACTCGATTTTCTTGCGACGGAACGCCTTCATCCCGTGTGTGTCGCTCAGCTTTGTGTTAAAAAGTATCTTTAGGACCAGACTGAAGCCCCGTGTTATGGTCTGGCGCGCCAGTCCCCGTTTATCCTCGGTCCCGGGTGCGAGTTTAGAGGCGAGCACTACATCATAGTCTTCGAGTAGCACCAGCGCCTCATTCATAAAGCGCACGCTGGAGTAATCGATGTCGAAGACAATGATATGCGGTCCGTTGGCGGCGAGGACACCCATCTTCATGGCGCCCCCGTAATCCGGCGAATCCGTGGTCAGCAGGCGGGTGTGAGGTTGTTCTTCGGCCAGCGAAAACGCCAGCTCGCGGGTCTTATCGGTGCTGCCGTTTTCGCAGAGAATAAGCTCGTATGCTACGCCGGTTGTCTCCAAGCCGGACTGGAGCTCCGCCAGCGCTTCGGCCAAGAACGACTCCTCGTTATGGATTGGGATGATTATCGACGCGACCGGCTGGGCCAAAGCGCGGCCCCCCGCATCTGCGAACTCATTCGCCCGGATAACATTTTCCATAAGAGCGTAGACACATCCTTCTCGTTCGGCGGTGATTCGCGCTTGCGGCGCCAGCGTATTATCGCACCATGCGCTCGTGTGAGCGCCGCCGTTCATAATCTGGAAAATCGAGCCCCGCTCAAGGAGCTGGATTTACCGCCTTCAGTTCTAGATATATTCCCATTTCAGAAACATAGCTAACAAGAGAGGCGCCCGGTCACTAAGCCGGCAATATTACATAGCCTTTAATGCTCATTATAAGTGGTGGCGCGCGTTAAGCAAATCGTAGATTGTGTATTGCGCAAGCGCTAGGCGTGGGGGATGGCCTTCGTGTAGGTAGCCCTGCCGATGATAATCAACAGAATCGCGATGGCGAAGTACGGTTTGAGGTCCATACCGGTGAGCGGAAGGTTTTCTTCGGAGGCGACGGCGGGGTTGCCGACACGCTCTCCCTTGACTACAACCGTATCGTTTTGGCTGGTCGTGGCAGCGACTGAGCCGTCTGTGGTCACGGCAGCGCCCTTAGTCGTCGAAACCGGCGCGGATGAGTTTTTTGTTGTGCTGCTGGTCGTGGCAGGCTTATCGGCGGTCTTGGCGGGTTTAGTCGTGCCAGGAACGGTCGTGGCAGAAGAGACCACCGTGCCGTCGCGCAGGATTTTGGTGCTGCTCGT
>MELI01000047.1:0-377 GCA_001767575.1 Candidatus Aquicultor primus | reverse complement strand
GTTCGGTCACGATGACCTTGCCGTCTTCAAGAAGTCCTATATTTTCGAATTCCGTCTGCGTACCGGCGGCCGTCTCGGTGTTGGCGTACACCGCAAGCGGCGCCAGAAGCAGCGTGAACATGATTACCGGTAACAGTACGAGCGTTACTTTTATTTTCAAAGCCTCAACCCCACGTTTTTTGATAGGTAATGTCACTATCGCATCTACCATACAAAAATTCTACCCTTATTCACCCTTTTTTTAATCATGCAAGCGGTCGAAAAGGGTCATCCTCTAGGGGGATAGAAATGCTCATCCCAGAGTTATGCTTCTTGCGGCTAAAACCGGTTTTGCGTAGAATTGGTAGAGTGTACAACGCCTGAGACCGGAAATTCTG
>MELI01000046.1:13805-21715 GCA_001767575.1 Candidatus Aquicultor primus | reverse complement strand
ATACCGATAATAAGGATTACGACCATCAACTCGATGAGGGTAAAACCCCTCTCGTTGCGGAACATATTCATTCAATTCACCTCCCTATTATGAGATTTAAAAGCGGCGATCTTTTTGAGCAAAGAAAAAGGCACAGCGTGTGCATAATTGCGCCACCGCCTGTACCTGATGATTAGAGTTCGATTTGTACGGCAACCCGGCCGACTCTTAAGAGCCCCGTGGCTTTGCGTCCCCGCCTCACGACGGGTTTGCCTTTTTCGTTGTAAAAGACCGTTTTATAAGTTATTTATCGGTCTGAAATCAGCTTACTTTAGCTTAAATTGAAATACTCTACCAGTTTATGACAGCATCTTTATTTAATAAGGGTTATGATTTGGAACATCGGCATGTAGAGAGCGACGATGATGCCGCCGATGATGAGGCCCATTATGATGATCATCAATGGCTCGATGATCGAAGTGAGCGCATCGACCATATTCGACACCTCTTCGTCGTAAAAGTCGGCGATCTTTGACAACATACTGTCGAGCGCACCGGTCTCCTCACCGATTGCGATCATCTGGACAACCATCGGCGGAAAGACGTTATCAGCTGCAAGCGGTTTGGCTATCGTCTCACCCTCCTTGATGCTTATACGCGTCCTTTTGACGGCTGCAGACACAATCGCGTTGCCCGAACTTTCAGCGACAATATCGAGCGCCACCAGAATTGGAACGCCGCTTGATAGCAATGTTCCGAAGGTTCTGGTAAAGCGGGATATCGACATTTTGCGCACCAAAACGCCCGCAACCGGCAGGTGAAGTTTTAAGTTGTCGATATTCTCCCTTCCCTTTTCGGTCTTGCTGTAGACTCTCAAAAAATAGATAGCGGCTACTACAGCCGGGATTATAATGAACCAGGACGAACGAATGAAATTACTTAGCGTAAGCAGGACTTTTGTAGGCAACGGCAGGTTCCCGCCCATATTCTCGAACATCGCGACAAAAAGCGGGACTATGAAAGTTATCAAGACGAATGTTATCGCCATCGAGAATGTAAACATCGCGCTTGGATATGCCATGGCCGATTTGATTTTCGACTTTATTGAAGCTTCTTTTTCAAAATGATCCGCGACCCGCATGAGGACCACATCAAGCACGCCGCCCGTTTCACCCGCGCGGACCAGATTTATAAATATCGATGGAAACGCCGTCGGGTGTTTTGCCATCGCATCCGAGAGTGCCTTGCCGCGCTCGACGTCCTCCAGCACGCTTGCAATTACCTTCTTCAAAGCCTTGCTCTCGGTCTGTTCGGCTAGAATGTTAAGGCATCTGGTCAGGGAAAGACCCGCGTTTATCATCGTAGCGAACTGCCGGCTGAAAATGGTGAGGTCTTTCGATTTCACCCGGTTTGAAAAAGGAAGGTTTATCTCTTTTTGGGCCAGGCTCTTCTCTTTGAGTTCGATTACGACATAGCCCATCTGACGCAACTTAGTCGCGACCATGGTCACGCCATCGCCCTCTATCTGCCCCTTCAGGAGATTTCCCTTACTGTCTTTTACTTTATACGCAAAAGTGCTCGCCATTTTTGCTTCCCTCTATCTACGAGGCTTTTCCGAGAAGCTGCTTAAGCTCTGCCGGGTCGGACGCCTTCATCATCGCCATCTCAAACGATATCTTGCCGCACCTGTATAGGTCGGCTAGGCAATAATCCATTGTCATCATGCCATGTTGATGACCTGTCTGCATTGCATTGCATATCTGGTGCGTCTTCGCCTCTCTTATCATGTTGCGTACGGCGGGCGTTGGCACTAGGCACTCATAAGCTACGACCCTGGCTTGCCCATCGCGTGTCGGTAACAGCTGCTGGCACATAATGCCTTGGAGCGTTCCGGCCAGCTGCACCCTGATTTGTTGCTGCTGGTGTGACGGAAAGACATCGATGATTCGGTCGATGGTCTGCGGTGCATCTTGCGTATGGAGTGTCGCAAAGACCAGGTGACCTGTCTCGGCAGCGGTCAGCGCAGCCGATATCGTCTCCATGTCTCGCATCTCACCGATCAATATAACGTCGGGGTCTTGGCGCAAGACATATTTGAGCGCGGTCGCAAACGATTTAGTGTCGGTCCCCACTTCACGCTGGTTTACGATTGATTTCTTATGCTTATGGAGATACTCTATCGGGTCTTCGATGGTTATGATATGAAATGAACGCGTTTCGTTGACGATGTTCAGGAGCGCTGCCAGACTCGTCGACTTACCGCTTCCTGTCGGACCGGTAACCAGAACCAGCCCCCGAGGTTTGCGCACCAGATTTTCCAGCGACTGCGGCAAGCCCAGCTCGTCTAAGGTCTTTATCTGCATGGGGATGATTCGAAACGCGGCGCCGACGCTGTTGCGTTGAAAGTAGGTGTTGACCCTGAAACGCGCATAGCCGGTGAGCGAATAAGAGAAATCGTATTCCCAATTTCGCTCAAGCTGCTCGCGCTGGTCCTGGGTGAGTATACTGTATATGAGTTCTTTCGTGTCTTGAGCGGTCAACTCGGGATAATCGAGCGCGACCAAATCGCCGTGAACCCTCACCATCGGCGAGGTGCCGACGGTTATATGTAAGTCGGATGCATCCTTCTCCAATACGTGCATCAAAAGATCATTGATATCTAGCAATGCTAAACCTCCCAATCGAGTGTCTTCTGGGTCTTAATGAATATCGGCGATGAGTCGGGCATGCTTGAGCTGAGAAACGCGTGCTAAACGATTACGCGGAGAATCTCTTCAAGAGACGTCGTGCCGAGCTTTACTTTGTCGAAACCATCTTGACGAAGGGTCTTCATCCCTTCGTCGACCGCGACACGCCGTATGTCGTCAGCCGTTGCGCGCTCGACGCAGAGTCTCTTTAAGGTGTCACTGAGAAGCATTACCTCATAGACACCGATTCTGCCCTTGTAGCCGGTGTTATTGCATTTATGGCAGCCCCGCGGCCTATAAAGCACCGGCGCCTCGTCGCTGTCGAGCGGGAACGCAACCCTTTTGAGAACGTCAACGGCGACCGTGTACTCCTCTTTACATTCGGGGCACAAGCGCCTGGCCAAACGTTGAGCTTGCACACAATGAATAGCCGAAGCCGTAAGGAACGGTGCGATTCCCATCTCGTTCAACCGGCTCACGGCACCGGGCGCGTCATTTGTGTGCAACGTCGATAGTACCAGGTGACCGGTGAGCGCCGCCTCAATGGCGATTTGTGCTGTTTCTCGATCCCGAATCTCGCCTACCATCACGATATCCGGAGACGCCCGCAATATGGCCCTGAGCCCTTTCGAAAACGTCATGCCGGTCTTGCCGCTAACCTGTATCTGGTTGATACCGGGCAGGCGATATTCGACCGGGTCCTCGACCGTGATAATGTTCTTCGCGGTATCGTTAATGACATTAAGCGCCCCGTAAAGCGTGGTAGACTTGCCGCTTCCGGTCGGCCCGGTAACAAGAATGGCTCCATATGGTTTGGAGAAGGCTGCTTTGAACTTGCTGAGGCTTTCCGGCAAGAAACCCAGGTCATCTAAGCTTAAAAGGATGCTGTCTTTTCTAAGAATCCTCAGAACAACGCGCTCGCCATAGATCGTCGGCAGCGTAGCGACACGAAAGTCGATGACTTTACCACCGACGCTCAAATCGCAATGGCCATCCTGCGGTATCCGATTTTCGGCGATATTGAGTCCTGCCATGACCTTAATCCTTGAGATGAGTCCGGCCTGGACATGCTTTGGCGAGCGCATTACCTCATGCAAAACGCCATCTACCCGGTAACGGATGCGCAAATCCCGCTCGTGCGGCTCAATGTGTATATCACTCGCCCGCTCATTGACCGCTTTATTTATTATCATGTTGACGAGCTTTATAACAGGCGCTTCTTCTGAGACTGCCCGCATATTACCTATGCGGTCATCGACTTCGTCCGTGCGGAAGCTGGAGGCCTCGTTCTGAACCGCTTCGCTCGCTTTATATAAGCGATTGATTAGGGTAAGAATATCTTTTTTCCCGGCGACAACCGTTCTGATTTGAAAGCCTGTTATCATGTGTAAGTCATCGAGGATGACGACATTCGCCGTGTCTTCGACCGCTACGGTAAGCTCTTCGCCATCGATATCGACGGGCACGACATTATACCTGCGCGCGAACATCTCGGGCAAGGCTGAAACAGCCGCTCCATTGATCTTATAATCTGCTAGGTCTACCTTGTTTGTATCTTCAGTTGGAAACATCTCATCAGCATGTTCAGCTAACATATAACGGCCTCCGCCGATAGTGACTATTTCATGGTAACGCGCTCGACCTCTTCGATTGAAGTCCAGCCTAATTTCACCTTGGCCAGGCCGTCCTGGTGTAAGGTGCTCATGCCTTCTGTTGCAGCAACCTTCGCTATCTGCTCGGCAGTTACATCGCCTACCAGCAGGCGCTCTATCGTCTCCGACATTCGCATGACCTCATACAATCCTATACGGCCATGATAGCCTGTCTCACCGCACGACTTGCAGCCTCTTGCGCGATACAGGACTTTCGGCTCGTTTCCATCTATAACAAAGCCGGCCCCTTTGAGCTCTGGCTCAGTCGGGACAAATTGCTCCCGGCACTTCGTGCAAAGTTTCCGCGCTAGCCTTTGCGCGACTATGCAGTCGACCGCGGTCGAAACCAGAAATGGCTCTATCCCCATCTCCACAAGCCTAGTAAGCGCTGCGGGCGCACCATTTGTATGCAGTGTCGATAAAACCAGGTGCCCTGTGAGAGCCGATTCTACCGCAATCGTCGCCGTCTCTTCGTCCCTTATCTCTCCTATCATCACGATATCCGGGTCTTGGCGCAGAATCGAACGGAGAGCGCTCGCGAAGGTCAAACCCGTCTTGGCGTTCACCTGCACCTGATTGATGCCGTGCAGCCGGTACTCGACCGGGTCTTCGACGGTGATGAGGTTACTCGCATCGCTGTTAATGAGATTAAGGACACCATAGAGAGTAGTCGTCTTGCCGCTCCCAGTCGGGCCGGTTATGAGAATCGCCCCGTACGGCTTGGTAAACGACTCCTTGAAGCGCTTGAGGTCCTCAGAAAGAAAGCCCAGGTCATCCAGGTTCATCGAGATGCTTTCTTTCTCAAGGACTCGCAGTATAAGCTGCTCTCCATATATAGTCGGCAATGATGCCACGCGAAAGTCGATGGGCCTCTTATCGATGACCAGACCGAAGCGACCATCCTGGGGAAGGCGCCGCTCCGCGATGTCCATGCCGGACATTATTTTGATACGCGAGATTATGCCGGCCTGGATTTGCTTCGGCGAACGCATAATCTCATGGAGGACGCCGTCGATGCGGTAGCGCACCCTTAAATCATATTCCTGGGGCTCAATGAAGATATCGCTCGCCCGTTCGCGGACAGCTTCGGTGACTATGAGCTTGACGAGTTTTACGACCGGCGCTTCCTCGGCATCGCGCTCCTCGCCGCTTCTAGCGGCGATATCCGCGAAATCCTCGCTTATGCTCTCAATGGCCTCTTCAACGACGTCATCATTTGTGCAGAACTTGTTTATCGCATTGATAAGGTCGGTCTCGCCGGTAACAACCGGTGTGATATCAAAGCCGGTCATCACATGGAGGTCGTCGATGGCGAAGATATTTGTCGGGTCGGCCATGGCGACTACCAGGTAGTCATCCTTAAGGTTAATCGGAATGACATTATAGCGGCGGATATGTTCGTTTGAAATAAGGGCTGCCGCCTGCGGATTAATATCATAGCCGGCCAGGTCGACATAGCCGAGGTTTAACTGCTTGGCAAAATTCTTGGCTATTTCAGCCTCGGATATATAGCCTAAATCGACCAGTTGTCGCTCGACGTCATCGCCGCTGGAGCGTTCAATGGCTTCACTAAGTTGATCTTTAGTGATTATGCCGGTATCAACTAGAAAATCGCTTATCTTTCTTTTGAGCATGCTTCGACCGATCTCCGCCTTCTAATCCAATCAATAGTGCGTCACGCATAATCGCTATAGGCGCGGGGGTACCAGTCCAGATTTCGAACGCCGTGGCGGCCTGGTAGAGTAGCATCCCTAGTCCGTTTACCGCCTTAGCTCCCTTATCCTTGGCTGCTGTTATTAGTGTCGTTTCAGACGGTGTATAGATGAGGTCATAGATAAAGTGCCTGGAATCTACATGTTCTAAAGGTACCGGTAGGAGGTCTGTACTGTCTTTCATGCCGATTGGCGTTGCATTGACTACCAGGTCTCCTACTTCAAAGATATCGGCCAAATCATCATCAAAACTGAGAGTTTTTATTGAAAACTGTCCAAAGCTACCCAGCAGATGTACTTTGAATGCCTCGACCTTCTCCACTGTGCGCCCCAACAGCGTGATGCTTGCCACGCCTTCGTTTATCAGCGCAACTGCGACCGCTCTTGCGGCTCCACCGACCCCGAGAATTATGGCGTGACGGCCCTCCGGATCGACCAACTCTTCCCTGAGCGACCTGATAAAACCGGTTGCGTCGGTATTATAACCCTTAAGATGGCCATCGACGTTGTGTATGGTGTTTACCGCCCCGATCATGCGAGCCTCGGGCGATATTTCATCGAGAAACTCGATGACCGTTTCTTTGTGGGGCATGGTAACGTTGACACCTGCGATGCCGAGCGCGCGAATACCGGCAATAGCGCTCGCCAAATGTTCGGGAGCGACCACGAAGGGCAGGTACCGGTAGTCTAATGCAACTTCTTTAAGTGCGGCATTATGCATATTCGGGGAGAGCGTGTATATCAAAGGATAACCAATTATCCCTAATACTCTGGTCTGACCGGTAATCTCGTTCACGCGCCACCTCCCCACTATGAAAAGTCATCTTCCACTAAGACGAGTATATAGAAGCATCGGCAAATAGCATAAGAGATATTAAGGAGTTTCCTGATTGAGCGGCGATTTTGGCATTAAGATGAAGAGCTCGCAATACCGGTCGTCAGCGCCACTGAGGGGACATGACGGCCCTACTCAAGAAGCTCCGTTGCTTAACGCAAGTTCGGTGCTTCTTGAGTTGTCCGGCTCTTCATTATCCGGCGCTCGAGTTTTCTTAAGATTTTGGTGTGCGGGGCTTCGTGGTTGCTCATCGGGACGACTAGAATGGTATGGATGCCGGCCAGGTTCCCACCGAGCACATCCGTAAATAACTGGTCGCCGATGACTACGGTCTCTTCTTTGCCGGTCCCGAGAACCTTCATCGCTTGCACGAAAGCGCCGCGCCTCGGTTTTGCAGCCCTTGCCACCAGCGGTAATCCAACCTGAGCCGCAATAGAGCTTACTCGTTGCTTCCAATTGTTCGACAATATGCAGGCCTTCATCCCTTGTTTCTCTAACCTGCTAAGCCATTCTTTGAGCTCGTCGGTGGCTACGGCGCTGTTTCTCGGGACAATCGTATTGTCGAGGTCTAGGATCAAGCCCCTAATGCCTCGGGCTTTTAGTTCCTCTATGTCGATTTCGAATATCGTTTTTACAAAACTATCCGGATAAAGTAGTTTAAGCACTCAATCCCCTCTTTTTGTGCGCTGCCGCATGAATATTCTCCCACACCTACTCCAAGACTAACTGAGCGAGATTTCTTCTGCCACCATGTCGAGCAAGCCAATCCATAGTAGAACAATCGTATATTGCCACAAAACGGTGCAACGGTAAAGGCATGATAGCATCTCTAGAATAAAGGTGCGTCTCTTGAGTCTATAGCGGCGCCCGGCACGCGGCGTCTAAGAATCCCAAACTCGGGCCAGGGCTCCGGTGACGGTACGCCAACACGATAACCCGCATGTGAGACCGTGACGGAATCATATCGCTTCAAATCGAACATCTCAGGTATCATGAAATCCTTCACCAATGAGCCGGCACCTAATATCTCGATCGGCTCATCCAA
>MELI01000046.1:13519-13781 GCA_001767575.1 Candidatus Aquicultor primus | reverse complement strand
CTCGACCAAACCACGCTTTTTATCATAACCGGTCACGAGACCAACAAAATCATGGGTCTTCTCATAGCGAGCATAATCCAGGACTTCTTCGCCTCGCCCGCCGAGGAAAAAACCGGTTGAATATGCTCGGTGGCTGACCTTTTCTATCTCATCCAGCCACTCCGGGTCGACCTCGTAACCGTCGGGGTCGGCACAGTACCGGTCGATTGCCTGCCGGTAGATTTTGGTGATTGCGGCCACGTAATGGGTGCTCTTCATACGC
>MELI01000046.1:13398-13501 GCA_001767575.1 Candidatus Aquicultor primus | reverse complement strand
TCGACGCCCGACTTTACGATTTCAGGAACATGCCGAATCAGGGATAGATCTTTCGAGTTGAAGAAATGTACTCCCCTGTCGTCCTGCTCATCCTCGTGGAGCC
>MELI01000046.1:13176-13318 GCA_001767575.1 Candidatus Aquicultor primus | reverse complement strand
GCTAAAAACTTGCTCATCAGGCAACGGCCCGAATAGGCGATACACATCGCTCCATGGACAAATATCTCGGTTTCGACACCGCCGTCGCGGGCTATCTTAGTAATTTCTGTCGCGGAAAGCTCGCGCGCGAGCACGACGCGCG
>MELI01000046.1:0-13166 GCA_001767575.1 Candidatus Aquicultor primus | reverse complement strand
GTTGCCCCAGAATCGCACGGCCTCCGTATTCGTGATATTCGCCTGGGTACTAACATGTATGCGCAGATGGGGAGCCGTGTCCCTGATAACCGCCATGACTCCCGGGTCTGCGACGATGACGGCGTCGACTCGTGCTTCGGCGAGCTCGCGGATGTACGCCGCCATCTCTTTAAAGTCTGTGTTTCTCGCGAATATGTTCATGGTGACATAGAGCTTTCGGCCGGCAGCGTGCGCGGTATCTGTGGCCTTCTTGATGTCCTCAACTGTGAAATTACCGGCTTTGGCCCGCAGGCTATAGTCGCGGCCGCCTATATAGACCGCATCGGCTCCATAGGCCAGCGCATACTCCAACCGCTCCATATTTCCCGCCGGCGACAATATCTCCGGCTTTTTCATGAAATCCACCCCAAAACTCTAATAAGTGCCCTGCCTCGCTCTGGTTAACGTGCGTTTTGCCTCGCTAACATTCGAACCATCAACTAATTCGGATGACAAACGACGACAGCCGAGGCCTTAAGCCTCGGCCGCCATATTTCGAACGCAGCGCCGGCAATTTGCTTGCTCCTGCGGTCCGATTCCTTTTTCGCTCAGGTTCTTAAAGCCTAGAGAGCTAGACCGCTTGAACCGCTTTTACCTCGGGAACCATCTCTTTAATAGTCTGCTCGACGTAATTAGTAAGAGTCATCTGCGACATCGGACATCCCGCGCAAGAACCCCTCAGGGCTACCTTTACGATTCCGTCATCCGTGATATCGATCAACTCAATATCTCCACCGTCGGCCTGTAACGCAGGACGAATACGGGCGAGTGCTTCTTCGACCTTCTCTTTCAATGCTTCCACCTCCTGAATTTATTGACACCCATATATCCTACCATAGGATATTGAAATAATATAGTGGATGTTGCTGACGCCCGCGCTCATATTGGGAGTGGTCAAATCAGGTGCATATGATACTCTAGTAGTATAGCGGGCGCAGCTTAGCCTCGCAGGTGTCTGGGGGTCAAACAAACCTATGGCAAAATCGCAATTTTTGTGGCAATCTATTTGTTAATAGTATTATTTATTGAAGAAGTCGTTGCAACTGGAGGAACAAGAGTGGGTTGCATTTTTAGTCGCAAATTTCTAGCTACGATAATGGTGATGTTCGTCTTAACCAGCATCGCCGGGGGCATCTTTGTCTACGAGGCAACAAGGGACCTGCCCGATATCGGCGATGTAAAAAGCGTTATCAAGACCCAGACGACGCATATTTATGCGGCCGACGGCACCCTGATCACGCGTCTTTTCCAAGAAAACCGAACTATCGTCCCGCTCAAGGATATCTCGCCCACCATACAGAAAGCTGTGATTTCTGTTGAAGACCAGCGCTATTACCAGCATCGAGGTGTCGATTACATAAGAATCATCGGCGCTTTGATAAAGGACGTCCGCCAAATGGAGACGGCGCAAGGCGGCTCGACCATAACGCAGCAATACGTAAAGAACGCTTATTTCAGCCCGGAAAAGACAGTCTCGAGAAAATTGCGGGAGGCTTTTCTCGCCACAAAACTCGAACGCACTTATAAGAAGGAAGAGATTCTCGAAAAATACTTGAACACTATCTACTTTGGAAGCGGCGCTTACGGTATCGAGGCCGCCGCGCAGTCATACTTCGGTGTCCCGGCAAGCAAGTTGAACCTCGAACAAAGCGCGCTCCTTGCGGGAATGATCAAAGCTCCCGAGTTGTATAACCCATACCGGAATCCCGAGGGTGCCGTAAAGCGGCGCGACCTGGTAATCGGGCTCATGGTCGACCAGGGCTATGCCGACGAGAAAGAGGCCGGTATAGCAAAAGAGCGCCCTCTCGCCCTGCAACCTAGGCAGCGAAGCTATCAGGGCATCGCCCCATACTTCACCGAGTGGATAAAGACCGAGCTGAAAGAGCTAGGCTACGATGAAAAGGCGATATACTCGCAGGGCTTCAGGATACACACTACGCTCGACCCGAAGATGCAAGAGAGTTCCGAACTCGCCTGGAAGAAATATCTCCCCAGCTCGACCGACCCGGACGTCGCCCTCGTCTCGATAGAACCAAAGAGCGGAGCGGTCCGGGCCATGGTCGGAGGCAAAGATTTTGCGAGGCAGAAATTCAATATTGCCGCACAATGGCCGGGAAGACAGCCGGGGTCGGCATTTAAACCGTTCACGCTGACGGCGGCTTTGATGGATGGCGTCTCTCCCGACGACGGCTATGAAGCATCTTCGCCGAAGGTATTCAAGATCGCGGGAAGCGCGAACTGGAAAGTACATAACTCTTCGGGTGAATCCGGGTCCGGCTATATGGACCTTCGGCGGGCGACTGCATGGTCGGTAAATGTGGTCTATGCCGGCCTGATTATGAAAATCGGCGCTGACAATGTGGTCAAGGTCGCTAAAGACCTCGGCATTACGAGCAAACTCGAGGCGAATCCGGCCATCACACTAGGAGGTCTCGAACGAGGCGTTACCCCGCTTGAAATGGCTAACGCTTATGCCACGCTCGCTAATGGCGGAAAGCACAATAAAGCCTATGGTGTCGCCAAAATAACGACCGCTCAAGGCGAGTTGATATATAAGCATAAAGCCGAACCCGAGCAGGTAATCGACAAGGCCGTGGCCTACCTCGTAACCGAATCACTGCGAGGCGTAATCCAGAGCGGCACAGGACGGCGCGCCGCTATCGGAAGGCCTGCCGCCGGAAAAACAGGGACCAGCCAGGATTACGTCGACGCATGGTTCTGTGGTTATACGCCTGACCTGGCTACGGCAGTGTGGGTCGGATACGTGCGTGAGCCGGGCGAACCGCCGAAGCCGATGAAGAACGTCCATGGTATCAGGGTGTCCGGGGGCTCTTTTCCGGCTCAAATATGGTCGGCGCACATGAAGCGGGCACTCAAAGACATAAAAGAACGTAGTTTCGACAAACCGTCTAGCGGCAGTTTCAGTCAAATTCAAATGTGTGACGAGACCAACCTCTTAACCACCGAGTGGTGCCCGAAGACCAGCTATCACGTCTTTGTGCGAAAATATAAACCGAGTAATGTAAAGACGTGCAACGTCCACCAGCCCATACCACTGCCCGACCTTATCGGCCTGACCCAGGATGAAGCTATCGCGAAACTCACGGAGCTGAAGCTCGGCCATACCTTGATCAACAAACCGTTTGCGGGTCCTCCCGGACAAGTCTTTGAACAGAACCCTGCGGCGGGAACAGAAGTCAAGGAAGAGGCTATTGTGGAGCTTTCCATAAGCACCGGCGGCGATGTCATAACCGAAGATGGTAACGGAACCGTGGTGCCTAACGTTATAGGCTTGGCAGTCGATACTGCCGTCGACGAACTCGAGAATCGCGGTTTCGTCGTGACGGGTGAATCCCGCTTGAGCAACGAGCCACAGAACCAGGTCATAGCCCAAAGACCGCCGGCGGGTTTTATCGCAGAACCGGGTGCTAATATCACGATCGTTATTAGCGGCGAAAGCGGTAAGGTCATCATGCCGGACGTGCGTGGCAAAAGCGAAGCGCGAGCACGCGATATACTCGAGTCCAAGGGATTTGAAATTTCGACATACAGCGACTCCAACAAGGAAAGCGTCGAAAAGTATGGGGCCGGTAACATCTCTAAGCAAGATCCTAAAGCGCGGGCGCGGATTGAGCGCGGGGCAAAAGTCGTTCTATATGTGACAACGTAGCGCACCACACCCCTATCCCTCCCCAGAACCGCTTACGGTGCAAAATCAACCATTGAACTTGCGAATAGTGCATTAGCGGGATTATTATTCATACTTTACAGAAAAGGTAGGATAATCTAAGAACGCGCCCGTTATCAACGCCTTGCCGAATATCCGAGCTCGGCGGCCAGGTGTCTCTAGGGTAAAAGTTGAGGAGGTGGGGTCATGGCAAGAGCATCGATTTTAACAGGTTTTTTGGATAAAATACGCGCTCCACAAGAGGCGCATCCGGACTGTTGGAGCGTTATCAAGGTTGAGAAACTCCTTGAGGATGTCGGGGTCAAGGGATACGAGGTATCCAACGAGCAGAAGGTTGTACGCATGAACAACCGCTCCGAGCTAATGCAAATCCTTGTCCACCTTGTCCCGTCCGAGGTCTCCAGCGATTACAACCTGGTCTTGAGCAAACTCGAGGATGAGATGAGGGTTGAGATAGGTTGCTGGCAGTTTGAAACCAAGGCTTAGGTTTCAAGAGTTTGCCGATATCCGTTCGTGGTACCGTTCTCTCAAATCCAGCGTTATCTCGCCCGGCTTGCCGCCCCCGATATCGATTAAGTCGACCCTGGTAAGCGGCATTATCTCTAAAAGCGAGTTAGTCAAAAATACTTCGTGTGCCGACTGCAAACGGAGCACTGAAACGCTCTCCTGTAAAACCTTGAGTCCCGCGTTTGCCGCTATCTCAAGGACGCACTCGCGTGCGATGCCGGGCAATAGACCATCTTCTATTGGAGGGGTGTATAAAGCCCCCGCGTCTATCGCGAAAACATTGGTGAAAGACCCTTCGGCGACATCCCCCTTCTCATTGACGAGGAGTGCCTCATGACAGCCTTCGGCCAATGCCTTTTCCCTGGCGATGAGCGATGGTAGGCAGCTCGTGGATTTGAGTTGATGAATAGGACTTCCGGAGATGCGATATCCGAACAATGTAATCGCGGACATGCCGCTCGCATAAAGCTCCTCATCGTAGCCATGATATCGCTCCGCTGTCACGACCACCGTCGGTTGCTTCGCGGTGCCGGTCCCCTTTGTGATAGTCAACCGGACTCTAGCGTCGTCGAAGCCGTTCGATGCCAGCGTGCTGCGGCATGCGCGCGACAGAACATCGTGCCCGGGCATGTTCTTAAACCCCAAAGTCTTCATCCCGGCAACAATCCGCCCTAGGTGCCCGTCGAGCATGAAAATAACACCGCTATAAGCGCGCATCGTCTCAAAGAGCCCTTCTCCTAAGAGCAGGCCCCTATCGAGCGCGCTTACCGAGGCCTTGCACTCATCCATAAACTCGCCGTTGACGTAGACTTCCATATGATTCCTATCTATTGCTAAACTATTTAACGACCGAACTTGCGATTATCGGGCTAGCACCCTTGGTGCCGCCCGCATGAATATTGCCGCCGGTTACTGGCCGCCGGTGCGTACGCCGAGCGCATTGAACAAAGCGTGCCCCTTGTCGAGCGTCTCCCGGTATTCGGCTTCCACGTTCGAATCTGCGACAATACCGCCGCCTACGTGTAGGTATGCCCTATCGTCTATTGCGACTATCGTCCTGATGGCAATATTCGTGTCCATCTTGTGGTTTGTGCTTAGATACCCTATCGCTCCCGTGTAAATATTTCGCCTGCAGGGCTCGAGTTCCTCTATTATCTCCATCGCCCTGATTTTCGGTGCGCCGGTGATAGAGCCGCCCGGAAAACTGGCGCGCACCAAATCCAAGTCGCTAACGTCTGGCCGAAGCTGCCCTACGATCGTCGAAACCAGGTGGTGGACAGCCTTATAGCTCTCTACGACCATCAGCTCCGGGACTTGAACGCTGCCGAACTCGCACACCCGTCCCAGGTCGTTGCGTTTGACATCGACTATCATCACATGCTCGGCGGAATCTTTTTCGCTCTGTGAAAGCTCATCGGCAGCCCGGGCATCCTCCTGCTCATCGGTAAAGCGCGGCCTCGTTCCCTTGATAGGCCTGGTTTCGACATAACCATCTTCTACCAGCATAAACCGCTCCGGTGAAGAGCTCAATATCGAGAAATCCCGATACCCCAAAAACGCGGCGAATGGGGCCGGATTGCATACTCTGAGCTGCTCGTAAAGGTGATAGTGCTCGACTCTTAAGTCGGCTTGAAACCGCTGGGCCAGGTTCACCTGAAAGATGTCTCCCTCGGAAATATATGACTGCGCACGCTCGATAATCTCGCGGTAACGTTCCTTCGTCATGTTCGCGCTAAGATTTTCCGCAGCTCGCCCGTTTCTGCTGTCATAATCCAGCCTGCCAAGCCGGACACGATTCCGGGATGTCGCTTTTGCAATAAGTCCCTTCAACCTGACCGAAGCATCCCGCACCGTGAACGACATGTTAGGGGGAAGGTATGAAATCGCGTAAGTTCGGCGGTCTTTGTGGTCAATGACTATAGCCTCGGTGTAGAAGCCAAGGCAAACGTCGGGTATCCCTTGGTCGTCGAGGGCAATATCGGGAAGCCTCTCAATTTGCCTGTTGAGGTCGTACCCGAAATAGCCGACCGCGCCGCCCGTAAAAGGCAACGGCGCGAGTTCGGAATCGTCGGCATAGCCGAACTCCTTAATATGTTCGTCAATAACGTGCAACGGATCTAAGCGGCTGATATTCACCGCACCACCGACCGAATACTCGGTGACGCCGTTCTTGGACTTGATGAAGCTGACCGGATTGCTGCCGAGAATCGAGTAGCGCCCGTATCGCTCCATCTGAAGCGCGCTTTCGAGCAAAAACGGCATACGGTCACGGAGCAGCCCGCAAAATGCGATATCAGGTCGCTCTATATGCTTGATTTCCTCAACAAGAACACTACCTGCTGTGTTTATCATGGCTCCCTACCCACACAAAAAAACAAGCATCCACTTTGGCGGGATGCCTGTTTACAGGCTGACATACCAAATTCTAAATCAACATGTTGACGATTGACACTAGATTAGCAGCACCGGGCCTGTTTTTTCAAGTGATTTATCTAGTCGCTTAAGACCAAATCACCTAAACACTGTTTGGTACTGAGTTGGAGGCGGAATCCGTCTGGCCGGAACGCGCTATCGTCCCTTTCTTGCGGGCTTTGCTTTTGACGGTCTTATCTTGCGCTGGTTTGGGTTTTGCCTCTTTCGCCTTGGTTATCTTCTCTTTGTCCGCTTTTTGCGATGCGGGCCGCTTCTTGTCCGTTTTTGCCGGCGCCAATATTTTCCCGATTTGCTCGACCATACTAAGCTGCAATTTTGTTTTGTCAAAGAGGTACTCTACCGGCATGCGCATCCGCGAAAAATCATAGCCTACAAAAACGCCGTCTTGGTTCAGCAAGATGAATTCCGCGTCTAAATCGATTATCTCTTCTCTTAGCTTGTCGACTATCTCGAGCGCTTTCTTCTCTTTCGGCGACGCTATCTCATATTCATCTTCTATCTGAATCCCGTCGATTTCGATTTCAAGGCGCTTTAAGTCGGGCTCCCAGCTCTCGTCCTCAGCCAGCTCCACATACCAACGCGGCAACTCGAGGCGAAGCGCTTTAAAATAAACCTCAGGCCATGCATGGGGCCTGTTGATTATCGTATCATCGACTTTGAAGTCAGCGCCCGTCATTATGCCCGCAATCTTATTGTTGGAGAGGCTCCCCTCCGCGCCGAATATTTGCACTATTTTCCCCTGGTATTTGCCATCTGCAGCAGAAAAACCTATAGGAACATTGGAGCCCTTGTAGCTGATGTGAAGATTTTGCGCGGCATAGTGAACGGCTTCATCATAACGAACCTTGCCCAGATTTATGAAGCGATAAAGCAACCGATTGGTTGGATGCGGCATTCCTTCCGCATAAAGAATCGCCGGGAATATCGCTATTCCGGCGATGATCAGACTCAACCATGCCGGTCCTACGGCATACGCATCCCCATAAGCTGCTGACGGCAGGCCGATGGCGACAATCGATAATGCATATGCAGCGAACAACGGTGCCGCCGATGTGGGAGAATTCGGGCTGTGTCGCCAAACTGCGACAATGACCATGAGGATAAAGACGAGGGGTATGGCTAATGCGTATTGCCCTTCACCGGCGATGAGGTCATAGGCATTCTGCGAACCTGTAGCCCCGTAAAGCCAAGGAAGCCAGTTTAGAGCTAAAACAGCGAACGCAAAGGCCGTTAACGTAGCCCTCAATACCAAGATAGTTTTTTCTGGATGACCGTCGGCTGAATTCTTTGAGATTTCTGCATATAGCCGCTGGAAAAAGATGAGTGCGATAAGCAGGATGCCCAGCTTTATAACGATAGCAAGTATATCTAATATGAGATTCTGCGTACCGGTCCCGAATACAATTTCTGTAAACATAATTCGTCTTCAATTATACCACGATACAAGCGCTTTTTCATATTTATTAGAGCCTTTTTGCAGAAAAAGCGGGTGGTTGTGGCCTAACAATCGGCAAACGCTTCTCTACCGAGCCGCTGAAAAAGACAGAAAGCGACATTTTATACTACGAGCAGATCCGAGCCATGGCCTGCTTGCTAACTAAGCAATGGCTTGATGACCGGTCTGCTCAAGCTACTTGCCGGTTTATCGACCAACCAACTAGCGCACTATTTTAGAAATTACGAGTTCGATGATATCTTCGGCCCCGGCGGCCTTGAGTTCAGGAATGAGCGTGTTGACACATGCTTTTTCTACAACCGTCTCTACCGCAAAGTAGTCGGAGTTGTAGAGCTGGGAAACGGTCGGGTTTTTGAGCGCCGGCAACACGGAGACGATGATATCGAGCTGCGCCTTGGGTACGTTCATACTGATAAGAACCTTGCCACGGGCCTCAATGACGCCCAGAAGAAGCGTCTTTATCTCCTCGATTGCCCGCCTCTTTTG
The DNA here is from genome assembly GCA_001767575.1 of Candidatus Aquicultor primus. Taxonomy (GTDB): domain Bacteria; phylum Actinomycetota; class Aquicultoria; order Aquicultorales; family Aquicultoraceae; genus Aquicultor; species Aquicultor primus. The sequence continues at coordinate 4,557 of MELI01000046.1, read as the reverse complement.
CGGGTCGGCCCACGACGCTTTGTTGACCATCAGCCGTGTGGTCGATTCAAGAACGGTGCCTATGATCTTCAGGCGATTGCGGCGAAGCGTCTCGCCCGTCTCGGTTAGGTCTACGACTACATCAACGAGCTCGGGTATCTTGGCTTCCGTCGCCCCGTATGAAAACGACAACTTGACCGGGACACCGATATCCTTAAAATATTTTCGCGTCACATTCATGAGTTCGGTGCTGACGCGACTGCCCGCCGGGATGTCTTCGGGCCTTTCGATAGGCGAGCCCTCAGGAACCGCAACGACAAGTTTCATTATGCCCGCGCCGGTCTTAGCATACGGCATATCGGCGACTTCTATGACATCCGCGCCCGTTTCGACTATCCAGTCGTGACCGCCGATGCCGAGGTCGAAATAACCTTCGGCGACATATGTGGGGATTTCTTGCGGCCTCAAAACCTTGACCTTGCTGATTCGGGGGTCGTTTGTGGTCGGATTGTAGCCCCTGGCACTCTTCTTTATCTCGAGGTCCGCTTGCGCGAAGAGCTTGAGGGTCTGCTCTTCGAGACTTCCTTTTGGTAGCGCGATGCTTAACATTTTAGCTCCCGTACTGATATCGGTTTAATTAAGATATTTTAACACATTAAAGTGTTAGAGTGCTAGGGTTTTCACTATCGGCTGTTAGCTTACCAACACACCGCTATCACGCAGAGCCTTCTTCAGAAACTGCCCGGTATACGAGGATTTGGTTGACGCTATAGCCTCGGGCGAGCCGGCGGCAATAACAAATCCACCCGCTTCCCCGCCGTCGGGACCGAGGTCGATTATCCAATCAGCCGTCTTTATGACATCAAGATTGTGCTCGATGACTAGAACGCTGTTGCCCTGGGCTACGAGGCGTCCCAAAACCTCGAGCAGCTTCTCGATATCGGCGAAGTGCAGGCCGGTTGTGGGTTCGTCTAGAATATAGAACGTCCTGCCGGTCGCTATCTTGCAAAGCTCGGCCGCGAGCTTTACCCGCTGCGCTTCCCCTCCGGAGAGCGTCGGCGCCGGCTGTCCGAGCTTGATATAGCCGAGACCGACGTCGAAGAGCGTCTGTAGCTTGCGGCGAATCTTCGGTATGTTCTCGAAGAAACCAAGTGCGTCCTCAATCGACATGTTTAAAACATTCGCTATACTCTTACCTTTATATTTGACCTCAAGCGTCTCTTTATTGAAACGAGAGCCCTTGCAGACCTCGCACGGAATATAGATGTCCGGCAGGAAGTGCATCTCTATCTTAATAGTACCGTCGCCGCTACAGGCCTCGCAACGCCCGCCTTTGACGTTGAAACTGAAACGCCCCGGCTTGTAGCCCCTCACCTGCGCCTCGGGCACCTGGCTGAAGAGTTTCCTGATATCGTCGAAGACCTTTACGTAGGTCGCCGCATTCGAGCGAGGCGTACGCCCGATGGGTGACTGGTCGATTTCGATTGCCTTGTCGATGTGCTCCAGCCCTCCGACCGTTTCGTGTTTTCCGGGGAGATCCCGCGAGCGATATAGCTTGCGCGCCAGCACCTTAGACAAGATGTCGGTGACGAGCGTGCTTTTTCCGCTCCCCGAAACACCGGTTACGCAGGTGAGTAGGCCGAGAGGGAAGTCGACATCGATGTTTTTCAAATTGTGCTCAGCGGCACCCCTGATGCTGAGCCATGCATCGCCGGGCACCCTGCGTTCCTTTGGCGTCTCGATTTTACGCCGGCCGCTCAAAAACTGGCCCGTAATGGAATCGGGTGCCGCCAAAATATCATCGAATGTCCCGCTTGCCACGATATGGCCGCCGTGCTCACCTGCGAAAGGCCCGATGTCGACGATATGATCGGCCTCGTGCATCGTTTCCTCGTCGTGCTCGACGACGATGAGTGTATTGCCGAGGTCGCGCAAGCGCTTAAGAGTCTGGATGAGGCGCTTGTTGTCCCGCTGGTGGAGGCCGATACTCGGCTCATCGAGCACATAGAGCACTCCGACCAGACCCGAGCCTATCTGGGTAGCCAGGCGGATGCGCTGCGCCTCCCCGCCGGAGAGCGTCCCCGCCGTGCGGTTTATCGTCAGGTAGTCGAGCCCGACATCGATTAGAAACCGCAGGCGCTCGCGGACTTCTTTCAGGATTCGATGCCCGATCATCTGCTCGCGCTCGGTCAGTGTGAGATTGGTTATGAATTCGTGCGAGGCCTTAGACGACATCTCGCTGAACTGGTGGATGTTTTTACCGCCCACCGTCACCGCGAGACTCTCCGGTTTTAGCCTTGCCCCGTCACAAACCGGACACGACCGCATCGTCATATACTGCGCAATCTGCTCACGCACATAATCGCTCTCGGTGTCGCGATAGCGGCGGGCCAGGTTTTGGATGGCGCCGTCGAACTTCGAGTTGTAGCTGCGGCTTCGCCCCGTAAGAGTACGATACTTTACGTGGATAGGCCTATCGGTACCGAGCAGTAGAATCCGGTGAGCGTCCTCGGGGAGGTCTATCCACGGCGTGTCCATGTCGATGTCGTACTCCTCGCAAACCGCCTTGATTATCTTTGGATAAAAGTCGATTCGCGTATAAAAATAGGGGTGAATAGCCCCTTCGTTTATGCTTAAGCTCGCGTCCGGGACGACGAGTTCCGGGTCCACGACCATCCTGGTGCCGAGCCCCGAGCACTCACGGCAAGCACCGTAAGGGTTGTTGAACGAAAACATCCTCGGCTCAAGGTCTTCGAAACTTATTCCACAATCGATACAAGCAAAAAACGTGCTAAAGTCTTGTCTTTCGCCATCGGCGATGTCGACAGATATGATACCGTCGGAAAGGCTTAAGGCCGTCTCTACCGAATCGGCGAGCCTGCGCTCAATACCCTCTTTCATCACCAGCCGGTCGACGACGACATCGACATCGTGCCGCTCGTTCTTGTCGAGCTTGATATCTTCATCCAGGCCGAAGATTTTGCCGTCTATCTGAACACGGGCGAACCCGTCCTTTCTTAAGCGCTCCAGAAGTTCGCGGTACTCGCCCTTGCGGCCGCGAACGACCGGTGCGAGCACCTGAAACTTGGTTCCCGACTCCAGCCTCAAAACTTGCTCGACGATTTGCTGTGAAGTCTGCTGGGCTATTTCTTTGCCGCAATCCGGACAGTGCGGGACGCCGATTCGCGCATAGAGCAGGCGCAAGTAATCATAGACCTCGGTGATGGTCCCCACCGTCGAGCGCGGGTTTTTCGAGGTCGATTTCTGGTCTATGCAGATAGCGGGCGAGAGGCCGTCGATGTGGTCGACATCGGGCTTGTCCATCTGCCCGAGAAACTGGCGCGCATAGGATGAGAGCGATTCGACGTAACGTCGCTGTCCTTCGGCATAGATGGTATCGATTGCCAGTGACGACTTGCCCGACCCGCTCAGGCCGGTCATGACGATCAGTTTGTTTCGGGGTAGTTCCAGACTAATGTTCTTTAAGTTATGTTCGCGCGCTCCGCGTATTATCAACTTGTCGTCTTGCATAATCCTCGCAGTCCCAGACTGTCTTGTTTCTCCTAGAAACACAACGATTAAAGCTGTCCGTGGACAGCTATCGAAAATCTCTTCTGCCTATCGCATTCCTAGCCGGTTAATATCACTTTCCATCCTAATTATACCAGGGTTAGCAACGTTCAAACGCTTGGTTGTCCTAGTACCTGGCCGCAAACCTTATTTAAGACTCGCCTCAATCCCCCGGCTCTAAATTTCTACGCCTCGCAAGGCGCCTTTCTTGGCCTTCTCGAGTTCCTTTTCGCGCTGATTCAAAAGAGCTGCCGCAGTATCTTTGATGATGGCAAGCTTTTTCTTTGGAATGAAGACATTTCCGGATATTGTGTTACCCTCCGGTGCGAGCTTTCCATCCGACGAAACTATATACCTAAGCTCTGTGAGCCCCGATTCTTTGTTGATTTTAGCCTCGCCCAGTTTCTTGTACTTGTCATACCAGCGAATTACGTAATCGCTTTCCCGCTCAGGCGATTCGCTCCCGGCAATCGCCGAGGTGATTGCGCCCAGTATATGCCAGAACTCTATCTCGTGAGAGTTGAAGGCATTAAGCGGCACCTGTTCCCGATCTTCGAGAGGATCTCCCATATCGCCCGCGATAATGACGACCTTGTTCGCGCCCTTCACGGCCTTATAGAAATCGGCGGTGTCTTTTGTCGGCTCGATATCCCTGATGCGCGCGGTGTCTTCCGCGCCGGGCTCGGCGCTTTCACTTGTCTTGAGCTTGTCTTGCTCGGTTGCCGCTTCTTTTCCGGCCTGCCCGACACGTAACCTATCGCAGCCTGTCACTACTAGAGACACAACCGCCATGACCACTAGCAATAAGTATACGGCGTTTCGCCTTCGACGTAAGCTCAGACTCATACGCACCCCTTCAGAAATCCTCCCCGCTGTTCTAATCATACACCCCCAACACCTACACGTGCACGGACTTTAGTTCCCGGATTCGGTCTGGCCGGCCCGCGCATAATTACCGTCTCCCGCTTGTTGTTACTTTCACGCATTCTCACTACAATGCAAGATATG
>MELI01000045.1 GCA_001767575.1 Candidatus Aquicultor primus | reverse complement strand
CAATCGATGCGCATGTAAAGAATCTCCGCCAGAAGATTGAGGCTAACCCGAAGACGCCGCAGTATATCGTCACTGTGTTCGGTGTCGGCTATAGAATGGAGGAAAGCGACGATGCGTAGTCTTGCCGCAAGGCTGACGATTACATTTACGCTGATCGCACTGGTTTCGATAACGGCGGTCTCGGCGATAATCAACAGGGTAATCGGTCTACAATTCAATGACTATCTTATAAACGGGCCGTTTGCCGGGCAGGCGGCTTCCGGGCATGGCGGCATGCGAGCGCGGATGCTGGCTAACCTTATCGGTCCGCTGGAGGAAGGTTTCTTGCAGTCGGTGAATGAGTGGATTTGGATTACCGGCATCGTAACCGCTCTGGTAGCGGCGCTTCTCGGCGTTTTGTTCGCCAAGCGGTTGACCGCGCCGTTGCATGAGCTGGCGGTCGCAGCAAAAACAATAGCTCAGGGTGACTTGACCCATCGCGTCGAGGTAAGCACCAAAGACGAAATCGGGCAGTTGGCGACCTCCTTCAACAAGATGGCCATGAGCATCGAGAGGAATAATCAGCTTCGTCACAGGCTGCTCGGAGATATCGTTCACGAGTTGAAGACACCGTTGACCGTGGTGCGCGGCAATATCGAGGCCATGCTCGACGGAGTCATAGAGCCGAGCCAAAAGAAGCTGGCCGCTATCCATACAGAGACCTTGCTTTTGTCGAGGCTTCTAAATGATTTAAGAGACCTCGCGCTGGCCGAGGAGAGGCAACTCCGACTCGAGACGGAGCGAGCCAACATCGGCTATATCATCCGGCAGGTAGTCGAGATGTTCAGGCCGAGAGCCGTCGAGGAGTCAAAACATCTCGAAGTGGAGATAGGTGAGGACTTACCGCCGGTCAATGTCGACAGCGATAGGATTAGCCAGGTGCTTTATAATCTAATCGCCAATGCGTTTCAATATACGGCCGAGGGCGATACGGTCAAGATAAGCGCCAATATCGACCTCGCAATAGGCGGTGGAGTCGATAACCCCGCAGTTCTGGTTTCGGTCGAGGATTCGGGGGAAGGGATATCCAAGGAAGACCTCCCGTACGTGTTCAATCATTTCTATAGGGTCGACGAGTCGCGCGCGCGTGTGACGGGCGGTTCCGGCATTGGCCTGGCGATAGTCAAACATCTGGTCGAGGCGCATGGTGGACGGGTCTGGGCGAAGAGCGTGTTGGAAGCAGGCAGCACATTCTCATTTACTCTGCCCACTATCCAAAGTGGTGAGAGCAACGATGGCGAGACTATGGAGCGGGCGGTTGTCTAGCCACCAAGCTATTCTCATAAAGAGTGAAGCAGGTCTAATGTGACGAGCAAGGAAAACCGCGCCACTAGAAGCGAATTCCTCAGACTTACCAGCGGCGTTTTCTTCACCTTTTTTCTAGCATTGACACTCTTTTCTTACCATGCTTACCAGGTTTCTTCCTTTGAGATGGTCGAGCGTGTCGGGGTAATCGCCGCCGAGGAGATTATCGATATCCAATCTCTGATGGAGATTTACTATCCCGAGCTTGAAAGGTTTGCTCAAAGCGACTCCGGTGCGCCCTTGGTTGTCCCGGGTTTGAATATCGAACTCGATGTGCATGCTACCGATATGAGAGATGTGCCGAGGGAACAGCTTGGAGCATTTATTGCGAGCGCCATCATACGCGAGATGTATTACCATGGTTTTACTGATACGATTAATTCCACCGGTCTTCCGCCATCGAGCCGGCTGGAGATAGATAGGCTGGGTATGCTCGCAGATACTTTTGTGAGCAAGAAATTCAACGACAACGTGTATAAGCTCTTTGTCTTTGCAGGTCTTCTGGGTTGTTTGTCCGGAATCCTTTTTTTTGTTTCAAGCCGCGGTTTTTACAAGCTCACAGGTCTCGGTGGCAGCCTTATCCTGGTCGGGATGAGCGCGCTTCTTCTGGTTTTGATTCGCGCCAGAGTCGAAGGGATGCTTGGCGAAAACGACTTTGCCCCGCGGTTGATGACCGAAGCCATCCTGCCTTTTCTCGTACTTGCTCAGCGAAACTATGTTATCGTCTTATTGTTAGGCATAGGCTTGTTTTTAGCAGGCAGGTCGGGTATGTTTTTAACCAGAAACAAAGTTCGCGATAGCGTCGATAGCAGCCGATTAGATAAAGCATAAGTCGTAGCAACAGACGGTGAATTGATGGGAAACCTCACGAAGAAAGTCAAAAAGAAAAAGAGCCGCAAAGCCAAGGCTAAGTTTACCTCGCTGGTCGTAATTGCCACAACTGTCGCTTTTCTCAACGCCGCCGCCGCGGTATATCTGCGCGAGATCTATAATATAAAAACATTGCTTCCGTCATGGGGCCTGAACAAACAGGATATCGTTTTTAAGTTCGGCGACCTTATGGTATTAAAACAGGACCTCGCTCTTAAGATACTGGTCGACATGAATCTTCTGGTGACGGAGCAAATACGTCAAATCGCCATGTTGGCGCTGGTAGGGGCCGCCGTATACATGATAGGGAAGAAGTGGAGTGAGCGCGTCTATTTGCTGCTATTTGTCGTCGGATTGTGGGGCGTTCTCTACTATGCCTTTCTCTACGCTATTATTAAATGGCCGACTTCGCTGCTGTCTAAAGACGTCATCGCGCTTGTGCCGATGCCGGTTATCGTCCCTGTGTATATGCCCCTACTTCTGAGCGCGCTCACCTTTATTGCAGGCCTCTTCCTTATCCTCAGGAGTAAATAGGGTGGGGGCAATGCATCAGAAGGATTTATGTGGCGGCAGCGCCGACGAAGCTGTTGCGTTCATCTACGGCGATGAATTCTCGGATTACAATTTTTCTGCTTCGCATCCGCTTCAACCTATTCGCCTGAAGTTGACCTATGAGCTTTTAAAGGCCTATGGCGTCTTCTATAAACCTCACGTAAAGCTGTTGCCCGGGCGTATGGCGACCGATGAAGAGCTGCTGGGAATCCACACGGCCGGCTATGTCGACGCGGTAAAGAAAATAAGTGAGACCGGCGATACGTTCGGGGACCCGTCGATGTACGGCGCCGACGGTTCGGTTTACGGGCCGAAGTTCGGCATAGGCGCCGGCGATAATCCGGCATTCAAAGGTATGCACGAGGCGGCGAGCCTTATTGCCGGAAGCGCGATAGAGGCGACGGAGTTGGTAATGAGTGGGCGGGTGGCTCACTCGGTCAGCATCTCGGGCGGGCTGCATCACGCGCTTTCCGACCGGGCTTCGGGCTTTTGTGTCTATAACGACCCCGCTTGTGCCATCGATTATGCCGTCAAGCACTACGGCGCACGAGTTCTATATGTCGATATCGATGCCCATCACGGAGACGGTGTCCAATGGGCGTTTTATGATCGCTCCGACGTCCTGACCCTATCGTTGCATGAAAGTGGACGGTACCTTTTCCCCGGAACCGGTTTTATCGAAGAGATTGGAACAGGCGAAGGGGAGGGCTATTCCGTGAATGTCCCGTTTGAGCCCGGGATTTATGACGAGTTGTATTTGCGAGCCTTCAACGAGGTGGTTCCGCCGGTTGTCCGGGCGTTCAAACCCGACCTGATTGTTTCGCAGAACGGTTGCGACTCCCATCATACCGACCCGCTGGCCAGTATGAGCCTTACGACCAACGCCTACGAGCACATATATGCGAGAATCCACGAACTCGCACATGAGGTTTCAGGAGGCAAACTGGTCGCCCTCGGGGGTGGCGGATATCAAATCTATGAGGTCGTGCCGCGAGCCTGGACGCTTCTGACCGCCGAGGTCGCCTCGGTAGGTCTGGATAATGAGATTCCGGGGCCGTGGCGCGAAATGTGCGCCGGTCACTCCCGTTCTGAATGTCCGCGCAAGTTGCGGGATGAGCCGATTGAGGGGACCGCGGCGAATCTTCAAGCAAAGACCGAGCAGACTATTGAGCAGGTAAAGCAGAAGCTCTTCCCCTATCTGGGATTGAGTGTCGGCTAAACCGCTAAGGTTTGCTTGGAGACTCTCCAACTTAGCGAGATGCGTGCGGCGGGCGTGCGTGTTGACAAAAGAGACTAAGCGCAATACTCTTTTTACCATGGGCAAATACTCGATACATGTCGAAAAAGATTATTTAAAATTCAGCTCCGCTCATTTCTTGATTTTCGGCGAGAAGTGCGAGCGTCTTCATGGGCACAACTATGCGGTATCCGTCGATTTGGAGGGAGAACTCGACGATATCGGCTATATATTCGACTTTACAGTCCTTAAGGAATTTGCGGAGAACCACTGCAACAAACTCGACCACAAGACGCTTATACCGTCCAAGAACGACCTGGTCGCCATAACTGAAGCGAACGGCACCGTTGAGGTGGTCTTCAGGGATAAACGATTCATCTTCCCGGCATCGGATGTTTTGATTTTGCCGATAAAGAACTGCACAGCCGAATTGCTCGCGTTTTATCTATCGGAGAAGATACGCGAGGACCTTCTCGATATGCAGGCGGACAACATAACCTCGATAACGGTAGGCGTCGAGGAATCACCGGGTCAGACTGCATATTACAAAAGGGATATGCTGTAAAGCCGGCTGTTCCGCGGAACCGGCGCGACATCTATGCCGGTTCACCGTTTAATCTAGCGCCAACAGATATGCCATCGCGATTAGTTGCACTATTGGAGAGCTATGGACACAGTAAATGTCGCACTACTCGCGCTCGTCGTGGTACTGGTTATTGCGGTAATCTCTCTCGCATTCAGAAAGGCCCCCTCGGATACCTCCGCGCTCCGCGATACCCTTGAACGGCAAAATCTCCTAATCCAAGAGATGAAATCGAGTGTTGAGTTCGGCGACAGGTCGCAGAGCTTCATTCGCGATGAGATACTCAAAACCCAGCGCACCATAGAGCATCTGAAAACCGATTACGAGGCCCGTAAGCATCTCGAAGAGGAGAGTCGCAACGTCGTAAAGCGCCTGGAAAGCGTAATAGTCGGGAGCTACTCCAAAGGGCAGGCGGGCGAGAATATATTAAACGAGATATTCAAGCTCTTTCCGCACGATATGATTGCGCATAACTTCAGCGTAAACGGAAAGGTCGTCGAGTTCGGCCTCATCCTGTCGGACAGGCGGGTACTCCCGATAGACTCGAAGTGGCCGGCAAGCAATCTCTTGATAGCGCTCGAAGAGGAGAGAGACGAGCGGGTTCGACTCGGTTTAATCGACCAGATAGAGCGCGAAGTGACCCGTCGTGTAAAAGAGGTTTGCCAGTACATCGACC
>MELI01000044.1:13041-15297 GCA_001767575.1 Candidatus Aquicultor primus | reverse complement strand
GCAGGGGGCGCTGAAGCAACAAGCGTCGCTCAGGCCTACCGTCAAGCAATTGTCTGAAGCTAAAGCTCAGCTTGAGAAAGGGATTAGCGGCACGAAACAAGGCCTTGCTACGGGAAAACAACAATACACTCAGGGCGTGAAAAAGCTGGATGGCGCGCTCACAAAAATAGTCGAGGGCAGGGACAAAATAAAGAAAGGCAGTTCCACCGTCGTTAAGAAGGTGCGGGTATTGAAGAAACTGCGTGACCAGGCCGAGGTGGGCCTGTCGCTTGCCCGCAAGCTCAAAGATGCCTCCGAGATCAAGGCCGGAGCCGCCGGCAGGGTGCGCGAGCTAAAAGCGAGTGAGGGAATGGTCGCCTATCCCGGGCAGAAGCTGATGCTCATTGCGAACGAGCAGACGATGCGACTCGACGTGTATCTGCCGGTCAACGAGGCGGTTCAAGTCGAGGCCGGGGATGACGTTGAGGTCGGTGTCGATGCCAGGCCCGGGCATGTTTTTAAAGGTAAGGTCGCCCGCGTGGGCGGTAAAGCGATTTTTGCCCCGTCTAATTCGGCCTCGAGTGAGCTGGAGCTTATTCGCGTTATACGCGTTTTAATAGATGTCGTCAATGAGGATGGCATTTTGAAATCAGGCATGCCCGCCGATGCGCGGATAGCGGCCGCAGAGTGATTATTAAATACCAAGTCTAAGAGGAGGAATGATGGTTATGCATAAGAAGCGCGCGATGATTCCCCTGGCGCTCGTCTTGATTATCACCGGGGCTTTGGCCTGGTATTACTATTATGGGGAAGGAGCCGCATCAAGCAATGGGCGGATAGAAGGCTCAGGCACTCTTGAAGCGGTCGAGCTGAAACTGGGCGCGCAGGTCGCGGCCAAAGTGGTAGATGTGAAGGTCGAGGAGGGGGCGGTCGTAAAGAAGGGTGACGTCCTGGTTTCCTTAGATGACCGAGTCTTGAAAGATGTGGTATTGGCGGCGCAAGCCGGAGTCGAAGCCGCCCAGGCGACGGTCGACGATGCGGATAAGAGCGCCGGGCTTAAAATAGCTAACGCTCAACTGAAACAGGCTCAGGCAGCGCTATCGACAGCTAAGATTCAGGAGTCGTATGCGACTGTCACCTCGCCGGTCGATGGGGCTATATTGAGCCTTCCGATTACCGAAGGCGAGGTAGCGGCTCCGGGTACGACCGTAGCTGTCGTGGGCAGGCTATCGTCTCTTGAGTTGACCATATACGTCGACCAAAAGGAGCTCGGCAGAGTCAAGGTCGGCCAGAAGGTATCGGTAAACGTAGACGCGTTTTCGAAGAAAGAGTTTTCCGGAAAAGTGGTCGAGATAGCGTCCGAAGCGGAGTTCACCCCGCAGAATGTTCAGACCAAAGAACAGCGGTCGAGCCTGGTTTTCGCCGTGACCGTTGGTGTCGACAACAGTTCTGGCGACCTGAAACCGGGCATGCCGGCGGATGCGGTTTTGAAATAGCTGATAGCTGACGACTGTTTTCAGGGCTAAAGCCCTGAGCTACGAGAGCTATCAATATCTTGATAACTGAAACTGAAAGCTATTAGATTATGAACGAACATATCATAGAGACCGAAAACCTTATAGTGGATTTTCCCGGTGTGCGGGCCGTCGACGGCCTCAATATCAGTGTGATAGAGGGCGAGATATTTGGGCTGGTCGGGCCCGATGGCGCGGGCAAGACGACCACGATTCGCGCGCTGTCGACCATCTTAAAGCCGACATCCGGCAGTATTTGGTTGTGGGGCAACGACATCGTGCGCGACGCGAGCGCGGTGCGGGGACGCATCGGGTACATGTCGCAGCGGTTTAACCTCTACGGGGATTTGACGGTCGAGGAGAACTTACGTTTTTTCGCGGAGCTTCATGGTCTTTCCGAGAGTGAGCGAAAAAGCCGCACCAAAGAACTTTTACGATTTGCCCGCCTTGAAGAATTTACCGGCCGGCAAGCCGAATTCCTATCCGGCGGGATGAAGCAGAAACTCGCTTTGGCGTGCACGCTTATCTACCAGCCGGATATCCTCTTCTTGGATGAACCGACGACCGGCGTCGACCCGGTGAGCCGGCGTGAGTTCTGGGCGATACTCTCCGAGCTTCGGAGCCGGGGGCTGACCCTATTTGTCTCGACCCCATACATGGACGAGGCCGAGCGCTGCTCGACGGTCGCTTTTATGGACGCCGGCAAAGTCAGGGTCAGCGACAGCTCGAAGGCCATAAAGGGCGCGTTTAGCGGAGAGGTCGT
>MELI01000044.1:12657-12972 GCA_001767575.1 Candidatus Aquicultor primus | reverse complement strand
GCCGAGCGCAGGCTCCGACTCGACCTCGCGGGCAAAGTGGAGGTCTCTTCGGTTAAGACCAAGGCACCGTCGATGGAGAGCGCGTTTATCGCGATGATAAAGGCCGGCTCAATCGGCAGGTTAGACAGCGAGGACCCTTATGAAGATGATTAAGGCTATCGCGCGAAAAGAATTCATACATGTCATCCGCGACCCGCGGACGCTAATAATCATCTTGATACTGCCCCTATTTCAACTATTGATGTTCGGATACGCGCTCAGTTTTGACATCGATAACATCCCGACCGGTGTTTACGACAGCGACCGGACCGCCAC
>MELI01000044.1:12327-12589 GCA_001767575.1 Candidatus Aquicultor primus | reverse complement strand
CCGATTTCGCCGAGCGGCTCGACGACGGCAGCATCAAGGTGGCGATAGTCATACCGCAAGGCTTTGAAGAGGACTTGCTCTCGGATGAAAAAGCTAAGCTTCAGGTAATAGTAGATGGTTCCGACCCGACGCTCGCGCGGGTCGGCGTCGGTTACTCATCGGCGATAATAGGACGTTTCTCGTCAAAGGTGACCGCCGAGTCTCTCTATCGCCGGGGAGTCGATATATCGCGGAGCCAGGTGCCGATTCAGGCGAGCAGCAG
>MELI01000044.1:9736-12265 GCA_001767575.1 Candidatus Aquicultor primus | reverse complement strand
TTCTGATGACGGTGACGACGATTACCATCTCGCTGGCTATCGTTCGCGAAAAAGAGAAGGGCACGCTCGAAAACCTCATCATATCGCCGATAAAAAGTTGGGAGCTGATTTTGGGAAAAATCGCGCCCTATGTTTTAATCGCTTTTGTCGAAGCCCTGCTTATTACCGCCACCGGGATGCTCTGGTTTAATGTGCCGATGAACGGTAGCCTGCTCTTGCTCTTCCTGGGTCTCGTTATCTATGTTGCGGGCACGCTCGGCTTGGGCTTGGTAATATCCGCCGCAACGGATTCGCAGCAGGTGGCGAGTTTCGCCGCGTTCATGGCCACGTTCTTGCCATCGTTCTTGCTGTCAGGCTTTGTTTTTCCGATTAAGAGCATGCCGCTCGTTCTGCAATTCCTAACATATCTAGTGCCGGCGCGGTATTTTATCGTCGTGGTCAGGGGCATATTTTTGAAGGGCACGGGCCTTAGTGTTCTTTGGCCGGACTTCTTGGCGCTGGCCGCCTTCGCCGCACTTACGATTATAGTCGCTTCGTTGAGACTGAGGAGGGCGTTCGCATGAGGCGCGTCTTAATGCTCGCCAAGAAAGAATTCATACAGCTCAAGCGAGACAGGCGGATGATACCGCTGGTATTTGTCGCCCCTCTTATCCAACTCCTGCTCTTCGGCTATGTGGTGCAGACGGAGATAAAAAATATTGACATGGTTGTGGTCGATAGCGACCGCTCTGCTGAGAGTAGGGTGCTGACGGAGAAGTTTGTCAATGCGGGCTATTTCAAGATTGCCGCGCGCGCCGAAGGGGAGATGCAAATAGCTGAATATATCCGCGCCGACAAAGCGACTATCGGCGTTATTATTCCGAGCGGCTACCGGGACGCCATCGCGAGTGGCCGCACGGCGGAGGTGATGCTCGTGATCGACGGTTCGGATTCTAACGCCGGCGTTCAGGCGCAGCAGTTCGCCACGCGCATAATCGCGTCGCGCTCCCAGGAATTGATGGAGCAGCGGCTCGCGGCGGTGAGGGCGATTGCGCCCAAGATATCAACGGTTGAGCCGAGGATAAGGGTCTGGTATAACCCCGACCTTAAGAGTGTCAATTTCATGATACCGGGTCTGATGGGGCTTATCATAACGATTATTACTACGCTCGTGACCTCGCTTGCTATCGTCAAAGAGCGCGAGCGCGGCACCTTGGAGCAGCTCATAGTATCGCCCATAAGTCGCGCGGAGCTGATATCCGGAAAGATACTGCCGTTCGTGCTGATAGCGTTTATCGAGATAGGGTTGGTGCTGGCGCTCGGTATTGGCTGGTTCGGCGTCCCGTTCAGGGGGAATCTCTTGCTGTTGCTGCTATTGTGCGTCGCGTTTTTGTTTACCACCGTCGGGCAGGGTCTTTTTGTGTCGACGGTATCAAGGACACAGAACCAGGCTCTCATGACGACCTGGTTCTTTATGATGCCTGCGATGATGCTCTCGGGTTTCATCTTCCCGATAGCGAACATGCCCGTGGTTATCCAGTGGTTCACATATGTTGTGCCGCTTAGATATTTTCTGGTCATCGTGCGTGGAATATTTTTGAAGGGCGTCGGCATCGGAGCGCTCTGGGACGAGGCGCTTCTTCTTATGTTGCTCGGTGTTTTTATTTTCGGGGTGAGCGTGTTGAGGTTCAAGAAGCGGTTTGCGGATTAGGCGCCGGTGAGTTGTGAAAAAGGCTGGAGAGTGTGGCGTATGTCTAACGGGAATTCTATAATCGTCGACGGGTTGACCAAACAATTCGGCGATTTCAAAGCGGTAGACAATATATCGTTCGAGGTCAAGCGGGGTGAGATATTCGGTTTTCTGGGGCCGAACGGCTCCGGGAAATCGACGACGATACGTATGCTCTGCGGTATTCTCGAGCCGAGCGGGGGGCGCGCCGAGGTCTTGGGCTTCGACGTGGCGACCCAGGCCGAAGAGATAAAGCGCCGCATCGGCTACATGTCTCAGAAGTTTAGCCTTTATAACGACCTCACGGTCATGGAAAACCTCGACTTTTTCGGGGGCATATACGGTCTCAAAAACGATAGACTGGCGGAGCGCAAGGATTTCGTCATAGAGATGGCCGGCCTGAAGGGGAGAGAGGACGAGCTTGCGCAAAACCTCTCGACCGGCTGGAAGCAGCGCCTCGCCTTGGGGTGCGCGATAATACACGAGCCCGAGATGGTCTTTTTGGACGAGCCGACCGGAGGCGTCGACCCCGTCTCTCGGCGGAACTTCTGGGATATGTTATATCGAATGGCCGAAGGCGGCACGACGCTTTTTGTCACGACACACTATATGGACGAAGCCGAGCATTGCCACCGCTTAAGCTTCATCTACCAGGGCGATATCATAGCGCTGGGTACGCCGGACGAGGTCAAGCGCGACCATGCGACCGGCGCTATCATCGAAATCGATATAGGCACATCGCCGGAGGCGTTGCGCGCGGTCGCCGGCTCACCCGGGGTTATCGAGGCATACTTCTATGGCGCCAACATACACGCCAAAGT
>MELI01000044.1:7161-9636 GCA_001767575.1 Candidatus Aquicultor primus | reverse complement strand
ATCTTCGTCGACTTAATCGAGCGCGCGAGGTAGCATCGTCGAGACCTGCATGCCGATAGCCTAAACGTACGGGTAGAGCTTTCTCTTGTAGTCCCGCAGCTGGTTAAATATCTTAAAGTGCTTCGTCTCATCCATAATCAAGTAAGAGAGAAGGTGGCGGACGACGAAGTGCCTGCTCTCCTCGTATTCGGCTTCCCCGAGAGTTATCGAATCCTTTTCGATTTGGATGTGCGCGTCCAGCAGCTCCGAGATATTGCCGAGCTCATCCGGGGTGAGCGTGATGGTCCCGTCGAGCGCTTCCTTGATGAAGTTGAGAATCTCGATGTGTTTCTGGGAGTCGGTCTTTACGAGTCCGGCCATCAACTTCACCAGGGCGTTATCGCTTGCGTCGATGATCTTTTCGCAGCTGGCTATCGTATCGTCTTCGAGCCGAAGCCATTTTTCGACGCCTTCTTCGAAATATTCCTTGCGTTCCACTGCAGCCATGATTATTCCTCCTTAAGTCTTGCCCTTACAACCTGAACGAGCATATAGCATGCGGTTTAGCTACATCTTTACCCGGAAAGCGTGGTTCTCACACCTTTGGCGGGACTTCGCGATGTCAGACGTTTGGCGGTGATAATCTCCGGTTTTTGCTACAATTGTCTTCAGAGGTCTCGCTTTAATATTGGAGGATATCGATGATACCGAAGGTAGACCCCGGTCTTTGCATCGGGTGCGGAAATTGTGAGCTGCTTTGCCCGCGCGTATTTACCGTCCACAACGACGGGATATCGTACGTTATCAAGGACTCCGATTGCGAGGAGGAGGGCTGCTGCGAAGAGGCGGCGGAGGAGTGCCCCGCAAGTGCAATCAAACTAATCGAAGAGCGGGCTTCATAATAAGCGGATGTTTAGTGTTATGGATTAAGTTGATCGTAGCTCAGCCCTTTAGGGCTGATAACGGTCACGCATGTGCGACTATCAGGGCTAAAGCCCTGAGCTACGGGAGATAAAATATGAGTTGCAAAATCTCTGAGTATATTATTGCTGAGAAGAACAGACGAGGCGGTGATAGGTGAAGCGCACCGAAACAGTAAAGCACGCCGGAGAAATCATCCGAAGACTCAAAGGCGAATACAAGAATGCGGGCATAGTCCTGAATTATTCTAACGACTTTGAGCTGTTGGTGGCGGTGATTCTCTCAGCCCAGTGCACCGACAAGAAGGTAAACGAAGTCACAACGGAGCTCTTCAAGAAGTATACGGATGTCGGCGATTATGCGGAGGCCGACCTCGAGGAGTTGGAGCAGGATGTCAGGCCTACCGGTTTTTTCAGAAACAAAGCTAAGAATATAAAGGGCGCCGCTATGATGGTGCTCGATAGATTCGGCGGGAAAATCCCATCGACGATGGATGAGATTTTAGAGCTGCCCGGTGTGGCGCGCAAGACCGCTAATATAGTCCTCGGGAACGCATATGGTGTCGTTGTCGGAATCGCGGTCGACACCCATGTGAAGCGTCTATCCCGGCGCCTCGGACTCTCCAAGAACGAAAACCCCGATAAAATAGAGCGTGACCTGATGGAGATTATTCCAAATGCCGAATGGTTTGGATTCACCTATCTGATGATAGAACATGGCCGGGCTATCTGCGATGCGAAAAAGCCGCGTTGCGATAAATGCCTGCTCAACGATGTCTGTCCCTCGGCCTTTAAAGTCTAGACGACAGCGGCTCTGTTGCGCCGGGCTAGTCAAGAAAGTAAGTGCCGGCTTATATCATCCAGCCAACCTTGCGCTCTCTTGTACTATAACCAGGCATACTAGACGTTTAACCGCCAACCGCATATAATGATTTCTAATCTGAGTCTTTCAGTATGTAATAAACCGATTAAACATCTCGACTAATATTTGATATATGGTTGAAAAAGCTCCTTGATACTTCTAAACCTCGAGACAAACCGCTCGTTTAAGTTAGTAGCTTAATAATAAACCGAGTTAACGAGAAGACTAAGGCCGCTAATTGCAGGAGGGGATAATTGGAAATATTAGAACTCATTCAAACAAGAAGAAGTGTGCGCAAATATACGGGTGAACCCGTCACGGATACGGATATCGACGCGATTCTGGAAGCGGGCAGGTGGGCCCCCTCGGGTCTCAACAACCAGCCGTGGCGTTTTGCCGTGATACGCAGCAAGGAGACGAAAAAACGGCTCGCGGCCGCGACAAAATATTCATCTATAATTCTTGGGGCGGACACCCTCATAGCGGTCTTTCTTGACCGCCTTGTCATATATGATAAGACAAAAGACGCCCAGGCAGTCGGCGCTTGCATTCAAAATATGCTTCTACAGGTCCATGGAATGGGTCTTGGCGCGTGCTGGTTGGGTCAAATCCTAGCCAAGGCCGAGATGGTAAGGCAGGCTATAGACGCGCCCGAAAACTATGAGCTGATGGCGGTAGTTGCCGTGGGCCAGCCCGAGCCGGCGAAGCTGATAG
>MELI01000044.1:6227-7153 GCA_001767575.1 Candidatus Aquicultor primus | reverse complement strand
GAAGAACTCGACAAGCTGGTGTTCTTGCGCGAGAAGATCCAATAATATATGAAGAAAAGACTAATAATCTTTGATGTAAGTGATTGTTAGCGCTCCAACTTGTCAATCCTCTTGATGGTGTTGGAGCCAATCACATAGAAAGCACCG
Source organism: Candidatus Aquicultor primus (assembly GCA_001767575.1). Taxonomy (GTDB): domain Bacteria; phylum Actinomycetota; class Aquicultoria; order Aquicultorales; family Aquicultoraceae; genus Aquicultor; species Aquicultor primus. The sequence continues at coordinate 7,006 of MELI01000044.1, read as the reverse complement.
TTGGGCGCTTGGGCTACACCAACGACCTGTTCGTCGAAGCTCATGACAACGTTATCTGTGGCGACTGTATCTAAATCAGGTTCGGCGAATTTGATAGCCCGAATCTCATGCGTGTTGTAGCCGCCGAAGACGAATGCATCGCGTATTTCAGGGAGGCGGTCTCCAGTGTAGAAGATAGCTTGCGTCGGCGCGATAGATTTCCTATAGACCGCGACCGGGTCTGTGAATCGTTTATCACGGGCCTTTCCGGTCACCTCGGGCCAGCCGTAGTTCTTGCCCGCTTCGATCCTGTTTACCTCATCGTTGTTTGACGGGCCGTTCTCTGTTACGAAGAGCGTATTCGTGACCGGCTGAATAGCCATCCCGAAGATGTTTCGATGCCCATAAGAGTAGACCGGTGAGCCGGGGAAGGGGTTGTCGGACGGGATTTTACCATCCGCATTTACCCGCAAAACCTTACCGCCGGTCGATCTGACATCTTGAGCCAGGCTGGTATCTCCAGTCTCTCCAGTTGAGACGAAGAGCCTGTCGTTCGGCCCGAAGACGAGGACCCCACCGTTATGGATTCTGGCACCCGGGATGTTGTCTATTATGATTTCGGGGCCGGGTTGAGCGTCTCCGTCGGCTTTAAACCTTACCACCTTATTGAAGAGCTTACCGTCTTTATCGTAAGTGTGGTAGACGTAAACATAAGGAAGAGCTTGATAGCTGGTAGGTATGGCGATTCCTAGAAGTCCGGTTTCATGGTACCCGAGCATCCGCGGGACTTTAATCGTGGC
>MELI01000044.1:1324-6215 GCA_001767575.1 Candidatus Aquicultor primus | reverse complement strand
TTGGAGTTTGCCGTCTTTGAAGACGCGCACGCGACCGACCCTCTCGGTTATGAAAATGCGACCGTCAGGTGCGAACGCCATCGAAGTCGGGGAGTCGAGACCTTTTATCTCGGCCGGGTAAGTCGAGGTAGATGCGGCGTCACCGGTGGCACTGCCGCCTGATGGTGCGCTGGTCGTGGTCGTATTGGTCGCCTGTTGAGCGCATCCAGCCATCAACATGACAACGATTGCGAAGATGTAGACCGCATAGTGATGAATCGTTGAACCTGTCTTTTTCATGCCCGATTTTTACCCCGGTATCGGCCCCTCTAAACCAACCGGCATCCACATAAGCTATTAAGGACTTTGTGACTGATAACTTATCGCTTAATCGTCCCGGGGGCTTGCCTTTGGAATCGCCCATCCGCAGGCGATTTTCGCGCCTCCTATTTGCTGCTATAATTACTGACAGCGAAGAATTCGACTGCAAGCGCAGACCGATTGGCAGGTTGTTGAGAAAGGGAAGAGATGCCGGTGGAAGAGAAAATATCGCGCCTTGGGGTCATGGGCGGTACTTTTAATCCTATACACTATGGTCACCTGGTCACGGCAGAAGAGGCTCTATCGCAATTCAAGCTCGACAAGGTGATGTTTATGCCGGCGGGGGTTCCGCCGCACAAGAGCGACCCGGAAATTCTCTTGCCGGAGGAGCGGTATCTTCTCACCGTCATAGCCACAGCGTCCAACCCCGATTTCGTCGTCTCACGCCTTGAGATCGAACGGAAGGGGCCATCTTATACGATAGACACGCTAGCCCAGCTGCAGCAGATATTCGGTCCCGATACAACGGTTTTCTTCATCACCGGGGCGGATGCGGTCTGGGAGATTCTCACCTGGAAAAACGCCGAAGAACTCGTCGAGCTTACTGAATTTATCGCCGCGACGCGACCCGGCTACAGCCTCGAGAAGTTTAAAAAGCTCCATGTTCTACCCGAGGGTGAGGGCAGAGAGCCCGGCAGGCCGAGGGTGTCGATTATGGAGATACCCGCGCTCGCCATCTCGTCTACCGACATTCGCAGGCGGGTGCGGGAAGACCAGCCCATTAGGTATCTGGTGCCCGAAGGCGTAGCGAGCTATATCAAGAAATCCGGATTTTGGAAGGACTAAGGTATAGCTAAGGGTTAAGACATTAATAGACTTGTAGCTCAGCCCTTTAGGGCTGACCAGCAGAGATAGCTTTTAAGCTGTGGTGCTGTTTGTCAGGGCTAAAGTCCTGAGCTACGAGAGGAATAAATATACTGGTAACTGATTGCTAGGACCTATCACTATGAACATGTTGAATGTTGAATCCTTAAAAGAAAAACTCAAAGCGCGGTTAACGCCGCGACATTTCGAGCACAGCCTTGGCACGGCACAGACCGCCGCGGATATGGCTCACGCCTATGGCTTGGACGAGGAGAAAGCATACCTCGCCGGTTTGCTCCATGATTACGCCAAAGCCATGAGCGGCGCCGAACTGCTGGCGGCGGCAGCCGGATACGGCATCGAGGCCAATCCGGTCGAAATCGAGGTGCCGTATCTCTTGCACTCTGAACTCGGTGCTTGTATGGTCAAAGAAGAACTCGGAATAGTCGACCGGGAGATACTCGATGCAATAAAGTATCACACAATCGGGTCTTGTTCGATGACCGGCTTTGATAAGATAATCTATATAGCGGACATGATAGAGCCGGGCCGGCCGTATCCCGGGCTGGATAGGCTCCGTCACATGGCGCTGGAAGGGCTGGACGAGGTATTTCGCGAGGCGTACGCGCATTCGCTGTCATACCTTATCAGGGCGAGAAAATTGATTCACCCGGTAACGATCGAAGTATGGAATAGGTTAGTTGCACAAGAACATGGACGACTTCTTTGAAGTACAGGAAACGGATAGAGCTATCTCGCGTGCTGATCGCCTAAAGAAGGAAAAAGGCAGGCGCCGTCGGAGAAACCTCCTTTTATTCTCTTCAGCGGTAGTGTTGTTAGCGGTTGTCGTCTTTATCGCTTGGGGTATTTATAGCGGTATGTTTGCGCGTTCGGCAACACAGGCGAAGAAGCCCGGCAAGAATACCGCTCAAAGCGCGGTCGAGGCTAAGATGGAGGTGCCGACCGAGAGCGCCCAGGGCTTGAACGACGATGAGCCGCAGCAGCTAACCATGCGAAAGCTGATGAATCTGTTGATAATCGGCGTAGAAGAGACTGCCGGCCGCAAGAGCGCAAAAGGATTGCTACTGGCTAAGGTAGATTTTCAAAACGGCTCCATCAAGGCTATCAGCATCCCCGACAAGGTCTATCTCAATATTCCGGGGCTCGGTCTCGACCAGATTAGCCAATCGTACAACGTAAGCTTGAACTCGACCCGCAAAGCCGTTGAGGACCTGCTGCAGGTGCCTATTGAAAACCACGTCGTACTCCACTACGGCGATTTCGAATATCTCATCAACGAGAAGCGCTTCAACGTAGTCTTTGACAAAGCCGTAGAGACGGGGTTCTTCGAAAACGAGGTTCGGGGCTACAGCCGTGAAGTAGACAAGATTAATTCGGCCAATACCGATATCATCCCGTTGCCGGTAAAGTTTGTCAGCATCAATGGGGAGCCGTATTATGAGCCCAACAACGACGAGGTAAACCGGCTGGTTTTCGCGCTTTGGGGGATAAAGAGGGTAGTCAAATCGGATACGATCCGTGTGATAATATTGAATGGGTCCGGGACGCCCGGGATAGGGCGCGAGATATCGCAGCGGCTGACGTCGAATGGATTCATGGTCACCGATGTTAAGAACGCCAGTAATTTCAGTTATACGAAGACCCAGATAGTCGTTTACAAAGAAGAGTATAAAGAGAAAGCCAAGACCATCCAGCAGATACTCGGCGTCGGCACAGTGGCGACGCATCTTATCTCGCAAGATGTGGCGGAAATCGCGATAATAGTGGGTAAGGATTTCAAGAGCACCAACTAACTAGGAGGCCATAAACTGGAAGCGCAAGAAATAGTAGAGATAGCCGCACAGGCGGCGGCAGAAAAACTAGCGACCGACATATCCATCATCGACGTGAGCAGCATCTTCGTCATCACGGATTATTTCATGATTTGCAGCGGCCAAACCGGCCGCCAGGTTCAGACTATCGCCGAGAACATCGAGGACAAGCTGCGCGAGCTGAAGGTACGGAAGATCGGCCTGGAGGGCGACAAGGAAAAAAGCTGGATCTTGTTGGATTTCGGCGCGGTCATCGTCCATATTTTCACGCAAGAGCAGCGCAATTTCTATCAACTCGAGAAGTTGTGGTCGGATGCTCCGCGACGCACCTGGGAAACGGGCTAGGCATAACGGCCCGAACTCGCTATAATAGTCGAGTGCGCGTAGACGAATGGGGCCATAGCTCAGCGGGAGAGCACTTGGCTGGCAGCCAAGGGGTCGAGGGTTCAAATCCCTCTGGCTCCACAAAAAAGCCACCTTTTGCGGGTGGCTTTTTTCGAATATGCAGTTGGAGGGTGAAGATGGCCGACCGATACGACCACAAAAAAATCGAAGCCAAATGGCAGAATAGATGGGCGGAGCAGGACATCTACCGCACCTATGAGGATGCTTCAAAACCCAAGAAATACATTCTTGAGATGTTCCCTTATCCATCGGGCGCGCTCCACATGGGCCATGTTCGCAACTATTCGATAGGCGATGTCGTCGCCAGATATAATAAGATGAACGGCTATAACGTGCTCCATCCGATAGGCTACGACGCCTTCGGTATGCCGGCCGAGAATGCGGCGATAGCGCGCGGCATCCACCCGAAGAAATGGACCTTTAGCAACATCGACAGCATGCGGGAGCAGCTCCGGCAGATGGGTTTGAGCTACGATTGGAGCCGTGAGGTAAACACGGCCAGCCCTGACTACTACCGCTGGGGACAATGGCTCTTCCTGAAGTTCTACGAGCGCGGCCTGGCGTATCGCAAAAAAGCTACCGTTAACTGGTGCCCGAGCTGCCGGACCGTTCTAGCCAACGAGCAGGTGGAGGCTGGGGGGTGTTGGCGTTGCGGTGAGGTTGCCGAGCAGCGCGAGCTGGAGCAATGGTTCTTCAAGATAACCGACTACGCTGAGCGTTTGCTATATGATTTGGACGACCTCGACGGATGGCCGGAGCGGGTCAAGATAATGCAGCGCAACTGGATAGGCCGGAGCGAAGGCGCCTATGTTGATTTCGAGATAAAAGGCGTCGGCGAGAAGGTCACCGTCTTTACAACCAGGCCGGACACGCTATACGGTTCGACTTTCTTTCTGCTGGCGCCCGAGCACCCATTGGTCGACAAACTCGTCGCAGGCACGGAATATGAGGCCGGCGCGAAGGAGTTTCGACATAAAGTCGCGTCTGAGACCGAAATAGATCGCACCTCCGCCGAGAAAGAGAAGAACGGTTTCTTTACGGGAGCCTACGTTATAAACCCGGTAAACGGGGAGGACATTCCGGTTTACCTTGCGGATTACGTGCTTATGGGTTACGGAACCGGCGCGGTCATGGCGGTACCCGCGCACGACCAGCGTGATTTCGAATTCGCCGTCAAATACGACCTGCCTATTAGGGTCGTCATTCAGCCGGAAGGCGAGCAGCTAGCTTCATCGATGATGGCGCAAGCCTACGAGGGCGAAGGGGTAATGGTCAACTCCGGGCCGTTCGACGGCACACCGCAGGCCCAGGGGGTCACAAAGGTTACTGAGCACCTCAAGGAGCGCGGCGTCGGCGAGGCGGCGGTCAACTACCGTTTGCGTGACTGGCTTATATCGCGCCAGCGCTACTGGGGCAACCCGATACCGATGGTCTACTGCGATAACTGTGGGGTCGTGCCGGCAAAAGAAGAAGACCTGCCGATTAGGCTC
>MELI01000044.1:0-1289 GCA_001767575.1 Candidatus Aquicultor primus | reverse complement strand
TCCGCTCGCGCGCCACGAGTTATTTATTCATACAGCCTGCCCGGCATGCGGCGGTGCGGCGCGCCGCGAAACCGACACCATGGACACCTTTATCGATTCATCCTGGTACTTCTTGCGCTACTGTAGCCCTCATGATGAGACACTGCCGTTTGCGAAAGAAGCGGTAGACTACTGGATGCCGGTCGACCAGTATATAGGAGGCATCGAGCACGCGGTTTTACACCTGCTGTACTCGCGCTTTTTCACGAAGGTTCTGAGCGATATGGGGCTTGTCGGCGCCACCGAGCCATTTACAAACCTGCTCACGCAGGGGATGGTCATCAAAGACGGGGCGAAGATGTCCAAATCGAAGGGGAACGTGGTAGACCCCGGCAAAATCATCAGCTGCTACGGCGCGGACACCGCGCGCCTCTTTATTCTCTTCGCCTCACCCCCGGAGAAGGAGCTGGAGTGGAGCGACCGGGGCGTCGAGGGCTCCTACCGCTTCCTTAATCGCGTATGGCGCCTTGTTGAGGACAACAAGCAACTTGTCGCCGGTGCCGCTGCGGCGGGTGTCGACTCTGCGCATGGCTTGGGGCAACATGAACGCGAAGTGCGTTTTATGGTCCACCGCACCATCAAACGCGTAACCGAAGATATCGGGCGTTTCAGCTTCAATACCGCGATAAGCGCGGTTATGGAGCTGGTAAACACGCTTTATAAATATAGCGATTCGGCTCAGCGTAACCCCGCTGTTATGCGCGAGGCTATCGATAGTCTTGTGTTGCTGCTTGCGCCGTTCGCGCCGCATCTTTTAGAGGAGCTGTGGGAAGGGCTGGGCAATACCGACAGCGTTCACCTGCAGACTTGGCCGGCGTTCGACCCCGAGCTTGCCAAATCCGAAGAGGTCACCCTGGTCGTGCAGGTAAACGGGAAGGTGAGAGACAAAATCACTGTCGCCGCCGATATCGCCGAGGCCGAGATGAAGGAGATTGCGCTCGCGTCGGATAAGGTTAAGGCCCATGTCGGCGATAAGGAAGTTCAGAACATCTTCATCGTGCCGGGCAAGCTCGTTAATATTGTGGTTAAGTAGTTATAAGTATTGCGCGAATTGTGCAATTTGCGCACATGATTGTTAAACTACCTATTGCTCGTAACCGATATCGCATCGTGCCTGATTTCTTGCAGTTAATCAAAAATCCTTATCTCCCGGCAGGAAATCGCCTTCACCCCATCGAACAACGCTTATATGCAAAAGCACATCGGAGCGACAGACAACCCTAAAGACAACCCAAGAGACAAGCGTAAAG
>MELI01000043.1:5127-5269 GCA_001767575.1 Candidatus Aquicultor primus | reverse complement strand
AAGGTAGTCTCGATGACGCCGGCTTTAGCACCGCCGATGCCTTTAGCATAAGCAAGCGCAATATCCTTCGCTTTGCCGGTCGCATCCTGGTCTACCGCGATAAGAGCCGGCACGCCGATTCCGTCCTGATACATCCGTCGCA
>MELI01000043.1:2356-4952 GCA_001767575.1 Candidatus Aquicultor primus | reverse complement strand
CATTATGATATCGGCTGTGTGCGCGGCATCGCTGACTGTCTTAACCGTCAGACCGCACTTAACGCATTTCTCCCACGACTTACCGTCGCCGCGAAGGCCGACTACTACGTCGACACCGCTTTCATGCAGGTTAAGGGCGTGCGCATGTCCTTGACTTCCGAAACCGATAATGGCGACCTTCTTTCCGTCTAAGAGTCGCATATCCGCATCTTTTTCGTAATAAATCTTTGCCATTTTACCCTCCGCTTTTTTCAGCTTAATCTTTAAATTGTAGCATACTATAATGCTCTTGAGCAGCATTATTACAAAGTATTTGTTACTTTGTTGTTACTAACGATACATGATGCTTCATCACGCCGCTCAACATCGTTCCGCTCGTGAGAACGAGGCTGGCGCCAAAGACATCGATTGTCGGCAGGGACGAAAAATATCCGCCCCTGCCGGTGTATCTTAGCCTCATTTTTAGTCGACGAATATACGACCTCCAGGCGCTACACCTCGGCGAGCTTGCCCCTTGCGAGAGCGACTTTGCCGGTTCTGACCAGCTCCTTGATACCATAAGGCCTCAGCAAGTCTTCGAGCGCCTGTATCTTGTTGGACGTGCCGGTTATCTCGATAGTCAGCGTAGACTTGCTGACATCGATGATATTTGCCCTGAAGATATTGGCCGTCTCGACTATCTCCGGGCGCATATTCGGCGGCGCGTTCACTTTTATTAGTACAAGCTCCCGCTCGACCGCATCACTCGGGTCCAAATCGCTTATCTTCAAGATGTTTATCAGCTTATAAAGCTGCTTGGTTATCTGCTCGAGTTTGACGTCATCAGCGTCGACGACTATAGTCATGCGCGAGATATCGGCATCCTCGGTCGGACCGACCGCTAAACTGTCGATATTGAAACCGCGCCGGCTGAAGAGGCCGGAGACTCTTGCCAAAACTCCCGGTTTGTTCTCGACGAGAACCGATAGTATATGCTTCATTCTCCTACTCCTCCCCCTCATCTATCATCTGGCTTAACGAAGCGCCCGGGATACCGCCGAGCATCTCGTCGATTGACGCTCCCGGCGCGACCATCGGGAAGACGTTCTCTTCGCGCGCGACCACAAAATCTATGAGAATGGGCTCGCGGTCTTCTATCGCCTGCTTCAAAACCTTCTCGACGTCGGCCGATTCGGTTACCCGAACGCCCTTGATCCCATATGCGTCGGCCAGCTTTACAAAGTCGGGCGTGCCGACATTCAGGTCGACATGGGAATATCTCCTGTCGTAGAAGAGCTCCTGCCACTGGCGGACCATCCCTAAATATCCATTGTTGAGTATCGCGATGACAATCGGCAGCTTGTTGGCCGCGACCGTCGCTAAGTCCTGCGACACCATCTGGAAGCTGCCGTCGCCGTCGATGTCGAAGACGAGCGCGTCGGGGCGCCCCACCTGCGCGCCTATCGCGGCGGGCAAGCCGAATCCCATCGTTCCCAGGCCGCCGGACGAAACAAAGCTGCGCGGCTTGTTAGCACTGTAAAACTGCGCCGCCCACATCTGGTTTTGACCGACCCCGGTTGCGACTATGGTATCCATATCTTTAGACAGCTCGCTTATCTTCTCTACCACGTACTCCGGGCGTATCTCGCCGTTCTGATGATAGTGGAGCGGGTACTTCTCTTTCCAGCCCGCTATCATCTCGTGCCACCTCGTCTTATCCGCGCGCGGCTCACCTATCTTCTTGACCGCCGTCACGAGGTCCCCGAGGACGACCTTCAAGTCGCCGACTATGGGAACGTCGACCGCCACGTTCTTGCCTATCTCGGCGGGGTCGATATCTATATGGATTATCTTTGCGTGCGGCGCAAAGGTCGACACCTTACCGGTAACCCGGTCGTCGAAACGCACGCCCACCGCGAGTATCAGGTCGCTGTCCATTATCGCGTAGTTCGCATACCGGGTGCCATGCATCCCGAGCATCCGTAGAGATAGCGGGTGTTCATCGGGAAAGGCTCCCTTGCCCATAAGCGTTGTCGTGACCGGCACTTGCACCAGCTCCGCCAATTCCTTAAGCTCATCCCAAGCCTGAGACTTGATGATTCCGCCGCCGGCATAGATGATTGGCTTCTCGGCCTTGTTCATCATCTTAGCAGCTTCTTTTATCTGCTTGGCATGCCCTTTGTAGGTCGGCTTGTACCCCGGTATCGTGAAGTCGCTCGGATAGTTGAAATCTATCTCCGCTTTCGCGATATCCACAGGTATGTCGATAAGGACCGGACCCGGCCTGCCGGAAACGGCAAGCTGGAACGCCTGCCTGACGATGAGCGGCAGCTGGTTGGCATCCTTTATCAGATAATTATGTTTGGTAATCGGCAACGTAATGCCGGTTATATCCGCTTCCTGAAATGCGTCGGTTCCGAGTACATGAGTCGCGACCTGTCCCGTAATGACTACAATCGGAACAGAGTCCATAAATGCGTTAGCTATCGCCGTGACGACATTTGTCGCTCCCGGCCCCGAAGTCACAAGACAAACACCCGGTTTTCCGGTAACGCGCGCATAAGCGTCGGCAGCGTGACCTGCGACCTGCTCGTGCCGCACGAGTATATGCCGAATA
>MELI01000043.1:1083-2345 GCA_001767575.1 Candidatus Aquicultor primus | reverse complement strand
ATACAGCGCGTCGTAGATGGGCAACACCACCCCGCCGGGGTAGCCGAAAATCACATCTACGCCCTCCATCTCCAGACTCTTAATTAATGCTTCTGCTCCTGTTATACGCATTCACATCACCTCCAATTTCTCTATCAGCTGTCAGCTTTAGACTGACGACTATTCCAAAATCGCCCCTTTTGCGGCCGACGATACCATCCGCGCATAAAGCGCGAGATATCCCTTCTTCACTTTAAGCTCGGGGGCGTTCCAGCTGCCCAGGCGAGCTTGTAATTCGTCATCTGTAAGCTTGACATCGAGCTTTCTGCCCGGAATATCTATCTCTATCGTATCCCCTTGCTTAAGGGCTGCTATCGGGCCGCCTTCCTGGGCTTCCGGTGAGACGTGGCCTATAGCCGCGCCGCGCGTACCGCCGGAGAAACGTCCATCGGTGATGAGTGCGACCTTGTCATCCAGGCCCATGCCCGCCAAAGCCGACGTCGGCGTGAGCATCTCGCGCATGCCGGGGCCGCCTTTCGGCCCCTCGTAGCGGATGACGATAACGTCCCCGGGGTTTATCCGGTTGCTCAATATCGCATCTGTCGCCTCCGGTTCACCGTCAAAGACGCGCGCCGGACCGGAATGCACCAGCATCCTTTCAGCGACCGCGGCCTGCTTGACCACGGCTCCATCCGGAGCCAAGTTTCCGAAGAGTATGGCCAGCCCGCCCGTCTTTGAATATGGATCGCTAAGCGGCTTTATAACCGTATTGTCGAGAACCTGCACGCCGGACAGATTGTCCGCCAATGGCTTCCCTGTAACCGTCATAACCGTCGTATCCAAATGACCGCCCTTGTTAAGCTCGGCCATTACCGCCATGATGCCGCCCGCCCGGTAAAGGTCCTCGATATGATGATGGCCGGCAGGGCTTATTTTGCATATGTTCGGCGTCTGCTGGCTTATCTCATCGACCATCTCCAGGTCGAACTCTATATCCGCTTCATGAGCGATAGCCGCCATATGGAGAACCGTATTTGTCGAGCCTCCGAGCGCCATATCGACCGCGAGCGCGTTCCTAAACGCCTCCTTGGTCAATATCCGGTCCGGCCTGATATCGCTCTCTAATAACTCCATAACCGCCATACCCGCATGCTTTGCGAGGCGAATCCGCTCGGAATACGGCGCGGGTATCGTCCCGTTGCCCGGAAGTCCCATGCCTATTGCCTCGGTGAGGCAGTTCATCGTGTTCGCGGTAAACATACCCGAGCATGAACCACACGTCG
>MELI01000043.1:773-999 GCA_001767575.1 Candidatus Aquicultor primus | reverse complement strand
TAAGGTCGATGTCCTTACCGCCGAACTTTCCGGCGAGCATCGGCCCGCCGCTCACGACTACCGACGGAATATTTAACCGGGCGGCCGCCATAAGCATCCCCGGCGTTACCTTGTCGCAACTGGGGATGAGAACCAGCGCGTCGAAACGGTGCGCCTCGACGACCAACTCGACCGAATCGGCGATTATCTCCCGGCTCGGCAGCGAATACTTCATCCCGGCATGGTT
>MELI01000043.1:0-736 GCA_001767575.1 Candidatus Aquicultor primus | reverse complement strand
TCGAACGGGGTGCCGCCGGCAAGACGAATCCCCGCCTTTACGGCTTCGGCTATTTTATCGAGGTGGATGTGCCCCGGCACGACATCGTTTGCCGAGTTCGCAACGCCGATAAACGGCCGGCTCATCTCCTCGTCGGTCAACCCGGTCGCCTTCAGGAGTGACCTGTGCGGCGCCCGAACAACGCCTTTTTTAATCTCATCGCTTCTCAGTGCCATAGAACCCTCCGGATGATCTTCTGAACTAAAAAACCCCCCATCCCTTATGGGACGAGAGGAATATCTCGCGGTACCACCCAACTTCAGTAAGGTTATTTTCAACCTTACCGCTCTCTGCACCCGTAACGTGGGCAGACGGGTCAAGCTACTCGGCGACGCGCGCTGTTCACATGACCGGCTCAAGGGCGACGTTCGACTTACATCCTATACCGGGCTTCCCACCACCCCCGGCTCGCTCTTATAGTAAGAAAGTCTACTACTCCCCGTCATAGCCTCTATCCTTGTAGGTTTTCTCTTAGTAGATTTACTTGGAGAATATTAGATGGATTATACAGAACGCAAAGGTGGGTGTCAATACGCGCACCGCGACGCTTTCTTTAAATATGCCGCCTATCGCCGTGCGTGCGCCAGCACTACAAGCTCTCCAAATACTCGGAGATGAGCTTTCCTGTTGCGTCTATTTCAGCGCGCCCTATCCTATCGAACGTATCCTTTGGCGTGTGCCAGCTGTTGTCTTTTCG
>MELI01000042.1:9067-9209 GCA_001767575.1 Candidatus Aquicultor primus | reverse complement strand
TCGGGCGTATCGACAAAGTCGAGAACAGGCTGGTCGGAATCAAGTCTCGCGAGATTTACGAGGCGCCGGCCGCGCTTACGCTGACCATGGCCCATAGGGAACTCGAAGATATGACGCTCGAACGCGACCTGGCGCATTACAA
>MELI01000042.1:5979-9022 GCA_001767575.1 Candidatus Aquicultor primus | reverse complement strand
ATGGTTCTCCCCGTTGAGAGATGCGCTAGACGCGTTTATCGACGAGACGCAAAAAGTAGTCAACGGGACGGTGCGCATGAAACTATACAAGGGTTCGTGCCAGGTGGTTGGGCGCAAATCTCCCAACTCGCTCTACGATAAAGAACTTGCGACCTATGAGGCGGGCGACACCTTCTCTCACCAGTCGGCCGCGGGCTTTAACAAGATATTCGGCCTGAGTCTCGAGACTTGGGGCAGGAAGTATAGGAAGTAATCAAGGAGTATAGTGATGAAACTCTGGTCGGGCCGCTTCTCAAAGAGCACAGATAGCTTTGTCGACGAGTTTAACGCCTCACTCCCCGTCGACAAACATCTCTATAATCACGACATAAGGGGAAGTATCGCGCACGCCAGGATGCTTGCCAAGCAGGGGATTATTGCCGAGAAAGAAGCGGCACAGATTGTCGACGGCCTGGAAGCGATTCTCAGGGAAATCGAGGATGGTGTCTTCGTGTTCGACATCGCCGATGAGGATATTCATATGAGCATCGAGATGGCGCTCATCGAGAAAATCGGCTCCGTGGGCGGAAAGCTTCACACCGGACGTAGCCGAAACGACCAGGTAGCGCTCGATACGCGAATGTTTTTAAAGGACGCGATTGTCGAGGTAAATGCTGAAATCGCCGCGCTCCAAAACGAATTGATGGAAGTCGCAAAGCGGGAGATGGATGCGGTAATGCCGGGCTACACCCATCTGCAGCGGGCGCAACCGGTTTTGTTTTCACACCATATGATGGCGTACTTCTGGATGTTGCGGCGTGATTTTACGCGGTTTAAGGCATGCTTCAAGCATACCGATGTCATGCCGCTCGGCTCAGCCGCCCTCGCCGGAACGACTTACCCCATAGATATGGATTTTATAGCTAATGAGCTTGGCTTCAAAAGAGTAAGCAATAACAGCCTCGATGCGGTCTCCGACCGCGACTTCATCATAGAGTTTCACGCGGCGTCCGCGATGCTGATGATGCATTTGAGCAGGTTCGCCGAGGAGCTTATCATCTGGTCGTCGGCCGAATTCAGCTTCATAGAACTGGACGATGCGTACACGACCGGAAGCAGCATAATGCCCCAGAAGAAAAATGCCGACGTTGCTGAGCTTATCCGTGGTAAGACCGGACGGGCCTACGGAAACCTGCTGCAGCTGTTGACGACGATGAAGGGCCTCCCGCTCGCCTACAACAAAGACATGCAGGAGGACAAAGAGGGTATGCTCGACTCGATAGCGACGGTGAAGAACAGTCTTATCGGCATGAAAGGCATGATTTCGACGATGAGTATCCATTCTGAGGTCATGCGCCAAGCGGCTGAAGGCGGGTTTACCAACGCCACCGAGCTGGCCGATTACATGGCCGCCAAAGGAGTGCCGTTCCGGGACGCCCATCATATAACTGGTGTGATGGTCAAGAAAGCCATAGAAGAGGGTTGCTGGCTGGTCGACTTCTCAATTGAAGAATTTCAAGAGCAGAGCCCGCTAATCGAAGATGATGTCTACGATGTTCTAAATATCGATAATGCGGTCAAGCGGCGCAACGTTCGCGGTGGCACGGCTCCCGAGCGGGTTTGTGAGCAAATCGAAAAAGCCGAGAAGCTTCTTGAAAAAGAGGAGAGATGGTTGACTGAGCGGGCACCTTCGTGAAATGGAAGAAACCCTCACCCGAATTGAGCACATTGCTCGATGAGTCATCGAAGTCTTTTGTTACGTAGACTCGTTGCCCCGAAAAGAACCACAAAGTAAGAAGACAGCTGATTAACGCACACTCATCCCGCACCGTAAAGCCGCTTTTTCCCAAAAACTAGACCATATCCTACGATTTGTGAATGTTTTCTTAATTCTTTGCGTTTAGCTACTAATGTAGCAGCTATGTTTACCGATAACCATTTATACGAGTAGTTATTTTGAGGGGTATTTTGTGGATATTAGAGAACACTGTAAGGGAAGACAGCCGCTGGCGCTGAAATATCGGCTTCTGATTTTATTGGTTGTCATGGTCTTGCCATTCGTCGGTTTCTCCATCTATAAAGCATTGGAAATCGACAAGCGCTATACCGAGGAAGCGCAACGGCAAAACATAACCGTCGCCAAGGGCGTCGCGCACGAAGTCGACGAGTATATCGGCGCCACCGGCGACGTGCTGATTTCTATTGCCGAGAGCGACAATATCCGCAAACAGGACTTCATGGCCACCAAACCGTGGCTCGACCGGATTATCGCAAAGTATCCCTATTACCACCTAATCGCGTTTGTCGATGTCTACGGCAACGTAAAAGTCGCTTCGGTCTCCGATGTTTGGTCGAAGAGCGAGGACTCCCAAAAACTGGCGAAAACTTTGAACGTCAGCGATACCGCATGCTATGTGCGCGGAGTTGTCGCCAGCGAGATCGCCGTGGGAGATTTTATGTATAGCAGGATCACCGGCCTCCCGGTAGTGCATGTAACATATCCGGTCTACGACTCCTCAGGCAAGAGAATCGGCTTTGTTGCCGCCGCCCTCGACCTTACTAAAATACAGAACAAAATACTCCTGACCGACTCAAAAGACGTTGTCATCAGCCTTATCGACGATAAAGGCGTCTATATCGCAAGAAGCAAGGAACCCAAGAAATGGGTGGGCAGAACTATCTTCGGTGATGACCGTTTTAAGAAAATGCTTGGAAAAAAAGAAGGCTTGTATGATGCGGTATCAGCGGACGGGACAATGCGCATGTTCGCGTTCTCTACTATGAAAAACGTTCCCTGGTATGCGCGGAGCGGTATTGATAGGGACGTCATCCATAAGAAAGTTACGAGAGAGCTAGCTTATCACTTCGCCGTCTTTATTCCGCTGCTTCTCATAGCGATAGCCGGATTTTTGTGGATAGGGCGAGACGTGAATAGGCTGCATAACCAGACGCAACAATTGACACTGAAGGACTCGCTAACGGGGCTTTGGAACCATAGAAAGCTTGTGCAGGACTTCGAGCGTGAACTCAAATCCGCTAGACGAAACCGTCGCGATGCATCCTG
>MELI01000042.1:0-5879 GCA_001767575.1 Candidatus Aquicultor primus | reverse complement strand
GGTGGCGAGGAGTTCTGTGTCCTTCTTCCTAATACGGACAAGGAAGCGGCGAGTGTTCTGGCCGAGCGTGTTCGTTCAAACGTTGAACAGGCTAAATTTGAAGGTGAAGCGAGCCAGCCTTCCGGTTGCCTCACCGTTTCCATCGGTGTTGCGGCATATCCATGCGACGCAATCTCGAAAGACAACCTGATAAGCTGCGCCGATAAGTCCCTGTATGTGGCCAAGAACGACGGGCGAAACAGGGTAGCGGTCAGATGTGAATCGGCCGCTCATACCTTCCACAACGCCGGATAGAGCATTCACCCTCTACGTTGTCTTCCTCTAGCGTTCGAACACCCGATGATTTAACTAAACCCGGTCGTTAGCAGTTTGCTCATGTTGAGCAGGTTTAAGGCGACAGGAGCTGTTTTGTGGCGCACGCGATGCTCGTGGCGTATTATTATGACATGGATAAAGTGTCAGCTCAACGCCCGGCCATTGTCATCGTCGCGAAGCTGCCGGTACCGGGGCGCGTCAAAACACGCCTCTGCCCTCCACTCACACCACACGAGGCGGCCGCGCTTTATGCGTGTTTTCTTCAGGATACGGTTGCAAAAGTTGCAGGCCTATCAATCTCAGAGGCATTTATCGCGTTAAATATCGCTGAACTCGGGGAAGAACGACAAGCGCTTCTCGACACCATAATGTTACCCGGCTCCGTGCGCGTTATCGACCAGGGGGAAGGCGACCTCGGCGTGCGTCTCAGCAAAATTCTGACGGACGCGTTTCCTGAACCCGCGCAGGTGGTTTTTATCGGCGCCGACTCGCCATCGCTGCCGCGCTCATATCTTGCACGCGCCGTGAGCTCGCTTGAGCGTCATGATGTCGTCATCGGGCCGAGCGATGACGGCGGGTACTATCTTATAGGCTTATCCGGCAACCACCTCTGCGTTTTTAAGGACATAGCCTGGTCGACCAGTGCCGTCTTCGAGCAGACTCTCGCGCGAGCCGTCGCCGCAGGGCTCGATGTCGATGTTCTGCCCGGTTGGTTCGATATCGATGATGACGCCGGCCTGCGCAGGCTCCATCGTGAGCTGCGGGATGACCCGTCGACCGCACCGCGCACGACCTCATATCTGGCGAACTATCGCCCGTAATGTCCCGGCCCGACCGCCCGGCGCTTCGATGATCTCACCTCAATTCAAGAACCTGCGTTTATGGGAACATAAAAGTAATAACGACATGTTTCGCGGTTGAGCGACGCCCTGAGCTTGTCTAAACCGCTGGTCCCGGCGGCAAGAGAACGGCTATCGGATTTATGATACGATGAGGGAAATAGGCCGATGATGGATTGAGCGGTAAGGATTTCCCGACCCGCATAGTCGTACTGTACAAGCTGAAAATAGCCGGCCTGAATCAAATGTATTCGAGAGAGACGGAGTGTAGATGATGAGCGATGGCAACAATATCGAAGTGAGAATGCCGGATGATATGCAAGCCGGGGCATTTGCCAACAACATGGTGGTAAGCCACACAAAAGAGGAGTTTGTCCTCGATTTTATGTTTGTGGCCCCGCCGACGGGCACCATAACTTCGCGGGTTATCGTTACCCCCGGGCACATGAAGCGAATATTGGCGGCCTTCAAAGAGAATGTCTCCAAATACGAGAAGGTACATGGGAAAATCGAAGCGGGTCCGGCGCCGAAGCAAAAACTCGGTTTTCAACCCGAATAGAATAGTCGCTCACGGGGGTGCATAATACCGGGAAAGATCGACTGATTCCAATAGCTGCATTTTGAGCAAGGAAGTAATGGTGTTAAAAGAAGGTTTTAAAGAGGTTCTCGTTGAAGGCGTCACCTATAATTGCGATGTCTCCGATTCGAGGTACTGGGGATATTATTCGATTTGCGGGCTCTTGATGGGCTTGCGAACGATGTATATGTCGGCCAATGGTATCGAGCCATGGGGCAAGGTCGACCAGGCTGAGGTGACCGCGTGGATTCAGCGCAAAGAGGCGGCATGGGAAGAGCTTGAAGGGGAGGACTTCAGGGCTCTCCATATCAATGGGACAACTTTCGCCCCATTCGATGTCGCTTCCATCAACGGTGCGCTCCGTGAAGAAGGCCTCGTATATGGCGCAGGCTATGGGCTCTTCAAGAAACCGAGCTTTTTTCTCGCAAAGCTTGACTCCTCGCGTACGATTCAAGGGTGCAATGTCTATAGCGCCGGCAAAGAGCTGGCGCGCGACCTTTTCTGGTCGCCTGGGCTGATGCAGGGCCGCGACATTTTCTTGCGTTTTGAGCCGCTCAAAATGTTGCTTTGGGATAAATATCAAGAAGCGCAGGCCAAAAATAACCGGGCGCTTGAATATGCGTTCACCGAATATGGTTTCACGCCCGGGCCGGCGCTCGATGGCGACTTTGAGGCGAGGTTCGACGATCTTACGCGCGCGTATGCCGGAATAGTCCTCGACCATGAGATAGGAGAGTCGGTAGAGGACGTGCCCGAGTGGGGCGAGTTGCTTGTGCAAGCCGATGATAAACAATCCGAGTTTTTCTTGCGGGCGGTCAAGGACTTGATAGCCGACACATCCGATTGCGGCCCGATAAAGCGGACGATCGAAGAGAAGAAAAAGGGCGATTTGAGCTTTTGCATCGCATTGATCGACCGCTTTCGTCTCAAGATGTACCCTGAGCTGCGCCAGGCGTTCGATGTATTTGCAGACAATGAGGATTGGCAACTCGTTGATGATGCGAGAAGAACGGTCTATGCGCGCATGTTGCGGTTGCGGGACGAACTCGTCGAGACATATAAAGCGAGCAAAGACCAGGCTGCCTTCAAGAGCAAAATAGCGGAGTTCCAGCTACGGTTAGGATAGCGGCGATTGGTTGGTTATACAAATCGTGGAGGTGGGCATATGCAGAAAATAGATTTAAAGAAGGAATTCAAGTATCTCTACGCCCCATCGGCGAAGGAGATTGTATTGGTCGAAGTCCCGGAGATGGCTTATCTGATGGTCGACGGCAAAGGAGACCCCAATACCTCCCAGGAATACATGGATTCGATTGAAGCTCTCTACAGCATCGCCTATACGCTCAAATTCATGCTCAAGAAGAGCGATGCGGCTCTTGATTATGGCGTGATGCCGCTCGAAGGCCTTTGGTGGGTCGACGACATGCGGGAGTTTAGTGTGGAGAATAAGGATGCCTGGAAGTGGACCTCGATGATAGTGCAACCGGATTTCGTGACAAACGAACATTTTGAGCAGGCAAGAACGGAGGTACGCAAGAAGAAGGAGCTTGCATCGATAGACAAAGTGCGGTTTGAGCGAGACCACGAGGGGCTATCCGCCCAAACAATGTATATCGGCCCGTATGCTGACGAAGGACCGACCATCGAGCGAATCCATGCTTTTATCGACGGGCTTGGGCGCAAGCGTAGGGGAAAGCATCATGAGATTTACCTGAGCGACCCGCGCAGAACAGCCCCGGAAAAACTCAAGACGGTAATCCGCCAACCGGTCGAATAGGGGGGGCTTAGCCTTTTTATTCTCGACTTACTGCAGAACTTACTCCGACCTGTCGATAACTAGATGCTAACTGACCACGAATTTGATGTGAAACTCAAGAACCCCACTAACCCGCCAGGCACAAAACGCCGGCGGGTTTATGTTATAAACGCTAGCCTGGTATAAAAACAATCGCTAAAAGCTTGCTTTTCGCGTGCATGTCGCTCGTTTTTGGGTATCAATATAGAGATGTTGCCGGTTGGTTGGCTTCAAGAGGTTTCGAGACCCTGTATTTTTACGTAAGGTGCGATACGACGCGACATACTATATGTAGGTGTAGGTCGTCGGCAAAGGAGTAGTGTTATGAGAAAATACCTGATGTTGCTAGGCATTGTGTTGGTGACGGGAACCCTGATGGTGATATCGGCAGGCTGCGGAGGCTCGGGTACGACCACGGACACCACGGCGCCGGCTGGAAATACGACCGGCACGCAGGGAGAAGTGCAAACGGGTGTATCGGTAACGATAGAGAACTTCGCTTTTATACCTCCGACGATTACGATTAAGAAGGGTGGCACGGTTACTTGGACTAATAAAGATTCTGCGGTACATACCGCAACAGAGGATGGGGGCGACTTCGATACGGGTGATATCGCGCAAAACCAGAGCGCGACCCTCACGTTCGACGAGGCAGGCACATTCTCGTACATTTGCACGTACCATCCGAACATGAAAGGCACGGTAATAGTAAAATAAATATCAAGCACACGTGTGGCTACACAGCTTCGAATGCAACGAATACCGGAAGGGGTTAGCTTGCGCATATTTACAATCGTTCCGAGGTTTTTTGGAAAGGCCGTGCATATTTGGTTGGGGCTTGTGCTTCTCCTGTTGCTGACAACACAATTTACGACCGGCCTTTCAATGGCGAGAAATCCTGCGACCATATCAGCTCTGCATGGATTTCACACCTCCGTCGGTTACGTCCTGTTTGGCGTCGGTCTAGTTCATGCTTATTATGGAATCGGCCTTAGGTTTTTCGGGTTTAAGTACGCGAAAAAGAAGGACGCTTAAGAACAGTGCTTGCCTTTCCGGCAGCTTCGCCGGTTGCAGACAAGCCGATTCGTAACAGCTATCCTTCACATAGAGACGGCATGCTCTTTGTGGTCTCGCGTAATACTCGGTGAAAGACATGGAGCAGCCCAATGAGCACAGGCTGTTTTTCAGTTTACCTGTCATATGAATTATCTATATACTGGTACAAGCGGTACTTATGCTTGCTCAAACATTTAGGCGGTTATAATGTCAAAGATCATCAAGAAGCGTTCGACGAAGGCGGGTCTTGAACCCGGCTCACTCATCCATATCGGAGAGCAGCGGGTCGAGGAGACCAGCATCAGCATCATAACATACAGTGAGTCCTACTTCGAAGAACGTATCGCCGCATCGGTCGATGAATGCTTCGATATAAAGGAACGGCCCTATGTTACGTGGATAAACATCGAAGGAATCCATCAGGTCGAGGTTCTGGAGAGACTCGGTGAATGCTTCGGCTTGCACCCGCTGGTCCTCGAAGACATTCTCAATACCGACCAGCGCCCAAAGATGGAGGACTTCGGCGATTACGTCTATATTGTCCTGAAAATGCTCTTCAGCGATGCCGACAATGAGGGGATAACAGCGGAACAGGTAAGTCTCATTCTTGGCGCGAACTTTGTCATCTCGTTTCAGGAGGGAATCGTCGGCGACCTCTTCAATTCGATACGCCAGCGGCTTCGCAACGAAAAGTCTAAGATACGCAGGATGGGCGCTGACTATCTCGCATACACACTCATCGATTCGATTGTCGACAACTACTTCGCGATTCTGGAGGGTCTTGGTGAGCATATTGAAACGATAGAGGACGAGCTTATCGCACATCCGGAGCCCGCGACTTTAAACGAGATACACTACTTGAAACGGGAGATGATTTTCCTGCGCCGCTCGGTTTGGCCGCTGCGCGAGGTGATAAACGGCCTCGAGCGCGGTGAGTCGCTCCTTATAAAAGACTCGATGCGTATCTACCTTAAAGATGTTTACGACCACACTATCCAGGTGATAGACACGATAGAGACCTTTCGGGACATGCTCTCCGGCATGCTCGACATCTACCTCTCAAGCATCAGCAACAAGATGAACGAGGTGATGAAGGTGCTGACTATCATAGCCACCATTTTTATCCCGCTCACATTTATCGTTGGCATCTATGGGATGAACTTCAACTATATGCCGGAGCTCGATGTCTGGTGGGCTTATCCGGTCGTGTGGGCCATTATGCTAGTAATCGCCCTGGTGATGGTGATGTATTTCAGACGGCGCAAGTGGATGTAGCACCTATAGAAAGAACCAGGTG
>MELI01000041.1:5643-5773 GCA_001767575.1 Candidatus Aquicultor primus | reverse complement strand
TATAAAATCTGGCCGGACGTCCGTCTCCTGCTCGTCTTGCAGACTGTGGCGCTGGCCATCGGCGCGCTCCCGGTCTATCTGCTGGCGCGGGATAGACTCAAAAACGGCGTCCTCGCGCTAGCCTTGGCAG
>MELI01000041.1:5450-5592 GCA_001767575.1 Candidatus Aquicultor primus | reverse complement strand
ACCCAGATGCACTGGCGACACCCGCCTTGCTCTTCGCGTTCTACTTCGCGACAAAACGGCGTTACGTGCTCTTCGCAGTGTCCGCGCTCGTCGCGGTGCTCGCAAAAGAGGATGTCGCGCTCGTAATGATTGTGATGGGAAC
>MELI01000041.1:1047-5419 GCA_001767575.1 Candidatus Aquicultor primus | reverse complement strand
AAAATATATTCTTCCCGCGTTAAACGGGACAAGCCTCTTCTATGCCCACAATTTCTCCAAGCTCGGCTCGACGATAGGAGAGGTCGCCATCAACACCTTGACCAAGCCGGGGTTAGTCTTACCCATCATAATGCAAGAGAGCAATCTCCTCTATATCACGCAACTGTTGGCACCGGTCGCGTTTTCGCCGCTAGCCAGTATCGAGGTCTTGCTCATATCGCTCCCCGCGCTCTTCTCCAATGCCGTAAGCCAACAGGGCTACATGCACAATATCGAGTATCACTACACCGCGACCATCATCCCGTTCGTCTTCGCCGGGGCGATTCTCGCAATCGAAAAACTCGCGCTAAAGAAGAGAGAGGCCGTTGTGGTGGCCGCCCTAATCGTCGCGGTAGCGCTGACGTCGAACTGCTTCTGGAGCCCATCGCCGATATCCGGCCAACATAAGCGGGCCTTCGTCGTAGCCGCTGCCGCAAAGCGGGCCTCGATGGAGCGGGCCGTCGCGTTAATACCGGACGATGCCGTGGTAAGCGCATCCTATACCATAGTGCCGCACCTGACGCACCGCGAAAAGATATACGAGTTCCCCAATCCGTACGTCACGGTCAATTGGGGTGTAAACGGAGAAAACCCGGCCGATAAAGATACTATAGGCTTTGTTATCATTGATTTTTCCCAGCTCGGGACCGACCAGCAGAAAATCGCTAGCACGTTGCGCAACACGGAGTTCACGCAAGTCTATAGCCGAAACGACATTTTAGTTTTAAAGCGAGATTAGATTTATTTGAGGTTGAAAGAATGGCTGCCGGCAAAAGGGCGATGATTTACAGGATAGTGGGGCTCGCGCTCATAGCGGTCGGTGCCTATATCCTGCTGCAAATAGCCTACACGGATGTATATACAGGCTATAAACAGCGGCAACTCCAGAGCGATTGGAATAAGGCCACGACTGCAGTCTCCGAGAAGCGGGAGCGCACACCGGCTATCTTGTCGCAATCGATAGAGGATTCGCCGACGATCGAGCGCGCAACGACGAACAAAGCCGAAGCAAAGGAGCCGGCAGAGGCTGCTGCTGAAGAGAAAACATCCCAGTCGCAAGAGATTGCCGTCGAGAAGAAAGCCGCGCCGCCAACAACCGAAGCGCGTAAAAAATTCAAGGAGAAGGACCCGTTTGCCCGCATCGTCATCCCCAAAATCGACCTCGACGCAATAGTCGTCGAGGGTGTGAGTCCCGAATCTTTAAACCTTGGACCGGGCCACATGGAGGAGACCCCCTACCCGGGAGAAATCGGCAACATGGTCATCTCCGGGCACCGTGTCACCCACAGCCGGCCCTTTTTCTACCTGGATGAACTGGAGAAGGGTGATTTGATACTGGTGAGCGACGCCTCCGAGCAGTACGCCTACTATGTGGTCGAAACCAAAGTCGTTAAACCAACCGAAATCAGCGTCATCGACCCGACCGAAGACAGGACGTTGACCCTTACCACCTGCAATCCCCGCTTTTCCGCCAGGACCAGGCTTATCATCGTGGCTAAGATGCGCGATAGCGAGTAGCGACTATCGCAATATGGTCTGGTCGCGGCTCGGCCCGACCGAAATCATCGTGATTGGCGCCCCGATAAGCTCTTGGAGCCGGTCGACATAAGCGCGGGCCGCTTTGGGCAGCGCATCATACGTGGCGATGTCGCTAATATCCGTATTCCAGCCCTCGACCTCTTCATAGACGGGTTTCGCGCCATGGAAGACCGTCTGGTGGCAAGGCATGTAGTCATAGACCTTGCCCTCGTATTCATAGCCTACGCAAATCTTCAAGGTCTCAAAGGGCGAGAGCACATCGAGTTTGGTCAAGGCGATTTCGGTCAACCCATTGATTTTGGCGGTGTATTTAAGAATGACTGCGTCGAACCAGCCGCAGCGCCGCGGGCGACCCGTCGTCGTGCCGAACTCGACTCCCACCTTGCGCATCAACTCTCCGGTAGCGTCCTCGAGCTCCGTCGGGAAAGGACCCGCGCCGACCCGCGTTGTATAAGCCTTGGCGATTCCGATGATGCGCTTGACCCTAAGCGGACTTATGCCCGCGCCGACACACGCGCCGCCGGCTATGGGCGAAGACGAGGTGACAAAAGGATATGTCCCATAATCGAGGTCGAGCATCATCCCCTGAGCACCCTCGAGCAAGACGTTCTTGCCCTCGTCGAGCGAGTCGTTTATGATGCGGCTCGCATCGCCGATGATGCCGTTGAGCCGCTCGGCGTATCCCTTGTACTCATCGACGATTTCGTCGACATCGAGGGGTTCCGCGTCGTAGATCTTCGTAAGTACCTGGTTCTTAAAGATGAGCGCGACCTCGAGCTTTTCGCGGAATATCTTCATATCGAGCAGATCTTGGACCCGCAGGCCGACGCGCGATGCCTTGTCGGTATAAGCCGGGCCGATGCCCAGGCCGGTCGTGCCGATTTTAGATGAGCCGAGCTTGAGTTCGGACGCCTGGTCGAGGAGCCGGTGGTAGGGCATTATAAGATGGGCGTTTGCGCTTAGCACCAGGTTAGGACTGCCGATGCCTATCTCCGCGACCTCATCGAGCTCTTTGATGAGCGCTTTGGGGTCGATGACTAAGCCCGATGCTATAATACTTATGATGTTGGGATGAAGAATGCCCGAAGGCAAAAGATGAAGCTTGAGCTCATGACCGTCGGCGATAACGGTATGGCCGGCGTTGTGGCCTCCCTGATAGCGAACTACCAGGTCCATATCGTTGGCCAGCCAGTCTGTGACCTTTCCTTTTCCTTCATCTCCCCACTGTGTACCGATGAGAATTGTTGCAGGCATTATTTCCTCCCAGCTATCGAATCAAGTATTGCGCGAGCCGCGACGATTCCGCTTGCCGAAGACTGAATCAAACCCCTGGTCACGCCGGCCCCGTCGCCTATCGCATAAAGATTTTCTATCTCCGTCTCGAGTGCGGACGTAAGCCGCAGCCGTGAGGAGTAAAATTTTACCTCTACACCGTAGAGGAGTGTGTTCCTGGAGTTTACGCCCGGCGCCAGCTCATCCAGCGCTTCGAGCATCTCCATTATGTCAGAGAGATACCTGTACGGCAGCACAAAACTCAAGTCGCCCGGTGTCGCATCGCCATAGGTCGGACGTACCGTGCCCCTGGCAATCCTCTCCGGGGTCGAACGGCGCCCGTCTTTCAGGTCGCCGAGGCGTTGCACTAAAATACCATCTCCAAGAAGATTGGCGAGCCGCGCTATATACTTCGCGTAGGCTATCGGTTCCTTGAACGGTTCCGTAAACACCGTGCTGACCAGCAGCGCAAAATTGGTGTTCTCCGTCTTTTTTTCGGCATAGCTATGGCCGTTTACGGTTACCACGCCATCGGTGGCCTCTGAGGCTACCACGCCATACGGGCAGACGCAGAATGTGCGCACCCGGTCCTCGAACGACTTCGTGATGTAAATGAGCTTCGGCTCGTAGAGTTCTTTGGTCAGGGGCTCCATAACCGCGGCGGGAACCTCGACGCGCACCCCTATATCGACGGCATTGCTCACTACTGACAGGCCGAGCCTTCTCGCCTCGGCACTGAGCCAGTCGGCGCCCTCTCTGCCGGGTGCGACTATCACATAATCGCCAGTTATCTCTTCGCCGCCGGCGGTTCGAACGCCGGTTATGCGCCCGTCCTCGGTAAGCAGATTCTCGACCGGTGTTCCGGTTCTTATGTCAACGTGCGCATCGAGCCGGTCCCTCATCAACTTGATGATGTCGTAGGAGCGGTCGGTCCCCATGTGGCGGACTTTCATCGCAATGAGCCGCATATCCGCAAGGAGCGCCCGGCTCTGCAGCTGCCTGATATTCTCGTCGTTGGTCCCATGGACCTCGCTCGTAGCGCCGAATTCGCGATAGATATGGTCCGCGTAATCTATAAGACGCGCGAGCTCATCGTCGCCGACGTAATCGCCGAGCCACCCCCCTATCTCGGTCGAGAGAGTCAGCTTGCCGTCGCTGAACGCTCCGGCGCCTCCCCAACCCGAGGTGATACGGCACGGTTTGCAGTGTGCGCATTTGCCGGTAGACCGTTCGAAACAGTCCCGCTTTTCGACATCGGGCCCCTTCTCGAGTATCAGAACTCTGGGTTCACCTTCTTTAGCAAGCTCTAGAGCTGCAAAGATACCGGCCGGACCGCTTCCAACTATGATGACATCGTAATCGGCCACCACTCACACCCTTATGCGCACAAAAAGACTCAAACAGAAGGCCATTGGATAAAAACAACTCCTATAACCCTGCCGTCTATCTGAGTCTGCCGGTCTCTCAATTCGTATGTCCCCGCGCCTGCGCGCCGGTACCGCTTACGCCTCACTTAAAACAC
>MELI01000041.1:0-1022 GCA_001767575.1 Candidatus Aquicultor primus | reverse complement strand
CTTGCGCACCCCATTTGTGAACAAGTGCGTATCTAGCATAGCTAAATGACCAGCTAAAGTCAAGAAAACGGGGCTCGATATGAGCGTAGCGCCGGCTCCTTGGCAGATAAAGCGCTCGTCCTGCGGACAAGCAGTTCGATGTCGTTATCAGCGTTCTCGGTCTCCACGGCGACTTCCTCTCTGTCCTTAGCCCTATCTACTGCCTTTCAGTCATCTTTCGCCCGGTCACATCCTCACCGAAGCTTGCAGTGCCGATTACGCGGCCTTTAGTATCGCGCAAGATGATGTTGCTATAGGAGATGGTACGATGCTCGCCACGCTTTGTTAAAATATCGTTCACATGATGAGGGAATATTGTGCCCTGCGCAATCGATTCACGAAATCCTTTCCTGAGCTCTTCGCGCTCTTCGGATGGGATAAGGAGGTCGAACCAATCCCTCCCGATAATCTCATTCTCGCTCCAACCGGTAAGCTCGAGCAAGAATTCGTTTGCAAAGGTGACTTGACCATGCGTGTCGAGCATCACCGCAACGAGGGCGGCTTCCTCCAGTATCTCCCGGAACCGTCGCTCGCTCTCCGCAAGCGCCTCTTCGGCGCTCTTTCTATCCGTAATATCGGTCGCATAGACCGAAAGGCCATTTTCATAGGGATAGACGCGCACCTCAAGCCATCTGTCAATCGGGGGATAGCGGGCCTCGAACGAGACCGGCGCCATCTCTTCTTTCGCCCGGCGGTACTCGGTTTCAAATATGGTGCCCGCCAACTGCGGGACCACCTCCCACATGTTCCTGAAAAGAAGTGCTTCTCTGCGTTTTCCGATAAGCTCCGCCGCTTTTGTGTTCACGTACGTGAAGCGCCAATCGTTATCGAGAGCAAAAAACCCGTCGCTGATGCTCTCGAGGATATCGAGCACCTGTTTTCTCGACTCACCGATCTCGGCTGCGGCGTATTTCTGTTCCTCGTATAACCGTGCGTTTTCTATAGCCATAGACGCCTGATCTGCTATAGCGACAATTAGCCGT
>MELI01000040.1:7007-8540 GCA_001767575.1 Candidatus Aquicultor primus | reverse complement strand
ACGCTATCCATAACTTCATCGCGCTTAGACGTTTCTTGCGCGGCGCGAAAAACGTGCCGACGCGCTCATTGTTCATTATATCGATTAGCACATTCGCCCTCCGGCCATGAGCTATGACCATGCCGACTTGTGCGAAAATAGCGATGCGCGCCGCTTGTATTTTTGTGACCATTCCCCCCGAGCTAAACGACGAGCCGCCTCCGCCGGCCAGCGATTCTATCTCGGTTGTGATATCTTCGACCATCTCTATCAACTTCGCGTCCCCGCCGTCGCGCGGGTCGCCGGTGTAGAGCCCTTCGATATCCGAGAGCAAAATCAGCAGGTCGGCGCGGATAAGGTTTGAAACCAGCGCGGCGAGCGTGTCGTTGTCGCCAAAGCGAATCTCGTCGACCGCCGTCGCGTCGTTCTCGTTGACGATAGGGACGACGCCAAGTTTTAACAGGGTCTTTAACGCGTTGCGTGAGTTGAGATATTGCTGGCGGTGGATGACATCGTACTGCGTCAGCAATACCTGGCCGACCTTTATGTCGTGCTCATTGAATAGTCGCGCATATTCGTGGAGCAGAAGTCCCTGGCCGACCGATGCGGCAGCCTGAAGTTCCGGGATGGTCGTCGGCCGTGCCTTAAGGCCGAGGCCTTCGACGCCGGCGGCAATCGCGCCCGAAGATACGATTACGACCTCGAGACCGTCCTTTTTCAATTGCGCGACCTGTTCGACTATGCTCTTAAGCTGGGCGTGGTCGATACCGCCCGTCTCTTTAGCGACTGTGCTCGTCCCGAGCTTGACGACAATCCGGCGAGCGTTACGGAAGACATTCAGTCCCTTGCAAGGCAAACACCTCTAATTAGATTTTAAAACTAGTCTCTATTTTATCACTTTTATGCGGTGCCGTGATAGCCGCCTAAAAAGGATAAAACTCGAAAACCATCGCGCCTATGCTGACGGTATCGCCCTCGTTGGCGCCGGCCGCGACGAGTTTGTCCTCGACGCCGATGCTTTTCATGCGTTGTTGTAGGTAGATAACGGCATATTCGTTCTCGAAATCGGTCATGATGACCATGCGCTCTAGATCGATGCCTTTTACCACCCACACATCATTTTCCCTGCTCACCGTGATTTCGGCGGGGTCGTGTTCTTCGATGGTGACTGCGACCTTCTCTTTTTTGACCGTCTCGCGCTCGACTTTATCGAGAATATCCGCGACCGCGTAGAGTAGCCTGTCGACGCCGGTTCCGACCGCTGCCGATATCCCGAAGAACGGGATTTCACGCTCGGCCATGTAATCCCGGACTTGCCGCAGTTTTTCGTCTTCACCGAGAATATCGAGCTTGTTGCCCGCCACCACCTGCGGCCGCGCCGCAAGCTCCGGGTTGTAGAGCGCGAGCTCTCGGTTTATAGCTTCGTAATCCTCCAGCGGGTCTCGCCCTTCGAGCGCCGCCATATCGAGGATGTGGATGATGACCGCGGTCCGCTCGACATGGCGGAGGAATTCGTAGCCAAGCCCTTTGCCGGCATGTGCCCCTTCGATGATG
>MELI01000040.1:5629-6952 GCA_001767575.1 Candidatus Aquicultor primus | reverse complement strand
GATTGGGTATGAGCGTCGTAAACGGGTAACCTGCTATTTTAGGCTTTGCCGAAGATATCCTGCTTATGAGGGTGGATTTGCCGACGTTCGGGAAACCGACTAGGCCAACATCGGCCAAAAGCTTAAGCTCGAGCGTTATCCAGCGCTCCTCGGCCGGCTCACCCTTCTCCGCAAACGATGGGGAGCGCCTGGTAGGCGTCGCGAAACGTGCATTGCCCCGGCCGCCTAGGCCGCCCCGTGCAACGACGTACCGCTCACCGGGTTCGGTCAGGTCGGACAGGACATTGCCGTCATCGTCTTTGACCACCGTCCCCGGCGGGACTTTTAAGATAATGTCATCGCCGTTGGCCCCGGACTTGTTGCTCCCCTGTCCGTGCTGGCCGCGCTTGGCTTTGAATTGCCGGTGGTAGTGGAAGTCCATGAGCGTGCGCATCCCCTCGATTACTTCGAGGACGACGCTTCCGCCGCGCCCGGCGTCACCGCCGTCCGGACCACCTTTCGGTATATATTTGGCACGAAAGAAGCTGACGACGCCGTTTCCGCCGTCTCCCGCTTTGACGAATATTCTCGCTTCATCTATGAACGCACTCATACCTCTACCCCTCGCCCCGCATTGGGCACTAGCTCTATATTAGCCTATCATCCCATAATATATGTGCAGCCTTCAGAATCTGAAGATAAATATATGGAACCGGGCGCGCACTAAAAAAGCCACAGTCTCCTGTGGCTTTTATCTAACTCTAAAATCTACGCTTCCGCAATGGCTTCGCTTAAGATGCTTACCTTGCGTGCGCTCTTAGTGTTGCCGCCAAAAGCCACATACCCATCGATGAGAGCAAAGATGGTGTAGTCGCGTCCTAGACCAACGTTCTTGCCAGGCTTAATCTTGGTGCCCCGTTGGCGCACAATGATACTGCCGGCGCTGACATGCTGGCCGCCAAAAGCTTTAACGCCCAACCTCTTAGATTGGCTGTCGCGACCGTTCCTGGTACTTCCCATTCCTTTTTTGTGTGCCATCTATGTCACCTCAATCAAGACAAAATAATCAGCATTGATTTACACCCAACTAAGTATATGGGTCTAGCAGAGTTTTGTCAAACATAAAACAAGCCTAATCGCTCGCTTATTGGGTTTGCGACGAATCAATTACCGCTGTCTCACCGATCTCACGAAGAAACTCGCCGCAACACCTATCTTATACTGCGGATATCGAGAGACTTAAGCGGTAAAACGCGTGTCATAACTACGATAGGCGGGGTCTTTGAAGACCCCGCCTATCAAATGCTGTGGAGCCTGCAGGCTCCGGCATCGTCAACGATGGAT
>MELI01000040.1:3417-5590 GCA_001767575.1 Candidatus Aquicultor primus | reverse complement strand
GCGCTCATTATCATAGAGAGCCGGTTGATGTCCCTGGTATAATCGCTCTGGGAGCCGCCATGGGAATATCTGTCCAGGAACTGGATGAAAACGGTCGCAAGACGGACTATGTCGCGCGCGAAAAGGTCGAGTATCCGTTGGAGCTGCAGATTGTTAAAGGATTCCTCGCGTAGCTTCGGGTAGACCGTCTCGTTTTCTTTTTTCAAGTGCGCAAGCAGGGCTACTTTTATAGACTGCAGTTGTACCGGGGCACCGTCTGAATTAATTTCGAGTCTCTTTATCTTGTTGAATGAATCGACGAGAGACGCGTGTTCTGATTCTAGCTCGTGAATCAAGTCTGACATATGTTTCCTCCTTGAATGCATATGATGTAGGACTAGCTAGATTATTCATCGGCGAAGCCTATGAAAGCTAAAGAATGATTTGGGATGATTTTGTACGTGAAGTTTAGAGTTTCGCCCATGCGCACGCGCGGCGCTCGACCACATCGAGTAGCTCGTAGATAAGAAGGCCCATCAGGGCCATCGCGACGATGCCGCCGAACATATCGGAGTAGTTGAAACGGCTCCAGGCATCCATGATGAAGTAGCCGAGGCCTTCTTCGGTCGCGAACGACTCGGCGAAAAAGAGGACGGCGATTGCGGTGCCCGAAGCGATGCGAAGCGCGGTGAACATCTTGGGGAGACTCGCCGGGTAGACGACGTGCTTGTATATCTGCCAACTCGTCGCGCCGAGCGACTCCATCGACATGACCGACTGGCCGGGAATCTCTTTGGCCGCGTCACGCGTGGTCACGAGTATCTGGAAGAACACGATGACGGTTATTAGAACAATTTTGGATAGATTGCCGAGCCCGAGCAGGAGCAGCAAGACCGGCAGAAAGACGATTTTCGGGATGGGATAGAGCACGAAGACGATGGGCGCGACAAAACGGTCGAGCCACTCTTCCCTGCCGAGAATAAGCCCGGCCGGCAGCGCCAGGGCGACACCTAATAGGATGCTCACGCCGACACGATAGAGACTTACCGCGAAATGGCGCGACAGCTCGCCCTGGACGAGACGGGTAAAATCGACCATGACGATTATGGGCGATGGAAGCGCCTGGATGTTAAGGATGACCGCGAGGAGGTGCCACCCGGCGAGAATGGCAAAGATAGCCACGGTGTAACTCTTAAGCTTCTCCACGGACGCCCCCTTCCGCGTCGGGCTGGAGCGCTCCGCTCTCTCCCCCGTTTTTCAGCAAACCGCGCAACATCGAGCAATGGTCATAGAAGCCTGGGGTCTTGCGGTAATCGATATCTCCCATCTCATCGTTTTCGACGAGCGTGGCGATGGTGCCGGGGTTGTCGCCCATGACCGCGATGCGCCTGCCTAAAAAGCTCGCCTCTTCGATGCTGTGAGTCACAAGAACAATAGTAAGGGGGGCGGCTTTATCACCGTTCAAACCACCGCTTGCTCCGTTCGCGTTCCGCTCGCGCCATATCTCGAGGACGGTGTTTTGCAGGTCTTCGCGGGTGAGCGCGTCGAGCGACGAGAACGGCTCGTCCATTAAGAGCAGATCGGGGTCGAGCGCGAGCGAGCGAGCGATTGCCACGCGCTGACGCTGCCCGCCGGAGAGCTGTGCCGGGTAGCGCTCCCGCATCTCCCAGAGGCCGAGACCGCGCAGTATCTTGCCGACCCTCGCCTCGATCTCCATCTTTACAACACGCCGCACCCTCAAACCGAGCGCGGCGTTATTATAGACTGTCTTCCAGGGAAAAAGGCCGTAGTCCTGGAGGATAAGCGCTGTCTGCAGGCGTCGGCCTGCCAGCAGCTCCCCATCGATGGCGACCGTCCCCCGGCTCTCTTTGACGAGCCCGCTTAAGACATAGAGAAGTGTCGATTTGCCGCAGCCGGACGGCCCTATTATCGCGAGCGCATCGCCCGCCGGTATACTAAGGTCGACGCCGTCGAGCGCCGTTACCGTCCGACCGAGGTTGGTATAATCGACTCCTACGCCGGAGAGCTCAACATGCGACACTAGTTAGGTTGAACCTCCTGGTTGACAATGTCGTCGTAGGTCAGGCCCGCTTTGATGATGTCTTTCTTGACCATCCAATCGAGAAGACGCTCGACGTCATCTGTGGTCGGGAGCTGTACCTGTGGGTAGAGGTTTACCTGGTAAGATTCGGCT
>MELI01000040.1:0-3406 GCA_001767575.1 Candidatus Aquicultor primus | reverse complement strand
GAGCTTGGCCTTCTCGACTAGGAGGCCGCGATATGAATCGGGTTTAACATTTATAAGGACGACCGCGTCGTTGATGGCCTCGAGCATGCCCTTAACCGCTTCCTGGTTCTCACTAAGGAATTCATCCCTGAACAGCAGAATCGTCTGGGAGACGTTCGCGCCTTTGGTATCGTCTACTATTAAACGAGCACCCTGTGCTTCGGCAAAGGTCAACAATGGGTCCGGCAGAGCTGCGGCTTCTGCCTGCCCGCTCATCAGCGCCTCCAGGCGCACGGGAATCTTCTTGATCTCAATCTTCTCGATGTCCGCATCGGTAAACCCGTTCCCGGTCAAAATGCCGTCGACGACATATTCGATGATGGTATTGCTGGAGATGGCAATCGGCACGCCCTTGAGTTCTTCGACTGCTTTGATTTCTGATTTCGGCGAGGCTACAATGCCGAAGCGACCCTCGGTCGGCTGCGAGCCGAGCAAGACGCTGACTATGGAGACCGGAACCCCGCCCTGCTCGAGAGCTGCGGCCGCTAGAATATCTCCCATGAACCCATCTATCTGGCCTGCCTGCAGCGCCGCGTCGCGCTCCTGCGCGCTATTGAAGACGGTGACTTCGACATCGACGCCGACCTCGTCAAAAAGTTCTTTTTGTTTAGCCACGTAAATCGGGAGAGTATCTTCGGTAGGAAGTGTGCCTATCTTTATTTTGACAGCTTCTTTTTTGACAATGGTTTCGGTGGTCTTAGTGTTGGTTGCGCCCGTGTTTGAGCAGCCTACCGCTAGGACCGCAAAGAGTGCGACGAGTATGCCGGCAATGATTTTCTTCATTAATCTCCTCCTTAGGGGTGCTGCGTTGTCTAAAAGTATCAGCGCGACTGCGAGAGTGCAGCTAAACAAGCCGGTCCGCAAAGACCGGCCCAAAAAGTATAGTAGCACAAAACAGGGGTATCTGACAGCGGTTGGACGGCAAGACCTAAGCTTTGAGCATGCGCGCGTTTATAGCAACGATAACCGTACTGAGCGACATAAAGATGGCGCCTATTGCCGGACTCAGCACGATTCCATAGTTATATAGCACGCCGGCGGCAAGCGGTAGCGCGAAAGCGTTATAGCCGGTCGCCCACGCAAGATTCTGCAGCATCTTGCGGTATGTCGCTTTTGAGAGCCCGACGATAGAGACCGCGTCGAGCGGGTTACTCTTGACGAGAATGATATCGGCCGTCTCGACCGCCACATCGGTTCCGGCCCCAATGGCAATACCGATATCGGCCTGCGCGAGTGCTGGAGCGTCGTTGACACCATCGCCGACCATCGCAACAGTGAGCCCTCTAGCCTGCACCTCTTTGACCTTAGCCGACTTCTCATGCGGGAGAACCTCGGCAAAGTAATCGTCGAGACCCAGCTCGCCCGCTACCCATTTGGCGACTTGGCGATTGTCACCGGTGAGCATCATCACCTGTACGCCTATCTCTTTAAGCTTCGCTACCGCCTCACGCGACTCGGGCCGGATGATGTCGGCTAGCCCGATAGCGCCGCTCAACTGCCCGTCGATGAGGACGAAGACAACCGTCTTGCCTTGCTCGGCAATCTTTCCGATGCGGGCATCGTCATACGGAATATTTTTCTCTCTGAGATACCCCGGGCTCACCACTTTCACATCGCGGCGGTTTACCTTAGCCTCGGCCCCCTTGCCCGGGATAGAGTTAAAGCCTGTCGTCTCAAAGGTCTCACCTACCGATGCGGCTATGCTCTTGGCGATGGGATGCTCGGAGTACGCCTCGACAGACGCCGCATATTTGACGAGTTCGTCTTCGCTCAACCCGTCCGTAAACATGATTGTATCGGTGACGCCGAATTTGCCCTGGGTGAGCGTCCCTGTCTTGTCGAAGATGATGGCTTGAATATTTCTTGCTCGCTCGAACGCCGCGCGGTCTCTGATGAGTAGACCTTTGCTCGCCGAAAGAGCAGTCGAAATCGCGACGACCAACGGTATCGCAAGCCCCAGCGCGTGCGGACAGGCTATGACCATCACGGTCACCGCCCGCTCAATGGCGAATGAGAGTTCGGCGCTTAAAACAACAAACCATACGAGCCATGTAATAGAACCACCGGTCAGCGCTATGATAGTCAACCACAGCGCGGCGCGGTCCGCCAAATCCTGCGTCCTCGACTTGCTCTCCTGCGCCTCGCGTACCAGTTCGATTACCTGTGAGAGAAATGAGTCCTTACCTGTTTTATTGATTACTATGGTAACCGAGCCCTCGCCGTTTATCGAGCCGCCGATAACCATGGAGCCGGTCTTCTTCGATACCGGTTTCGACTCACCGGTTAGCATCGCCTCGTTGACGCTGGTCTCCCCTTCGACGACCTTACCGTCGGCCGGCATTTTCTCGCCCGGCTTAATAATCACCCTGTCGCCAACGATAAGCTCGCTTAAGGGTACGTCTTTGATGCTTCCGTCCGGCATCACCTTATGAGCGTCCTGCGGCATAAGACGCGCCAGCTCTTCGAGCGCGCGCGAAGCTCCCATTATCGAGCGCATCTCAATCCAGTGACCGAGGAGCATGATATCTATCAATGTCGCGAGTTCCCAGAAAAAACCTTCGCCGGTCAGCCCGAAGACAGTCGCGGAGCTGTATATATACGCGGTCGACGTCGCAACGCTGATGAGCGTCATCATCCCCGGGGCGCTCTTGCGCAACTCATCGACAAACCCCTTAAGGAACGGATAGCCGCCATAGAAGAAGATGACTGATGAGAGCCCGAACAGGACGAACGGGTCGCCCGCGAAGCGCAACGACTCACCCAACCCTAAAAACATCTGTATCATCGGGGATAATATGAGGACCGGGATGGTGATTGCGAGCGATATCCAGAAGCGCTTCCTGAAATCGGCGACCATCATCTCGTGGTGACCCGCGCGGCCCATTCCTCCGCCGTGGTCCATGCCTTCCATCCCTTGCATATCGTGCCTGCCGTGGTCCATCTTGGCCATCGCCGGTGCGTTATGACCCTCGTGACTCATATCGTGCTCCATATGCGCTTCAGCCGCGATATGTTCACCTTCTTTCGGCGTCGCCTCAACATACTCTTCGTGCGCTATCCTGTGCGAACCGTGCTCCTCGTGCATTATCATTCCGCCCGCGTCTGCGGCTTCGCCTTCGTGAACCTCTTCGACCTCGTGCGTGTTGTGGGTGCCGTGACCGGTGTGAACATCTCGCTGCTCGACATCGTCTGCTTCGTCATCCTTCATGACGTGCCCCTTATCGTGCTCCCGCATATCTTCTGACTCATGCTCCATGTGCCGCATATCGTGTTCGTTGTCTTTGTTCACGGGCATCTCCTGAATTCGCTCGTATGATAAACAAGCCATCGCTTACCATACTACCTTTAAGGGGTATCTACCACGATT
>MELI01000039.1:5884-6673 GCA_001767575.1 Candidatus Aquicultor primus | reverse complement strand
GGCAGTGCGCCATCCATACCGGCGACGACCACAATGACCTTGGCGGAAACAAGCATCTCATGGAAGGCCAGGAGGCGGTGGAGGCCCGCCACGCCCACATCGAAGACCCGCTCGACGCGCGCGCCGAGCATCTCCGCGGTTATCACGGCTTCTTCGGCAACAGGAACATCCGCCGTACCGGCGCTCAGAACCGCCACGAACCCGACGGGCGCTTCTTGGGGGCGGCGGTCGACCGCGATGACCCGGGCCTCCTCGTGATAGACGGCATCGGAGCAGATGCTGCAGACGGCATCGTATGCGTCACGCCCGGCTCGGGTCGCCAAAAGCGCGCTGCCCCGTTCAAGAATACTGGAGGCGATAGCCTTTACCTGTTCCGCAGTCTTTCCTTCGCAGTAGATGACCTCCGGGAATCCCTTTCGCAGCGCGCGGTGGTTGTCGATTTTAGCGAACCCCAGCTCCGTGAAGGGTAAATCCCTTAGCTTGGCGTAAGCCTCATCGACATCGATTTGGCCGCTCTTTATATCGTTCAACAACCGCTTTATATTATTGTCGTGCATCAACATACCTCACAATGCGCAACTAGATAGAAACAGGAACAGCCCTCTGGGAACAACGGACGCGGCAAAGACAAACGGGTGTGAGCGCGCTCAATATTTCGAGGGTTTAGTCCTAATAAGAATCCTCGAGATATAATTTTACGGTGAAGCAGCTAAAAATACCAGGTATTTTACTTGGTGGGCTTCCTTCTGAGAATGCTCAGCGCGATATCGTCGGTCAGACGGCCGCGCG
>MELI01000039.1:3416-5818 GCA_001767575.1 Candidatus Aquicultor primus | reverse complement strand
CGATAGCCCGCATCAGGCGCTCTACGCCGTAGAACTCCGAGCCGTGCCGGGCCTCGATTACCCCATCAGTGTAGAAGACGAGGAAGTCGTCCTCGCTCAGCCTTTCGACCGTCTCCGTATAGGCCAAATCCGGTAAAACGCCGAACGCCGCGTTGAAATTCTCTATCTGACGCGCCCTGCGAAGCGTTCCCGAATAATGTATGGGATGAGGATGTCCGGCGTTGGAAATCAACAAGCGACCACTGTGCCAATCGTAGACCGCGTAAACAAGGGTGATAAAGGTGCCTGTCTCGATGTCTCGCGATATCACCCGGTTAGCCATCTCAACCGCCCCTGACGCATGTTTTGTCTGGTAAGCGAACGAGCGCATAGTATATTTAGCTAGCGCGGTAGTAGACGCCGCTTCGATGCCCTTGCCGCTGACATCGCCCATGACCAGTCCTATAAGACTGTCCGAGATATCGATGAAATCGTAGAAATCTCCGCCGATTTTAGCGGCCTCGCTTGCCGACGCATAATAGACCGCTAGCTCGGTGTTGGGTATCTTTGGCAAGCTCCCCGGCAAGAAACTGCGCTGCAGGACATCGGCTACGTATCTCTCGCGCTCATAGGCATCCTTTATCTTCTCGTAGAGGCGCGCGTTCGATATGGCCAGCGCCGCCTCTCTCGCTATCGCTTCAGCCAACCTGATTTGCGTTGATGTAAAAGCAGGAGTAGCGCCCGGGTTATCGAGAAAAAGGCCGCCGATTATCTCACCGCGCTGGACAATAGGCACGCCGAGAAGCGACTTTATGTCCAAGTCCAAGGCGACTTCCCCAAGCGGAGTCTCGGATTGCAGGTTATCGATGACGACGGTTCTCATTTCGACATACATCGAGGCTAGCATATTGCCCAACTCCGCTAGCGAGACCCGCGTTCCGACGGCGAAGTTAGGCCGGCCAATGCTCGCGACGAATTCTATGCGCTCGCTTTCGGGGTCGTAAAACTGGATGCTGCCGCGTTTCAATCCGGTCAACTCGGTAGCCACTATACCGAGCCGCTGGAGCACATCGTTGATATTGAGCGCGGAGGTGAGCGTTTCGCTGGCTTCGAGGAGCAGGCCCGCCTCCTTGACCGATTGACGGCTTTTTTCAAATAGACGAGCGTTTTCGATAGCGATAGCCGCTTGCAAAGCGATAGACCCGGCAAACGCTATCTGGTCTTCATCGAATTTATGCTCCTCGTCCGTATGACTTAATATAATAACACCACTCACCTTGTCTTTTACAACCAGTGGCAACACTAGAACCGAGCGCATCCCGAACATCCGCACATAATTATAGGGAACCCGCGGGTCGATGTTGGCATCCTTGATCAAAACATACTCTTTTGTCTTTATCGCCTCGGCGGCGAAGCGAAGCTTGCCCGCGTCCTCTATAATGTCATGGATTTGCTCGCCGACTGAACTATAGCCCATCTTCCCGTAAAACTTGCCCTCATCGGGCTGGTACAAGAATATGCCCCCGGCCTCGATGCCGATTGCCTTGCTGGTCTCATTGATGACCAGGTGAAGGACTTCGGATAGCTCAAGGGTAGAGCTGATGATTCGGCTTATCTCGTTTGCGGCCTCGCTGCGCCTGGCCCGCTCCTCGGTCTCCGCGAAAAGCCGCGAGTTCTCAAGCGCTATTGCGGCTTGACGCCCGACCGCTTCTACTACCGTCAAGTCGTTGCCGCTGAATTTGCGCGCCTCGCTGAGGTTGCCGACCAGGAGCGAGCCTATTAGACGTTCGTCTACGAGCAGCGGGACGACGATCAAAGACTTTACCCCGCAATCGGCAAACTCCACGGACGATGCCGCGTTTGGCAAGCATTCGTTTACCAGAGATGGTCTTTTCGTTTTGATGACATCTCCGGTCACCCCGACCCCGGAGTGTATGACCGCCTTGGACAAGGAGCCCGGAAAACGATACGTGTGGCTGTATGTCAGGGTATCCGATTCTTCATCGTAAAACCCGACCGCACCGGCGTCGGCATTGGACAACTGCACAGCGCGCCTGACGATAAGCGGGAGAAACTTATCGAGCTTGAGACCGGACGTTATCTCGAGCGCGGTCCTGGTAAGTATCTGAAGGTTGCGATTTTGGTCTCGCAGATGCGCCTCGGAGTCCTTGGCCTGCTCAAAAAGGCGCGCGTTCTCGACAGCCACCGCTGCTTGACGCCCTATACCTACCAGCAGGTCCAATCCTTCCCGCTGCAATCTCGACTCCGGCTCGACGGCAAAGACGCCGAGCACTCCAAGGACCGTCGCCTTCGATTCTAGGACGACCAGCGCTGCCGATTTCACGCCGGCCTCTACGAACTCCTTCACCGCCAACTCATGGTTTGGATAGTCCTCGATGATGACCGGCTCTCTAGTCTCGATG
>MELI01000039.1:1192-3406 GCA_001767575.1 Candidatus Aquicultor primus | reverse complement strand
AAAGCCCATCCCCCCTCCTTATTATAGCTTTCTCGAGATTTCGCGGCATATTATAGAAGTAAGGAAAGCTTACGGTCCCGTCATGCTCATCGTAGAAGCCTATCGCCCCCGCGTTTCCACCCATACTTTTGACCGCATATTCTACTACGCGCGTGAGTATCTCCCGAATGTCGAGGCGTGATGTGATTTCGAGAGCAACCTTGTTGAGCATCTCGAGGTTGTCTTTTCCTTCGCGCAGCTCTTCCTCGATTTGCAGGCGCTCGGTAATGTCACGGGCGATACTCAATATAAAGGCGCGGCGGTTTACTTTGATGACTTTCGCGCTAATCTCGACGGGAATCAATGTCCCGTCCTTTTTCTTAAAGTGGGTTTCGCTGAAATCGCGAACGTGGCCCTCTGCGATGAGCATATCGAGTATTTTCTGTACTTTTGCGCGCTCGGAGTGCGGACGCAGCCCGAACGCATCCATTTGCAGGAGTTCTTCTCTCGAATAACCGGTCAGTACACTCGCGTAGCCGTTCGAGTCGACGATGGTTCCATCGAGCCCGAAGACGATTATGGCATCGAAAGCTTCGGCAAAGAGTTTCTTAAACCGCTTCAGCTCCCTCTCAAGTTCTTTAAAAGTCTCGCTATCCTTGCTCATCTTCCCCAAATTCTCACCGTGCGGCGCGCACGCCACTTTTCATATCGTGTAGGTTCTGTCGCTACTTAGTAGTTTCCATAAGCGTGACCAGATTAAAACTTGCCCGATAACGGCTTGCACAATCTTTGCAAGCGTTTTTGCTGATTTATCGTTGGTTCTTGTGGGTAAGTTTTTGTTGGGATGTCGATATAGATGAATCATGCGTTGATCGCAGTAATCGCATATCTAACCGGGGCTGTTACCATTTTCGCATATGTAAATCGTAACCGCTACCTCGACTTGCTGATGGCGTCGATAGGGCTTATCGCCTACGGGACGTCATCGACTATGATAGCGCTTAAAATATTACCGTTTTGGTCTTTCTTGCTAGCTAGGCTGGCGATGGTCTACATCACCATAAGCGTCGCCCTGTTAGCGATACGGATTGCGCGCACGTTCTACGTCTCTTTCAAGAAATATTTGGGGTTGAAGTAGGTGAAAGCGTAAAGCCGGCAAACCGCCGGCTGTTGAAAGTATGGTGCCCGAGGCCGGAGTCGAACCGGCACAACCTAAAGGCCGGCGGATTTTAAGTCCGCTGCGTCTACCTATTCCGCCACTCGGGCATCTCTTCGATTATATAAATCTTGCTGACTAAATCCTAGTTAAATATGGATTGATTTTCGATATATCGCGAAATGTATTGACCAGGTTGTCCTTGGGCCGGCTAATAGCCTATGAAATCTGCCCGTCGCCGAGCGCGCGAATCAGCCCGTCTAGGATGTCGTGCTCGCTGATTACCATCTCCGCAATACCAAGCCTCTGAAGTGTCTCGTCCAAAATGAGTGCTCCGGCGATTATAACGTCGGCGCGCTTGGGGTGCATGCCGGTTAGCACTTTGCGGGCGTTAAGGTCGAGCGACGCGAGTTTTGCGACTAAATCCTGCAGCTCACCGTGCGTGATTCTCGCGCCGTGGATTCTCGCCGGGTCATAGGGCTCAACACTATATAGAACGGCGGCTAGCTGGGTGGCGGTTCCGGCTACGGCGACCAGAGCGTTTGGCTTTGCCGCCAGTATGCGCTCGAAGACAGCGCGCGTTCGTTCCCCTATCATCGCGCGCGCCGCCGCCAGCTCGGTATCGGTCGGTGGGTCCGAGTTGAAGAAGAGCTCTGTGAGGCGGACCGCGCCGATATCGATGCTGACCGCATCCAAGACACTGCCGTCGACCCCCCAGATATACTCGGTGCTCCCGCCGCCTACGTCGACGACGAGGGTCATGCCGCCGGGCGCGACGGCTGACTCCGATGCGGCGCCCGCGAAGGTAAGCCTGCCTTCTTCCTCTCCGGAGATGACCTCGATTTGAAGCCCGAGCCGGCGCTCGACCATGGCGATGAAGTCGGCTGAGTTGCGAGCGTCGCGCATCGCGCTCGTCGACACCACGCGCACTTTGCGCACACCATGCTCGAATATTAAATCTCTGTAGCCCTCAAGTATGGCAAGCGTACGCTCCATCGCCTGCGGGTTTATCTCCCGGTTGCGATCGACCCCTTCGCCGAGTCGCGCTATCTCGACTTCGCGCACGACATCCAACCACT
>MELI01000039.1:265-1141 GCA_001767575.1 Candidatus Aquicultor primus | reverse complement strand
AGACTCTCTACCACCAGCCGGCCGATGGGGTTGGACCCGGACACCAGATAGTGCGCGTAGTGCGCATGTAGACATTTGATGGCATCGAGGTCCTGTACGCCGCCGATACCCTTGTCATATACGGGATGAGCCGTATCGCGTACGCCGCATTTGCGAGCCTCTCCATACTCCTGTTGGGCTTGGATGAGATTGGTCTGCAACTCCGTATCGCAGGAGAGCATATTGATAAGCCTGGCTGCCCAGCCGCTATCTTCAAGTCGAGCTACGGCCTTGACTTTTACCGGACAGGTAAGCCAATAAAGGGTTGGAAAGGGCGTCCCGTCGCTCAAGAACGGTTCGGTTTCGACTACTTGGGGACAGCCGAAGTCGCAGCGAGAAGCCACCCGCCTTAGTTGGCGAGGCTTGCGCTTGATTTGCGTCTCGATGATTATTCTATCGTCCTTGGCCATCTTCTCTTTCATGGTCACATCCTCTATTAAACAACAAAAAAGCATCCATGAGGATACTTCTCTCGATGTCTACGCGAGTGTTGTCGTCAAAAACCCTACTTGTTCAATATTTAGTTCTTCTAAAAAACACCCGTAAGCCAATCGGTTAAACGCTTCCAAAGCGAAGAGGAGCCTTTGTTTTGCCCGTTCTTTGAAGCACCCTCCGGATTCGCCTTGAGCGATTGTTGTGCCTTTTCGGGGACTACTACGATGA
The DNA here is from genome assembly GCA_001767575.1 of Candidatus Aquicultor primus. Taxonomy (GTDB): domain Bacteria; phylum Actinomycetota; class Aquicultoria; order Aquicultorales; family Aquicultoraceae; genus Aquicultor; species Aquicultor primus. The sequence goes on along the minus strand of MELI01000039.1, from coordinate 439 downwards.
TCTCCTCGTCGGCTCTTGAAAGCCCGAGCGTCCTGGCTTGCTGCTCGACATAATCATCCGAGCCCAACTCCTTGAGTTCTTCCTTGAGACGGGTGTTTTCAGTCTTGATCTGTGCCAACTGAGTATCAAGGCGCTCCAGCTCACGCCCGTGCTCCACGCGGTATGTTATCGGAT
>MELI01000039.1:0-132 GCA_001767575.1 Candidatus Aquicultor primus | reverse complement strand
AGCTCCTTGCGAGGTTTTAAGCTGCGCCGGCCTACGGGACTTCATCGCCGTCTGCTGTTTGTTCTTACCTCTTTGCTGTGTGTGCACCGCTATCTCTCTTGCTATATCGATTGCTGTGAATATTGGCAGAGT
>MELI01000038.1:5506-5612 GCA_001767575.1 Candidatus Aquicultor primus | reverse complement strand
TCCCGCAGCCGGTCAAGCTCTATTACACCGGTCCCATGTTCCGTTATGAACGCCCGCAAGCAGGGCGTTACCGCCAGTTTTGGCAGATAGGCGTCGAAGCTATCGG
>MELI01000038.1:3583-5435 GCA_001767575.1 Candidatus Aquicultor primus | reverse complement strand
AAGAGCTGACACTCTATATTAATAGCATGGGGTGCGAAAACGACCGCCCGCAATATATCGAGATGCTCAAGGATTATGCGACTAAGAGACGCGAAAGTCTCTGTAACGACTGTGTAAAACGCGTCGACCTCAACCCGTTGCGCCTCTTCGACTGCAAGAACGAGACGTGCCAGGCGGTCATGGCGGATGCGCCGAAACTCATCGACCATCTCTGCGAAAGCTGCCGTAGCCACTTCGACGAAGTAAAGCACTACCTAGAGATGCAATGCGTCAACTACACAATCAAGCCTGAGCTGGTGCGCGGTCTAGATTACTACACCAAAACGACCTTCGAAATCGTCAGCCCGCTGCTGGGCGCGCAAAACGCGATAGGCGGAGGCGGCAGGTATAATAAGCTCGTCGAGGAGTTCGGAGGCCCGTCGACACCGGGAATCGGTTTCGCACTCGGCACCGAGCGGCTCGCGCTTGCGGTCGAAAAAGAGGGCGTCTTCGATGTTAACGAAAATTCGACCGAGGTCTTTATAGCGGTGGCCGACCCGGCAGCGAAACACGCCGCGGTCAACATACTCTATGAGCTGCGGTCAAATAATATAACTTCGGACATCGACTATATGGATAGAAGCCTCAAAGCCCAGCTCAAGGCGGCAAATCGCCGGGGCATCAGGTATTTTGTTTTTCTAGGCTCGCGCGAGCTTGAGGCGGGTGCCGTTGTGGTAAAGGACATGGAGGACGGTGCGCAGGAAGAGGTAAAACTCAACGAACTGGTGGAGCATCTCACCGGCCTTGTCGGCGCAGCCAATTAACGCACCGGCAGTCGAGCCGTTGTCGAATATTCAAGAACGCGAGTAAAGTAAGTCATTATAAATTGGAGCGATATTAATGGAGAGTCTGGCAAAGTATGCGACGAGGACGCACGCGTGCGGCGTTCTCAAGAAGGATGATGTCGGGGCCGATGTCGTGCTGGCCGGTTGGGTACAGACAAGGCGCGACCACGGAGGGCTGATATTTCTCGACATACGCGACCGCTCAGGGATTGTACAGGTCGTCATCGACCCGAGCATGGCAAACGCGTTTGAAGAAGCGCAGAAGATACGGAGCGAGTTCGTCGTAACAGTCAACGGCAAGGTGCGGGCGAGGCCCGAGGGGACGGTAAACCCGGGGCTGGCGACCGGAGAGGTAGAGGTCGAAGCCGACAATATCGAAATCCTCAATAAATCGAAGACGCCTCCGTTTGAAATCGACAGCGACGCGCCGAGCGATGAAAGCTTGCGCCTCCGCTATCGTTACGTAGATTTGCGCCGCGTCGAGATGCAGCAAAACCTCATCATGCGCCACAACGTAGTCAAAACAGTCCGCAATTACCTCGATGAGAACGGCTTCATCGAGGTGGAAACACCCATGCTCACCAAGAGCACGCCCGAGGGCGCACGCGACTTTCTCGTGCCCAGCCGCATGCAACCGCACCATTTCTACGCGCTGCCGCAGTCGCCGCAGCTCTTCAAACAGGTGCTCATGGTAGCCGGTATCGAGCGCTACTTTCAGTTCGCCCGCGCGTTTCGCGATGAGGACCTGCGCGCCGACCGGCAGCCCGAGCACACCCAAATCGATATGGAGATGTCGTTTATGGACGTCGAAGGCGTCATCGCGCTAATCGAGGGCATGCTAAAAGAGGTCTTCTCGCTTATCGGTCTCGATATCAGTGAGCCCATCATGCGGATGCCCTTCGACGAGGCCATCGCCAAGTACGGAAGCGACAAGCCCGACCTGCGCTTCGGGATGGAGATACAGGATGTCAGCGATATAGCGGGCGGCGTCGATTTCAAAGTCTTCGCCGACACGGTCAAGAACGGTG
>MELI01000038.1:2484-3550 GCA_001767575.1 Candidatus Aquicultor primus | reverse complement strand
CGAGCTATTCACGCAGCCAAATCGAGGAATTGACCCAATACGCGGTCGAGCACGGAGCAAAAGGCCTGGCCTGGGTCGCAATCGAGGCCGAGGGCAACATTCGCTCACCGATTGCCAAGTTTTTCTCCGAGGAGCAGCTCGAATCGATTCTAACGCGCCTTCACGCCAAACCCGGCGACCTCTGCCTGTTCGCGGCCGACACGCCGGTCAAAGCCTCTACGGTGCTCGGGGTGCTCAGGCTGCGCCTCGGCGATGAACTCAGTTTGATAGACCCAGATGATTTCAAATTCATGTGGCTGGTCGATTGCCCGCTCTTCGAGTGGGACGAGACGAACGGGCGCTTAAGCTCAAACCACCACCCGTTTACAATGCCGAAAAAGGAGCATATCCCGCTGCTCGATTCCGAGCCGCTAAAGGTCCACTCATACGCCTATGATATTATTATCAACGGCGTCGAGGTGGGGGGAGGAAGCCTTAGAATCTACGACGAGGAGTTGCAGGAGAAGATATTCGGCCTGCTCGGACTGGATATCGAAGACGCGCGCGAGAAGTTCGGGTTCCTGCTGGAGGCCTTCCAGTACGGCGCGCCACCCCACGGCGGCCTAGCGATAGGCCTAGATAGGCTGGTAGCGACCCTAATGAAGAAGAAGACCATTCGCGAGGTCATTGCATTCCCGAAGACGCAGACGGGCTCATGCCTCATGACGGGCGCGCCGGACACCGTCACCGACCCGCAGCTCAGGGAATTGCACATCAAGCTAAATTAGGACGATTATTATTGACACAGTGCGCGGGTGCTGTGATAAGATAGTGATAAGCGAATCTGGCTCTGCCTTGTACGTGGATCGTAGTGTATATTTGAGCCAACACTATTACATAGGGAGATTAACTCTGCCGGCAGCACAAACGCCCTCTTGATTAGGGACTTGTAAAGCGGACAGGCAATCACCCACCTGCGTGCGCGCGGGCTTCAATATGTATTTCGGGAAGCGGCAAGGCGGAGCTCCTTATAAAAACATAAAGATAACTTATTTAACACCGGGTTTAGGCCTGGTGTTTTTGTTTT
>MELI01000038.1:2179-2418 GCA_001767575.1 Candidatus Aquicultor primus | reverse complement strand
TAGACATGTTGAAACACGAACATATAAAGTATTTCTATCATACGCCGATAACTTCTACACTGTACCATTATACTGCGGAAATGAGTCTTAGGGAGTTATCATGGCCAAAGAGTTCACGCAAGATAAAAGAAAAAAGATACGGGTAATCGCAAGCGCGGTCGGTCTGGTTTATCTTGGTGCGCTAGTAATCCACGTTATTCTTATCTCACCTCGACTTTCGTTTACTACTGGGAATGGGC
>MELI01000038.1:1766-1997 GCA_001767575.1 Candidatus Aquicultor primus | reverse complement strand
TCAGGAATACCCTCACCGTCGTTGGCTGATTTGTTCGCTGTTGCCTATATACCGATAATGTTTGGTGTAATACTGAGTATAGCAAGAATACGACGACCATTTGACAGCGCAAAGAAGCAGTTCTTCGCGAACATGACTATGGCTTTGCTGGCAATGTTCATGTTGAGTTATGAGCTTATAATATTGCCGTTATGGTATGCGGCGGCTAACACGAGCTTCATGGAGCGCCTC
>MELI01000038.1:1479-1612 GCA_001767575.1 Candidatus Aquicultor primus | reverse complement strand
TAGGCTACCAGCTCAATCTAATATCAATGATAATCATTAGAATAACGGCAATACTCATTGCCTTCGCAGCGATTGACGAGGTGACCGGCGCCTTTATTGGGAAGAAAGAACGCTATGTGGAAGAAAAGAGCGA
>MELI01000038.1:537-1401 GCA_001767575.1 Candidatus Aquicultor primus | reverse complement strand
GATAGCGTGGCTTCTCCATTATAGAAATGGCCATGCGGGCGGGCTGCCGTTATTGTTTGCTGTTTCTACTATAGTCATTTTTATGGCGATTTATCGCAATCATAAGCTTGCGCTTGACAATGCCGCGCTTTTTGCTAGGAGCATGAGAGACCGCTTAACCGGCCTTAATAATCATAGATATTTTCATGAATCTCTTGACCGTGCCGTAGCCAAAGCCAAGAGGTTGAATCAAAAGGTATCATTATTGATCATCGATATAGACGAGTTTTCAAAAACCAACAACGCTTATGGGCATGCTCATGGAGATGCGTTATTAACGTTGATTGGAAAGACCATCTTAACAAACATACGCGAAGACGACGAAGCATGTCGGCTTAATGGGGATGAATTTGGGATAATATTGCCGAACACCAGTAAGGCCGAGGCTATGATTCTCGCGGAAGCTGCTAGAGACGCAGTCTACAAAAAACTTGGCACAGACTTCGATGTAGCCGACATAACCGTTTCGATTGGCTCGAGCACCTATCCAACCTTTGCTAAGAACAAGAAAGAATTAATACAAACGTCAGAGGGTGCTCTCTATTGGTGTAAGCTGCACGGCAAAAATAGCATAATGGCGTACGACCCACAAATCGTGAAGACGTTAAGCCCGGAAGAACGGGCGCAAAAGGCGGAAGAGGTCGCTTTAGTTGATATGGTTTCGAGTCTTGCTAAGGCAGTCGATGCAAGAGACCCATATACCCGTCGGCACTCTCTAGGTGTGAGCAAGCTGGCAACTCGGCTTGCAAGGAATTTGAAGCTCGACAAGGCTATTGTCAACAGAATTCGAATGGCTGGATTATTGCATGACGTAGGGAAAATAGG
>MELI01000038.1:0-445 GCA_001767575.1 Candidatus Aquicultor primus | reverse complement strand
TTCAATCGACAAGCCTGAAAGACATGGTCGAAATCGTCAGAGCGCATCATGAACGCTGGGATGGTCAAGGGTATCCAGACGGCCTGAAGGCCGAGCAGATTCCATTGGAAGCAAGAATCCTAGCAATTGCAGATACATTTGATGCGATGACCACAGACAGGCCGTACCGGAACGCGCTCTCCGTTGGGGATGCTCTAGCAGAAATCGAAAGATGCTCTGGAACTCAGTTCGACGCTGATATCGCTAAAGTATTCTTGCAGTTATTCGCCGACAAAAACAGACAAGCCTCTGATAACAAATATGCAAGAGGAAAAGCCAAGATTTCCTAATCGTATTTTATGTGTCCCAACAACACGCCTGCTAGCTTCCCAGCCTCTCTCTCGGTAGACGCACTCATGAATTACAGACCTAAATGTCTATCTTATTGCTTCCCCTGCGGACGGTT
>MELI01000037.1:5789-6808 GCA_001767575.1 Candidatus Aquicultor primus | reverse complement strand
TATGGCACCCATCTTATCGTATTTATAGAGCGTTCTGGCACCGTCCGGGGCGGTCACGGCGACCAGGTTGCCGGTCCGGTCATAGTCAAAAGCGGTACGGCCGTTCAACGGGTCCACGGCGGCCGTCAGGTTGTAGCTCTTGTCGTATTCGTAAACGGTCTCGTTCCCCAGCGGGTCGGTCACCTGTGTTAGCGCACCCATTTTGTCGTATTTGTAGGAGGTCTTCTTGCCGGCCAGGTCTGTGGATTCCAGCATATGGCCGCCGGGGGAATAGGCGTAGTTCCAGACGGCGCCGCCGGGGGCGGTCTCGCGGACCAGGTTGTCGTTCGCATCCCAGGCGTAGAGCCAGACGCTTCCGTCGGGACCGGTTATTTTAAGCGGATGGTCGTAGACGTCGTATTCAGCCGTCCAGGCGCTGTTGTTCTCGTCGTATTGCTTTATTATGTTGCCGGACGGGCCGTAGACGAAACGCTGTACATTCCCCTCCGGGTCGGTGATGGAGGTGGTCTGCCCCTCGGCGTCGCGGGTCAGCGTGAAGCTGGAATTGTCGGGCAGGGTGGCCAGGATAATCTCGCCGTTGCCGTCATAGCCGAGCTTCACCGTATTGTTCAGCGGGTCGGTCTCTTCGGTGAGCTGGTCGGAGGCGTCGTACTTGTAAACGGTTCTCGCGCCGAGCGGGTCGGTGACGGCGGTCATATTGCCGGCCAAATCGTAGTCGAAAGTGGTCACCTTGCCGCGCGGGTCCTTGAGCCGCGCCACCTCGCCCATGGAATTGTAGGCTATCTCGGTCCTGTTACCGCCTGCGTCCGAATATGCCTTCAGCCTGCCCGAGGGGTTCACCTCGAACGTCACCTGCCGCCCCTCCCCGTCGCCGGTGGCCGTCATGGTGTCGTTTTTATCGTAAGCGAACGTCCTGGCGTTCCCGTTCGCGTCAGTTACCAGCACCACATTGCCTTTTACGTCATAAGCGAAACTGGTTACGCCGCCGTCCGGATCCGTGACCTTGGTCTGGAGGCCGG
>MELI01000037.1:289-5758 GCA_001767575.1 Candidatus Aquicultor primus | reverse complement strand
TCATGGGCTATTCTGGAACCGTCCGGTTTCAGCATTTCTACCAGCCTGCCGGCAGCGTCATAAGCGAACCTGGTAACGCTGCCGTTCGGCTCGGAGATGGAGGTTTCCCTGCCGGCAGCGTCATAGCCGATGGTATAGGAATAGCCCAACCGGTCTGTATTCTTAATAAGCTGACCGGCCGCGTCGTATTCAAGCAGTATATGGGAACCATCCGCGTCCGTAATGGTGGTAAGTTCGCCGGCGGGGTTATAGGCGTATTGCATTGTGGAGCCGCCCGGTTCGGTGAGCTTGAGGAATCTGCCGGAAGGGTCGTACTCGTGCGTCACGGAATGGTTGTTCTCGTCGGTTTCCTTCGCCAGCAGGCCGTTTTCGTCGTAGTCGAAAGCATACGTTCCGCCGTTAGGGTAGGTTATTTCCGTCAGCGCCCCGTCGCCGTTATGGGCGAACCGGGTCTGGTACCCTTCCTCGTCTACAGTGCCCTCCAGACGGCCGGTTCCGTCATAGGAGAACTGCCTGGAAAAACCAAGGGGGTCGGTGACCGAAAGAAGATTCCCCGCCGGGTCATAGGCCAGGGAGGTCCGCTCCCCGGCCTGGTCGGTCATTGAAACCAGGTTCCCGGAGGTATCGAAGGAAAAGCCGACGGTATCGCCGACGGGGTCTTTTATGGAGGTGAGATTCCCTTTCGGGTCGTAGGTGTACTCCGTCTTATGCCCCAGGGGGGTGGCCTCCGAAAGCATGGCGCTGGTGACGGGATCGAAAGTATAAACGGAGGCCGCGTTGGAAGGATCGGCAAGACGGGTCATGTTCCCTTTCGCGTCGTAAGCGAATGAATATAAGCCGCCGTCCGGCTCACGGACGGAAAGCAGGTTCAGGCTTTCATCCCAGGCGAATTCAGTCCTGCGGCCCAGAGGATCGGTTCTCTGGCTCCAGACGCCTTCGGGGTCGTATTTATCCTCCGTCACACGCCCCTGCGGGTCCGTTAATAAGCCGCGCATGGAGCCGTCGGCCAGGATTTCGTAGGCAAAGGTGGTAACGGCGGCGCCGTTCCCGTCGAATTCCTTTGTCACACGGTGAAATTCGTCGTATTCGAAGCTGCCGGAGGTGAAGCCGGTCTGGCCGGCCGGATCCCTGTAGGAAAGAAGATTGTGCTCTCCGTCGTAGGTGTAAGCGGAGCTGGTACCGGCAGTTCTGCGTACTTCCGTAAGATTCCCGGGGGTGTCGTAAAAGTACTCCACGGTGTTTCCGCCGGGTGCGGCCAGGCGCGTCAGATTCCCGTCGGCGTCGTAGTCGAACAGGACATTGCGTCCGGAGGGGTCAGTAAGCGAGGCCAGGTTTCCATTTGCGTCATAGGCAAGGGCTATGGCATTGGAATTCGGATCGGTTATTCTTACGAGCCGGCCATTAAGGTCAAAGTCATAAAAGGTCAGGAATTTATGGGTGAGCCTGAAGGTCCCGTCCGCTTTTTTCGCCAGCGTTGAAAAGCAGCCCGGCGGGGACTGATATGCGCCGCCGGGCTTTGCGGCGAATTCCAGCGTTGACCCGTCGCCATAGGCGACTTCCACAAAGCCGGCGGCGGCGTCCTCGACCGCGCTCATTTGATAATTATGGCTCCAGCCGTAGCCGAGGGCGCCGTTCCTGTCAGCCGCCATGCTGTTGTAGAACCTGACCAACTGTATGAACAGGCTCCGGCCGGGGAGGTAAAGATCTTCCGCCATGAACAGGTTGTTCCCGGTGTGCGAATTCACCGGGTGGGCGGAAATGCCGGCCAGGGAAGACGGCTTCCGGTAAAGCCCGTCGGTTTTATTGTAAACCGTAAAATTCCTGCTTTTGACATTGTACTCGGTGTCCGGCAGGGCGACAGATTCCGAATCGATGCCGCCCCGCTCCGGGGCGGAGGCGGGCTGCGGCGTGAAAGAGCATAAGCCCGGCTGAGAGGGGATACCAAAACCGGGACCGGCTACCTCAATGGGGTCTGCAATACCGGACAACTTGGGAGCTGTGACTTCCGGCAGCCCCTCTTTGATGCCTTCACCCCGGCCTTTCAATGAAAAGCCGCTGCCCGGGAACTGGGAACCGCCGACCTTCATTCCGCTGAAGCCGCTGAAGAGATTGCCGAATTTGTTTTTTGTCCAATTCCGTCCTTTGAGCCCTTCCAGGTGAAATTTCCCTCCCAGCTCTTTTTTGGCTTTATCGGAGAGGCCGATCGAATTTTTAAAATCCAGCTTGGTTTTGCCCTTCCAGTTGCTGTTGATGGAGAGGGAATTGCTGGTGGAAAGTCCGCGCTGGGCCATTGTGGTATTAAGCTGTTTACTGGCCGTCAGGCCGTTCATATTAAAGTCGGCGCTGACGCCGCGGTTGCCTATACGGGTGTTCGTATTGTCTATCTTGCCGCCGATATTGGCGTCGAAACCTTTTGTCCCGGAATTATAACCGAGATTGACCCCCATGGCGTTCGGCCCTTTGCCGAGTGAGGCGCCTACGGAGGCCTGGAAGCCGTTTTTGTTAAGTCCAAGCTGGGCGCTTGCCGGAGTAAAATTAAAACCGGCGCTTGCCCCGCCGATGCCGCCCTTTGAAATATTCACTCCCAGGCTGGGACCGATGACATAGCCCACTCCGACGGTAAACCCATTGGGCCCGTACGCGATGTTTACCGGCAGGCCGGTCAACCCCTGGATGGTGGCGCTGACGACCGTGGATAAGATATTTAAACCGACCTGTACTATGGCTGATTTTGCTATCGCTTTTACCACCTTGGCGGCGGCTTTTACGACTTTACCCACTTTTTTTACGGCCTTTTTCAGCTTTTTGGCGAGTTTTTTGAGCTTGAAACCGTCCTGCATGTTCAACTGGCTCTGGACCGTTTTGGTTTCACGCCTCGCGGCCGCGAATGCGGCCGTATCCTGGGGCCCCGGATGGCTTCCCCAGAACTCGCCGCCGCCGGTGTAAGCACGTTTATTGCCCAAAGTCAGAACATGCGGCGACGCGCCGTTATCGGTGGTGGAAAGGCCTGTGAGCGTTCCGTTAGGAACGGCGAGGGAGAGTATTCTTTTTGAAACGGGCGGCAGGTTCCGGACTTTGGCTTCTATCGCGGTTACCGCAGTGCCGGTGCTTCTGAACACGACCACGGCTTTGCCGTCCGGCCCTGTTCGCGAGTAAGTTGTTTCCAGGAACCCGGCGCCGGAAAGCCGCGAGAACCGGACCTCCAGGTTCTGGACCGGCCTGCCGCCGGAATCGAGCACTTCGGCCGAAACGAGAGCGCCGCCCCCGGCGGCCAGAACGGAGGGAGTGTCCACGAACTTCAGGACAGCAGCTTTGGGCGGGACGGTATACGCGAAACCGAGGCCTGAAATTGTGCCCGCTCCCGCGGCGACCATGGGCTCGCCGACCGCGATGAACTCAATTGGGCCGGCCGTTTGCGTTGTGGCCCCGGCCGGCAGGGTGGGATTCAGGATCTCTATGGAAAAAACCGGCTCCCCCTGGAAAAGGCATAAAAAACAGAGGGCGAGTACCGCTGTTTTCCTGGCAATGCTGAAACTCTTTTTCATACGCCGGCCGTTTCTATTTTCCTGCACCCGCGGAACCCGTGCGGGGCATAATTTTTATGGATATACCTGCTTCATGTTTTTCCCATCCCCGTCGGCCATAAAGAATTTTACGCCATACGCGTCACTCGATCCGCTATCGTTTTTTTCATAAATCGTGAACAGGAAGCCCAGACCGTCATTGTTCCAGCGTAAGTAGTCACAATAACCGCTGGAAACCAGCCGAGTCTCACCGGTTTCTAATATAGCCAACCAAACACCGCTAGCTGTGGTATAGGCCAGCTTTTTCCCATCCGGTGAAATATAGGCGCCAGAAACTGCGCCTTTTGCGGCAACGCTTCCGTGTTTTTTTCCCTTCGAGTCAATCAATACCATTTCGTTGGGACTAACTACCAGAACACCCTTATCTGAATTATCACCCCAAAACACTGCCGGACGAAAACTAACCCCGGTGTCTTGGGCGAACCCAGTAAAAACCAACCCCCAAAAAAGCCACATTGCGGTAATTAATGCATTACATTTCATAAACTCTCCTCCAACTTAGTCACTCATAATAAATACCAAAACGACCCGATCACAACGCTTTAATATTTTATGCACGGCAATAATGCGATATTTCTCGGTCTTGTTTCAACATCACCCTCCGTGCTTGTGTCTTTATCGATGGGGTCTCCGAACCATGGACCGCCGCGATATCCCCCGGGGCCGTCATGATAGTTAATCGAGTATATGCTGTGGGAATGCGCTTTAAAAGCGTCTAATTGCGAGGAACCAACTAACCGGCCCGGATCCACTCCCCGCCCATCATCTGCACCTCTTAAAAATTCGCCACGCAGATCAGGCAAATTAAAAGTTCCTGTTTTTCCTATCGCCGCCGCTAATCCTGGATAATCTGCCGCCATAATCTGTTGACCCTTTGCCGTAAGGAATCCCGCCGGGCAGGAAATACGATAAAAAAACATTACCGCGCCGACGAGATTGCGCGCGTACAGATCGCCGTCTATCATGACATCGCCGGTCACGCTAAGTTTTTTCTCTGGATTAATTGTCCCGATGCCGATATTGCCCGTTGCGCCAACGATATTATCGCCATCTTTTATACCCCTTACCGCCAAGGCGAAAGGAACCGTCATCAACGGGATCCTCGCTATTTCCACCTCGCCGCTTTTTAAACTTATTTCAAACAATCCCGCCGGAACTTGAAGAGCAACTGGATCAAAGCCCGAAATATATGAAGTGAACACTCCGCTTGGATCCGGAAGCAGATCTATAGGCGAAGCGGTTGAAACCGAAACCCCATTAGCGAATATCTCCACCTGTACACCCTGGACGGCCTCCGTTGAACTTAGCCGGCCTTGTATAGAGATGCTATTCTGGCTCTGCTGGGCAAACAGATCAGCCTGGATGAGAACCGAAAATAGCAGCATTAAAATATACCGTTTCATCTTTCCTCCCGCTGAAAATAAAAATACCGGAGAAACAGGCGCAACCACACCTATCACTCCGGCATCCAGCTTCATCAAACCCCCAGCTGTTCACTACCGTTTATTTTAATAATAGCTTAATAGAGCCGCGGCGTTTTGTCAATACCACTTTCATGGTATGTAAAAATACCCCGCGGGGGCGGGGTATTTTCAGGTACGGGCACAGGGCTTTTACGGCTTGTGTTTGCGGCGGAACTCGGCCACTTTCAGGCGGACGGCGGCGCGCCGCAGGGCCGCGCTCGCTTCTTCCAGGTCCAGGTCCGCGTCGCGGATGGCCAGGAGCTCCTTGGCCTTCTGGTGGGCCTGGCGCGCGCGCTCCTCGTCCACTTCCTTGGCCAGCTCGGCGGATTCGGCCAGCACCAGCACTTTATCTTTATGGATCTCGGCGAAGCCGTTGAGCACCGCGAAGACCTCTTTATGCTGGCCTTCCCTGTAGTGCAGGA
>MELI01000037.1:0-203 GCA_001767575.1 Candidatus Aquicultor primus | reverse complement strand
ACCGGCTTATCCGAGAGGACGGTCTTCTCGGGGGTCACTATCGTGAGGAGGAGTTGCTTTTTATCCATATTCCAAGCCCGTCAGCTTAAGCGGCCTGCTGCTCTTTGGACCGCGCTATGACTTCTTCGATGCCGCCGGCCATCCAGAAAGCCTGCTCCGGGATGTCGTCGAGCCTGCCGCTCAGGATCTCCTGGAAGCTGCGG
>MELI01000036.1:5382-5595 GCA_001767575.1 Candidatus Aquicultor primus | reverse complement strand
GCATCCCTGGAGCGTCAACAATATCGCTCTCGAAGCCGGTATCGCCGCGCTTGGGGAGCGTAACTTCGCAGCGTCGAGCGCCGCATCGCTGGCAGCGGAAGCACACCGACTGTATCTGGAAATCTCGGGTATCGCGGGGCTGAAGGCTTATGAGCCGTCGGCCAATTATATGCTCGTTGAAATCGAGGACGGCGCACGGCCGATGACATCGGC
>MELI01000036.1:5026-5269 GCA_001767575.1 Candidatus Aquicultor primus | reverse complement strand
ACAGGTTGCTTACCGCGCTGAGGGATGCGCTTGCTGTAGCTCAGCCCTTTAGGGCTGATTGAGTAGTAGCTAGCGAAACGATGGGCAACAGCAGCGCCAAGAATTTTATACAACGAAAGTAAGAACACCATGGAAACTAACGCGCTTTCGAGAATAGTCATAGCGGGGACGTCGAGCGGGGTCGGGAAGACGACCCTGGCGCTCGCGATTATGGCGGCGCTGACCAGGCGCGGCTTAGGCGTG
>MELI01000036.1:4121-5008 GCA_001767575.1 Candidatus Aquicultor primus | reverse complement strand
CCGGACTTTATCGACCCCGGCTACTACGAGATGGTCACCGGTCGGCCTGGGCGCAATCTCGATATCTGGATGACCGGCCGGGAGACGATGCGAAGCCTTTTTGAGAAGGCGGCGCTTCAGGCGGACATCTCGATAGTCGAGGGTGTGATGGGTTTTTATGACGGCAAAGACGGGCTGGTCGAAGGGAGTACCGCCGATGTCGCCAAGACGATACAGGCTCCGGTGTTGATGACGATTGACTGCGCTAAGATGGGCGGCAGTGCGGGCGCTATGGCGCTCGGCTTTTGCGCCTACGACGAAGCCGTCGGCATACAGGGGTTTCTTCTAAATAATGTCGGCAGTGACCGCCATGAAAAAATGGTCAAAAACGCGGTGGAGGTTGCTACCGGATTGCCGGTAGTCGGCGTCGTGCGCCGGAACTCGGGTGTGAAGCTCCCCGAGCGGCATCTCGGCCTGATAACGCAGGTAGAGATGGGAGCCGCCGGAGATTATGTAGATGCCCTGGTCGAGTTGGCGGAAAACTATATCGATTTGGAGTTGCTATTAAAGATTGCCGCTTCTATGCCGTATCCGGTAGCTCCGGCAAAATCGAACCCACCGTCAAAGACAGCGGGCAACGTGAGAACCGACGTGAAAATCGGCGTCGCCTTTGACAAAGCATTCAGCTTCTATTACCGCGACAACTTCGACATGCTGCGCGAGGCTGGGGCCGAGCTGGTCTTCTTCAGTCCATTAGAGGATGAGAGTTTGCCGGAAAGTATCGACGGTCTCTATCTCGGCGGCGGGTATCCCGAGGTCCATGCCGCCGAACTTGCGGCTAATGTCTCGATGGCGGCAGACACCAAGCAGGCAGTCGAGGACGGGATGGCAGTCTACGCGGAGTGCGG
>MELI01000036.1:3457-3979 GCA_001767575.1 Candidatus Aquicultor primus | reverse complement strand
ATCGCCGAAAAGGGCTCCCTCTTGAGGGGCCACGAGTTTCACTACTCGGAGATTACAGAATCCGCAAAGGTCTTAGAGCGTGCGTACGAAGTAGGCGGCACAGAGTGCGAAGGTTTCGTATATAATAATACGTTAGCATCCTATATACATCTCCATTTCGCGGGATACCCGCGGGTCGTGGAGCGTTTCTTGGGTTCATGCCGGGCCAACGCGAGTCGCACAGGGAGTATTTAGGGCGATTTCACTTGAATGTTTTACTTGCATTTTAGGAGCATAGGATAGAGTTCGGACAAGTTTAGTAGGGGTGATTGAATGAGCACTGGCTTTATCGTGCTGGGGCACGGGAGCAAGGTCGAGGAGACCAGGGAAATTCTCGAAGGAATAGCGGCAACACTCAGGAGCCGACTCCAATCAGAGTTCGTGCGCTATGCGGCGCTCCAATTTAACGAGCCCGACCTGCCGGAAGCAATAGAAGCGCTGGCGGATGAAGGCGTGACCGAGTTAATCATCATGCCGCTCTTT
>MELI01000036.1:2455-3256 GCA_001767575.1 Candidatus Aquicultor primus | reverse complement strand
CCCGCAAAAATCGAGCGGGAGAGCTTCCGCATAATCGAGGCGGTGGCGGATTTGAACTGCTTTTCGGATATGGAGCGGTCGGTCGTAAAACGCATGATACACGCGAGCGGCGACCTTTCGCTATCGGGTGTGGTAGCGATGTCGGACGGTGCCATCAAGGCGGGGGTCGATGCGCTGAGAAGCTGCTGTCCTATAATAACGGATGTGCGCATGGTCGCGGTAGGCATCAGCGACCGCCGGACCTGCATTCACGACAACAACGTTTTATGCAAGATAGACGATAAGGCTGTCGAGGACGAAGCACGGCGGGCCGGGATGACCAGAAGCGCGATGGCGATACGCTCGCTCTCGAATCACGCGGATGGCGCGGTCATCGCTATCGGCAACGCGCCTACGGCCCTCTTCGAGCTGCTCGATATCGCAAAAGAAGGCGTAGTGAAGCCGGCGCTTGTTGTCGGCACGCCGGTCGGATTCGTGGGGGCCGCCGAGTCGAAAGAGGCTCTGATGCGGGCCGGACTTAATTATGTTACCGTGCGGGGAACGCGGGGCGGAAGTGCTTTGGCCGCCTCCGCTATCAACGCTTTATTGATGATTGCGTGTAATGAGGACTGTAAGTAGAGTCAGTGTCATAAACAAGAGGTTGAAGAAGGGCTATACGACGGGCACATGCGCGGCGGCGGCTTCGGCTGCGGCCGCAAAGCTGCTCTTTGGCGGCGAGGATGTCTCGCGCATCGAAGTCGAGTTGCCCGGAGGCAGACGCGTTGAGTTCGATGTCGTCGATATCGAGAAGACCGCCGAGAA
>MELI01000036.1:2130-2395 GCA_001767575.1 Candidatus Aquicultor primus | reverse complement strand
GATTTGCGCACGGGTCGCTCGCGCACAAGCCGGGATAACGATCACCGGGGGCGAAGGCATCGGGACGGTGACCAAGCCCGGCCTGGCGGTCGGGGTCGGGGAGCCGGCGATAAACCCGGTCCCCAGAGCGATGATAACCGATAATGTATCCCGGAACATCCCGGATGGAGCCGGTGTCGAGGTCGTGATTTTTGCGCCCGAAGGAACCGAACGTGCTAAGAAGACCTTTAACGCGCGGCTCGGGATAATCGGGGGTATATCGATT
>MELI01000036.1:1582-2075 GCA_001767575.1 Candidatus Aquicultor primus | reverse complement strand
TCCTCCCGCAGGTCGACATCGCGCTCGCGCTCGGGTACAGGACGATAGCGCTGGTGCCCGGGAACATGGGTGCCAAAGCGGCGGAGTCGAGGCTGAAGTTCCCGCCCGATGCGATAATACAGATGAGCAATTTCGTCGGCTATATGCTCGATTATTGCGTCAAAGCGGGAGTCGAAAGAGTGGTTCTGCTCGGGCATATAGGCAAGCTGGTCAAGGTTGCGGCGGGCCATTTCGATACACATAGTGGAAAGACCGATGACCCGGTCGAGATAATGAAAAGACTAATCCGGAACCAGACGAAAGATATCGCGCCGATGACATATATGATAAAAGTGAACACCGCCGAAGACGCGGCGTTGGGCCTCTCGAAGTTGGGATACAGCCGTATGCTCGATAAAATTGCCGAGGCGGCCAGCGCGCAGGCGCGTGCCTATGTCGACGGCAACCTGGAGATCGGTACGGCGATAACGGTGCTATCGGGCGAGATTGTCGC
>MELI01000036.1:351-1472 GCA_001767575.1 Candidatus Aquicultor primus | reverse complement strand
CGCGGCCGAGGTCGTAATCGGGGCGAGACGGGTGCTCGATGCCATCGATGTCGCGCAAAAGGAAATCATCGAGGTCACAGCAGATATTTCGGCGGCGATGGCGGCGATAGATAAGAACAAAGAGCGAAATACCGTTGTCGTGGTCAGCGGTGACCCGGGTTTTTATAGCATGCTCAAGACCATTCGCAACCATCTCCCCGAAATCGCGCTCGATGTGATTCCGGGCGTAAGCTCGATGCAAATGCTCTTCGGGCGAATCGGCGAGGAGTGGCAGGGCGTGGCGCTCGCGTCGGTTCATGGGCGTTCGCTGGAAGAGCTCGATACCGTGATAGAAAGGCACAAGCGCTCCTGCATCTTGACGGATAATGTCCACAGCGCGCCGGCGATTGCGCGCTATCTTGCAGATAAGGGAATAACCGGCCGGGTGGTAGCCGGGGCCAATCTCTCGTATGATGATGAGAGAATAGTCGATACCACGCTTGCGGAATTGGCAAAACTGGAAGGATTCGAGTCAAGCGTGCTATATATAGAGATAGACAGTTAAATCGTTGTGACGGCAAGCGCTTGCATGGGCAGGCAGCCGTTGATAAATCGGAACGGATAGGGTGATTAGATTGGCTGACCTGGGAAGACTGTTTGGAGTAGGCATCGGGCCTGGTGATACCGAGCTGCTCACCATCAAGGCCGTAAACGTCCTTAAATCGGTCGATATCATATTCTCGCCGCGCTCGGCTCCCAAAAAGGAGAGCATCGCCAGGAGAATCGTTGAGCCGGTGCTAAACGGAAAAACCGAGTTCAAAGAACTGGTATTTCCAATGACCAAAGACAAGAAAGAGCTGGAGAAGCATTGGTCCGAGGCTGCGGATGAAGTCGCGAAGGCGCTGAGCGAGGGCAAGAGCGGAGCCTTTATCACCCTCGGTGACCCGTTCTTTTACAGCACCTACATCTATCTCTATAGAAAACTAAAGGAAGAACATCCGGAGATTGAGATCGTAACGCTGCCGGGTGTAAGTTCGCCATTTGCGGCGGCGGCGGCGGCGGGCATACCGATGGCCGTCGGAGACGAGAAGGTCGCCATCTTGCCGCTGCCGGAGGTAATCGGTGAGATATGGCACTACCTG
>MELI01000036.1:0-147 GCA_001767575.1 Candidatus Aquicultor primus | reverse complement strand
AAGCGCGATGTGGAGTTCGCATAACCGTAGCTCAGCCCTTTAGGGCTGATTCTCCGGTTGGATGTCGGTCTATGCGTTGTTTATCAGGGCTAAAGCCCTGAGCTACGAGGCGAAAATTTCTGCGTCTTTATTGGAATAAAGGTAATA
>MELI01000035.1:11995-17761 GCA_001767575.1 Candidatus Aquicultor primus | reverse complement strand
GACGTACATACCGTAGATGCCGGCCGCGCCGCTGGTCATAAGGGTTATGGTAATAACGACGATTCCCTGTCCCCCGATAAACATCGTGAGGTGCCGCCAGAGATTGTGCCCGTAGGAGAGGTGGTCCATGTCCTGGACGAGCGCAAGCCCCGTCGTCGCAAAACCGCTCATCGTGTCGAACGCGGCGTCGAGAAAGGACGCGAAGTGGCCGCTCAGATAGAGGGGCACCGCGCCCAGCGTCATCGCGACCAGCCAGGCGATGGGCACGACAAGAACCCCGTGCACCCAGCCTATCTCGCGCCTGGTGTAGCAGAATATCTGCAAAAAGTAGCCGATGATAAGCGATAGACTCACGGCAATAACGAAATCTATAGCCGGAGCCCACTCCCGGTTGAAAAGGGAGAGGATAAGCGGTATCAGCATCGCGTAGCCGATGCCTAGGATGAGCCTCCCCAGGTAATAACCGATTATTTTAATATCCGCCACCCGTGGCCGCAAGAGGAACAACTAAAACCACCTCAGTGCGAGAGCGCTGATCAATAGCGCCACCACGATAAGAAAGACCGTGTAGAGCGTCTCGATGAGCATGCCCGCGGCGTATCGCCCGACCTCCGCCACCCTGTCCGCTTTTTTTTGCATCGTCTACCTCGCTCCGGTCAGAATATCCCGGAGAGCCTGTTCCTTGTCGGGCGAGGTCACCGCAATAACGGCATCGCCCGCCAAAATCGTCGTGTTGCCCCGCGGGATGATGACTTCTTCGCCGCGAATGATGGAGACCAGAACGATCTCTTTCGGAAGCTTGATATCCACGACCTTCATGCCGTCGATCGGGACATCGCCCGGCAGGTCCATCTCAACAAGAACGAGGTTTCCCTTCTTGAGCGCTTGCAGGGTTACAATATCGCCGATGGTAGCCTCTTCCTCGATGAGCCTGGTAATAATCGTCGTGCTCGAGAGCGCGTTTATGCCGAGCGCGTGAAAAATCCGCTCGTTTCTCGGGTCGTTGACCCTGGCGACCGTTTTTGGGATGTTGAACCCCTCCGAAGCCAGCTGACACATGACGAGGTTGTCGTCGTCGTCGCCGGTGACCGCCGCCAGCACGTCGGCACGCTCAGCGCCGGCCTCCTCGAGATACTGCACATCGCAGGCATCCCCGTTGATGACCAGGATGTCTGCGATGTCTTCGGCGATACGCGCGCATTTCTCACGGTTTTTCTCGAGAACGACCACCGCGTGGCCTTTCTTGCCGAGCTTGCGGGCGAGCCCGGAGCCCACCTTGCCGCCGCCGCCTATAATCACATACATGCGTTCTACCTTCTTATGTTAGATTGGGCAGGAGAGCCCCGCTGCCGTCGTCGTGCGCACCTCAACGCCATAGTAGCGCGTGATTTTCTGCACCGCGCTGGCGCTAACCGCTGCGATTATCGTGTCGCCGACCGCGATTTTGGTATCGTTGTCGACAATCATGCTTGTCTCGCCCCTAATTATGATGACCGGTTTAAATTCATTAGGTATTTCGACATCGCCCACTTTTTTGCCTGCAAGCGTCGATGACGCCTTTATCTCGGCGAGCTGGGTCTTGAAATCGAGACTTACCTCCGAGACAAACTCGCGGCCTATAATAAAGTCGCGGATTTTGCGCGCGACGAGCGTCGTCCCGCAGACCGTCTCCAACCCCAGCTTGTGGTAGGTCTTCTCGCGGTCCGGATAGTAGACCCTAGAGATGACCTTCTTGACTCCATAGAGCTTCTTAGCGACTTGGCCCGCCATAATATTCGTATTGTCGAGGTTGGTGACGGCGATAAAGATATCGGCGTTTTGTATGCCGGCCTTCTCTAAGACCTGCTCGTCGAAGCCATTGCCGACGATAGTCAAGCCGTTGAAGGTCGTGCCGAGGCGCCGAAAAGAGCCTCCGTCGGAGTCGATGACGACGACGTTGTGGCCGTCGTCCGAGAGCATTGTCGCAAGCTGGGCGCCGACCCGGCCGCAACCGCTAATAACAACATACATACCTGACCTCCAGCCGGCGAACTGTAATGCCGTCCATTGCCCTGCAATCTATCTTAGCCCATAAGCCCGTCACTTAAGAATTACTAGATGAATGATAGTCCTGCGCCGCGCTCTCGTCAACGGTCTGAGCGCTAATTATTACAGACGGTATAGCCAATCCATAGCTGCCGCCGCGGAAGCAAAAAAGACGCCGGTTCTTACTCGTGTTTTTCAAAATACCAGACCGCCATAATCAGCGCGAAGGCGCCGAACCCCGCGACTACCGACAAGTCGAGCCAGATTGAATTAATCTTTATCCCCACAAGGGTCTGGCGCAACGCGTCAACGCCGTAACTGAGCGGGTTGATGCGAACAAGCGCCTGCATCCACGCGGGCAGACCTTCGCTCACCGGGAACATCGCCCCGGACAGGAAGAACATCGGGAGCAGGATGAAGTTGACCACTACCTGAAATCCCTCGTGCGTATGCATGCGCGCCGCTATCAAGATGCCAAATGACGTCATCGAGAAAGCAATCATGAACATGATAAGAAACGCGAGCGCCAGTTGGCTAAAGGTAAAGCTCACGCCGACGAGCGGCGCTACGACGAGGATGATGGTGCCTTGCAAGACAGCGACAGTGCTTCCGCCGAGCGCCCTTCCTACCGCCACCGACCAGCGCGGTATCGGCGCGAC
This sequence comes from Candidatus Aquicultor primus, assembly GCA_001767575.1. Classification (GTDB taxonomy): domain Bacteria; phylum Actinomycetota; class Aquicultoria; order Aquicultorales; family Aquicultoraceae; genus Aquicultor; species Aquicultor primus. The sequence goes on along the minus strand of MELI01000035.1, from coordinate 15,077 downwards.
CAGGACCTCCTTCAAGAAACCGAACTCCCGATCCCAGATGATGGAGACCGCTGAGAATATCGATGTGAACAAGACCGACATCGAGATGATGCCCGGATAGATAAAGCGCATGTAGTCATTGTCGCCGCCGCCACGCACAAACGCGGTCGAGAGCCCCAGCCCCAGCACGAAAAGCCAGAGTAAGGGCTGTACGCTCGAGCTTATTATCCGGGGCTTGTCCCGAACAAACCGGGTGATGTCGCGGAGCCATAACGTATAGATGCCCATCATCGCGGCCTTCATCGCTGCTGCCTCCTTTTGGAGCGCACCCGGGACCGGACCTGGTCCATACCCTCCAGCTTCTCCTCGCGAATCTTGCGCCCGGTAAGGTTGAGGAAGACGTCTTCGAGAGTAGGTTTTCGAAGCGACATCGATGTGACCCTGGACTCCAAGCCCTTGATAAGCGCCGGCATAAAGTGCTCACCTGCTTCTACCTGCAGGGATAGCTCGCCGTTGACCTCTTTGGCCGCGACGGCGAACTTCTCTTGAATCTCAATTGCCGCACGCGTGTTGTCGTCGGCAATGAGAACGATAACGTCGCTGCCCACCTGCACTTTTAGTTTCTCAGGCGTATCGATGGCGATAAGCTCGCCATTGTCGATGATGGCGATGCGCGCGCAGTGTTCCGCCTCATCCATATAGTGGGTAGTCAAGAATATCGTGAGGCCTTCGTCGACCCTCAGCCGGTTGATATAGTCCCATATGTGGTGGCGGGTCTGCGGGTCGAGGCCGAGCGTCGGCTCATCTAAAAAGAGGACTCGCGGCCGGTGCATCAGCCCCCGCGCGATCTCGAGGCGGCGCTTCATGCCGCCGGAGAAGGTGCGAACCATATCATGCCGCCTGCCGGAAAGCTCGACCAGTTCCAGAACCTCGTCGATTCGGCGACCCCGCTCCGCGCGGGGTATCCCGTAGATCATCCCGTGAAATTTGAGGTTCTCCAGGGCGGTCAGCCGCTCATCGAGACTCGGGTCCTGGAAGACGAGGCCGATGGATTGCCTGACGGCGAGCCGGTTTTTTATGATATCGTAGCCGCCGACGGTCGCGCTGCCCGAGGTGGGCCGCAGAAGCGTGCAGAGCATACTGATGGTCGTCGTCTTTCCCGCACCGTTCGGGCCGAGAAATCCGAATATCTCGCCTCGCTCGACCGCAAACGAAATACCTTTGACCGCCGAATGGCCGTTATAGTCTTTAGCGAGCTTGCTTACTTCGATAATCGTCGGCAAAAAACCTACCGCCTATCTGGTTTTTCCGTATTTAGAACCGCCTTCTTAAGGCATATGATGATAATCGCCTGCCCTGCCGTTGGCGGTGCGCCTCCTCGCCGGCTAGAACTCGATATGCCCCTCGCGCTCATCGTCGATTGGTTCAAACTGCCCGGAGTTTCTGCGGCGCTCTCCCCGGTTCCGGTGGACGACCGATTCATAGAGCTGTGCCAGGGCGCTTAACGAGGCCGAGCGCGGCGGCGCCTGCTCGTTCGGCTCCGGCGGGTTTTCATGGGTCTGCACGTAGCGCAGGGCCAGGTCCGCGTCGACCATGCCGGCGCCTTGCGCGTAATCGTCCAATTCCAGGTCGGTCGCCGTATTTAATAGCGCTTCTCGCATAAGCTGCGGGGAGCTCTCTCTGCCGGCCTCGAGAAGCAAGGCGATTATGCCCGCCACGTGCGGGGTAGCCATGCTGGTGCCGGTCGCCGAGGTATAGTAATTGTCGAGCGGTTTTCCGGCTCTCGTATCTTTCGCTCTCGCCGAGATGATGTCGATGCCCGGTGCAATAATCTCGGGCTTGAGACGGTCATCGGAGGTCGGTCCCCGGGAGGAAAACTCGGCAACCAGCCCGTTAGCGGTGGCGGCCCCGACTGTTATCACGCGCCGCGCCGCGGCAGGGCTCCCTACGGTCCTGCGGTTGGGCCCGTCGTTGCCGGCGGCCACACATACCACGGTACCGCTCTCGACAGCCCGGTCGCATATCTCACAGAGCGCGTCGCCGCCGTCGGAAGAGCCGCTGGCCCCCAGAGAGAGGTTGATGATATCAGCGGCGAGGTCGACCGACCATTCCACCGCCGCCATCACATCACTCATCCTGCCGCTGCCGTCGGCGGTAAGGACTTTGCCGGCGAGAATCAAAGCGCCGGGGGCCACTCCTTTAAACTTAGCGGACGAATATGAGCCGCTCCCGGCCGCAATGCCGGCGACCAGGCTGCCGTGCCCGTTGCTGTCACGAAACCCTTCTAGCGTGAAGTCTTGCGTCGCCAGAATCCTGCCGGTGAAATCCGGGTGCGAGATGTCGATTCCGGTGTCGATGATCGCTATCTTGACACCTTTGCCCGTGAGGCCGCTATCCCATGCTTGAGGTACCTTGACCAGGGGTAACGATTCGTCGAGAACCGCGTAGACCTTCTCGTCTTCCTCTATGCGCTCGACCCACGGCTCGCGGACGAACGCTTCCACGTCGCCGGCCGGGAGGCTAGCCGATATCGCATTGACCATCTTGATGATGTGTCTCACGCTCAGCTTGGGCTTTCGCGTCAGCTCATCGACGATATCCTTCTCCAAGAGCCTTGATTTTATGATTATGTGCACCCGCTCATCGGGTGCGATAGCTAAAAGGGAATCGGCCAACTTAGCCGCTATCTTCATCTCTGCCTCCTCGGCGGGAATCCTGCTACATTCGTTATTACGTCATCTGTGAATCTCAGTGCTTCCGCTGAAAACTGCGCACTACATGAGGATACAGGAGTTGTCGAGCGGAATCCAGAAAGCAACCGCTGCTGTGGCAAGCGCCTCCACTAAATCCCCTCATCGCCGATATCACCCTCACCGCGCATCTATGTAGCCGAAGAGCATACCTATCGCCGACGCTACCAGCCAGCACAACGCCACAAACACCAGGGCCCTGCGGTAGCCCAGCCATCTCCCCACCATCGCCAGGACCGGCGCGTTTACCACCGGGGCGGCGAGCATGAGCGCAACCGCCCCACCCACGCCAAGCCCCTTCTTCAGCAGAACGAAGATGATGGGAACGTCGGCGCCGAAGACAAAATAAAAGG
>MELI01000035.1:6103-11970 GCA_001767575.1 Candidatus Aquicultor primus | reverse complement strand
AGACGACTACCTCGACTAGGGATGCCAGCAACAGGCTTAGCGCCAGCCACGGCACGACTACGCGCGCGCTGCGCACCAGGCTCCGCCAGACCCGGGATAGCTGCAACACCGGCGGAGCATCATCCTCGGCCTCGAAACAATACTCGCAGAAGTCGTTGTCGAAGAGCGGTTCCACCTCGCAGTCCATCGCAGCCATCGCAAATCTCGGCTCGATAAACTTCGTGATAATAAGGGAAAGGACCAGCGCCGATAAGAGCGCGACTATAATGCGAAGCACCGCGAGCTGCCAGCCGAGAAGCAGCGTGACGATGAGGGTCGAAATACCGGCGGCCGAGCCCGCTGCAATAAACGTCAACACCGGCGCCCATGCGGCGCCGCTTTTGCGCGCGATGGCGGCCATCGGTACACGACAACCCGTTGTCGCCGGCAGAAACACGCCGAAGAAGCTAGAGGCCAGAACGGCCCGCGATGGAGTGCTTTGAATCATCCTGTCGAGCGAGCGCGGCGAGAAGTATTGCGCCAGGACAGCCGCGAGCACAAGTGATATAATCACTAGAGGGAGTATGTCGAGGGTAAGATTGCGAAATGTGGTTATGATGTCAAAGAATATCACGGTGCCCTCTCCTATGCTCGTGTTTATTTAATTAAACTGCTTTTGGGCCGGGCTTACAACATGGAAAGCCCTGCGATAGCGGAATTTTGAAAGGAACTGCATGTCGCCAAAGCGTGCTCTTCGCCAAAGAACGAGCGATAAACGAAACGCGCTCTGCCCCGAAGACCGCGAAAGCAGAGCCGCGCTTATCAGAGAGCGCCTCTTCGCGCAGCCCGAGTTCGAACAATCGTCATACATACTCTTCTATGCGGCTTTCGGGAGCGAGGTTCCGACGTTGACGATGCTGGAAGCGAGCCTCAAAGCCGGCAAAAAAGTCGCTCTGCCCATCACCGACACCGAAAACAACAGCCTCGTTCTGCGCGGTGTCGATGACCTTAGCACGCTATTTGTGAGCAAATACGGGATTCCGGAGCCGGTGGTCGCGTGCACTTGCGACTGTGCTCCCACCGAAATCGATTTGGTCATCGTCCCGGGTATGGTCTTTGACGAATGCGGCAACCGCATCGGCTACGGCGGCGGATACTACGACCGTTTCTTAAGCCAGGTCGAGGCCGCGATTCCGAGACTCTCGATCGCCTACGAGCTCCAAATCGTCCCGCTCATCCCAAAAGAGAGCCACGACCTGCCGGTCGATAAAATCATCACCGAGAGGCGCGTAATCGTCGCCGAGGAATCCAGGAGGCTGCGCGGCGAGTCTATCTGGGGCTACTAATCGACCGTAATCCTTTGGCAAGCAAGCGTGGGCTTCACCATCAAATCAGCCCGAAGAGCGAAAAGACCCCGGCAGTAATGACTAAAGCAACGAGAATCCCGGCTGCCAGCTGCGACGGAGTATGCTTGCGAAGCGCCAGGCGCGCCCAGCCCACCACTGGGACCAGCAACGCGACCGGGGCCGCCGCCACCCCGAAGATAAAATAGAGCATGGCCGCAATCGACGTGATACCGGCGGCATGGAGGCTTATCTTCCAGACCGTGGTCACTACCGTTATCGTCGCCCCCAAGGCGACTACCGTCCAGGCGACCGCGAGAACCTCGTCAGGGGCACCCGCGACATAGAGCGCTACCAATCCCGCAACCGCGCACGCGAGCGAAAACAGGAAGGGCTTGAGCCGGTCTTCGCGACTGTTGATATGGGCGTCTCGAACCAGGCCCCTGCGGATGCGGCGCATGATATCCCAGAGCGGCAAGACGCTGAAGAAAGCGGTCAAAATAACCGCATTTAGCAGAAAGGTCGCGGCATTTGGGGTAGCGCTCGCCGCTACGAGCCAAAAAAAGGGCGCCGACGAATAATAGGGGTTGAAGATGTCCGATATCCTATTTGCTGCCCTTTCGCGGTTCAAAGCTCTTGACACCACCCGAGGCGCGGCGCCGGAAAGCGACGTTTATCTCGGCCCCGAGCAGGAGCAAGACCGCCGAGATATAGAGCCAAAACATCAGCAAAACAATGGTCGCGAACGAGCCGTAGATGAGACCGTATCCCTGGCGCGCGAACGTGCTTAAGTATACGGCGAAGCCATATTTTGCTAGCTCCCAGCCTAAGCCGGCGACGATGGTGCCGGGCAAGATGCTCGAGAGCCCGACCTTGACATTGGGAACCATCTTATAGACGACGAGAAAGAGGAGTATCGTAGATATGGCACCGAGCGCGAGGCTGAATATCGTCCAGGTCACTGCGATTACCTGGTCGGGAAAGAGCATGCGCAAGACCTCGTCGCGAAAGACCGAGGCGATTGCGGTTGCGCCAAAGGAGAGGATAATAAGCCCGGCGATCATCAGATATACGACAATCGCAATGAGCCGCTGCAAGAGAAGGTTGCGAGTCTCGGCGACCTCGTAGACCGCATTGAGCCCGATGGCCAATCCGCCAAAGAGGTTGGTCCCCGCCCACAAAAACCCGATAAGCGCGATAACGCCGGCGCTCGACCGCTTGGTGATAAGCTCCTCGATGGTCCCCCGGGTGAGGTCGGCAAAGACCGGGAAATTGTCGAAGACGTAGCTCATAAGCTGGGCCCGCACCGCTTGGTCTTCGAGGACATACGCCAGGATAACACCGGTGAAGAGAAGAATCGGGAAGAGCGAGAAGAAGATGAAGAAGGCGATGCCGCCCGCTAAAAGCGCGCCCCGGTGCTCGATGAATTTAGCGTAGACTTCCAGCAAGAATGCGAATAGCGCCCGCACGAAAGTTATAGCGACCACCCCTATTTTCTCTCTTCGATTAATTCGCCTCGCGTGATGTAATTCCTGCTACCATCGTGCGGCCATTCGATTAGCGAGCGCTCCAGGCGAAACTCGCGGGCCGCACCCATAACAGTAAGGCTATCGACAGCTACCAAGCGTTTTGTGGCGCGCTCGAAGTGGAGAAGGTTGAGCGTGTACGGTACGTCTTTTCTATTTTCGAAGGTCCTGATTCCAGCCGCACCGGTAGTCCCGGCATTGTTCATGACATATCCGGCTTTCTCTTTGAGCTGGGCCTTGTGGACATGTCCGCTCAAGACAACCGGCACCTTGCCAAAGAACCTGCCGGCGAGCGCGGCGTTGTGAACCGCCAGAACCTGGGGCTCGACGGTTATCGTGTCGATGGTCTCGTTGATTCGCCGCTCCATCGCCATCATCGAGTCCTCACCCGGCACGCGGACCTCGTAGACGTAAGACGCCGGGTCGGGTACGCCCAGTACGTTGATTCCCTCTATCTCGACCGGCGCTCCCTGGAGCACTGTCACGTTCTTTATTGATTTGAGATATTCTATCGTCTCCGGGGAGTCGTGGTTGCCGGGGACAAAATAATACGGCACCGGCAGCGTCGCGATGCCCTCGATGAGTTTTGTCTCAATCGGCGTGCCCCAGTCAGTGATGTCGCCCGTATCGATGATGAAATCGGCCTTAAAATCGATGGCGACGCGCCGGGTGAGGTCTACCGCAGCCGGGTTGTTGTGGAAATCCGAGACGTGGAGCACCTTGATGGTGTCATCCCGGAGCGGTTGCCAGGCATCGACCTTGGAGTAAAAGAGGTTGATATTCTTGGCGATGCTCTTAATCTCCTCGCGAAACGCCGCGATATCGCCGAGTTGCTTGGCGATGGCGTCGATGGCCCAAGGGGCCGCCGTCAACGCGCCGCTGTAGCGCGGCTGTTTAAAAGCCTCAACGTCGAAGGTCCGGTAGGTCGCCAGCAGCAACGAGCCGATAAGGAGCGCGCCCGTAAGCGCTCCGACCCCCGCTTTGAGCAGGCGTCTTCTTGGCGTCAGTGCGGCGCCGAGAGCTCCCCCGAGCGCTGCTATCGCGATCAACCGCAAGACAAACCGCTTAAAGGCATTCTTTCCGTCGGCCTCGAGCTTTTCGACCAGCTCGCCACCATTATCGACATCGTTGGCGACTTTAGATAGCTGGCTCGGGTAGATGCGCTCGAGGGCTACCTTGAGCTTGAGTGGTATCCCGTGAGTCCGCGCGGAAATCTCGCCGAACGGCGGTATCGCCAGCTCGGTTTCGCCGCGATACGCAGGCGCCGCGCTCAAGCCCAACCTAAACCCGTTGATATCATACGAGGACTGACCGAATAGCGTAGCGAAGATAACGCTCGCCAACAATGCCGCGGCAAGCGCTAACCACCATGACGAGAGTCCTGATTTTACTGTTTCAACCATGCAACCACCATTAGCTTTATCTGTATCTATAATTTTAGATGTTCTGCGGTCAACTGCAAGCGCGAGCGCCGTGGGGCAGAGCGATCGCCGATGCAAAAAACAAAAACGCAAGGGACAAAAATCGCCTTGCGTTTAAATGCTCTGTTTTTTTCTATCGGCTTTATGCCTGATAGACGAACTCCCTATTTTTCTTCCTCGGGTGGTGCCTCTTCGACCGACGCTTCGGAGGTTTCGACCGGTTCCGCCAGTTCGACCGACTCGACTGCTTCGACCTCTTCCTTCGCCGCCTCGATTTTTTCCTCGACGACCTCGACGGCTTCTTCCGCTTTTTCGGCCTCTACACCCATCTTCTCGCGGACCTTATCTGCTACATTGTCGACACTGCTGACCATCTGCTCTCTAGCATCTTCGATCTTGACGCGAAGCATCTGGCCGCGCTCGGTAGCCATCTCGAGAAGTTTTCCCGACTGCTCGCCGTATCTCTCGAAACTACCTTCCATCGTCTCATCGATTCTCGACTTAATCTGCTCCCGTGTCTCTTTGCCGGTACGCGGCGCAAAGAGCAAGCCGCCTATCGCTCCGGCGATACCGCCTATGACAAGCGTAAATATTCTGCCCATTCTACCGTTCTCCTTTTTAGACATACCAAGCTTCTCTTACGCAAACCCCCGCACTGTTCATACGGGTTATAATACCCTATTGCGGTTCCCTTAAAACTAGCGCTTGCGCGCCAGGACGAATTTTACAAGCATCTCTACGAGGTCGCTGAAGTCGATTCCCTTAGCCGCGGCCGACATCGGCAAGAGGCTCGTCTCGGTCATGCCGGGGCTGGTATTTAACTCAAGGACAAACGGGTTGCCGTCCCCGTCGACCATGATATCGATTCTCGTGACGTCCCGGCAATTGAGTACGGTGTGGGCGCGAATCGCGATATCCTGAACCTTTTTTAGGATATCCTCAGACAAGCGCGCCGGTATGAAATACTCGGTGTCGCCCATCGTATACATCGACTCGAAATCGAAGAACTCTTTTTTCGTGCTTATCTCGACAACCGGCAACGCTTCCGGGTTTTCCTCACCGAGAACGCTGACGCTCACTTCGGTTCCCTTGATATATTTCTCGAGAACGACCTTGTCGTCATAGCTGAGCGCGCCGATGAGCGCTCCGGGCAACTCCTCGACGGAGTGAGCGATTTTGATGCCGAGCGCGGACCCCTGGCTGGCCGGCTTTACGACGATGGGAAGCCCGAGCTTGGCCACTACGTCGTCGAGGGCGCCTGCGGCACCCATCTCGCGAAAACTACCCGCGCTCAGGGTGAAGAAGTCCGGAGTGGGGATATCCTTTCGCAAGAATATCTCTTTGGCGAGCGACTTGTCGAACCCTACATGACTCGAATAGACACCCGGGCCGGTGTACGGAATGCCCATTATCTCTAGGAGTTCTTGGACCGTGCCGTCTTCGCCGTACTTTCCATGGAGCGCGATATAGACGACGTCGACCGGGTTCTGCTTGAGATTCTCCACGAGGTTCTCATCGACATCGAGCTTGAATACCTCATATCCCTTCTCCCGCAACGCCTCATATACCCGATGCCCGCTCTTGAGCGAGACATCGCG
>MELI01000035.1:0-6050 GCA_001767575.1 Candidatus Aquicultor primus | reverse complement strand
CCGGCATGCCCGCCAATCCGAACGGCACATGCGCCTGCCGCACTTTTGCCTGCGCGCGAGGCTCCCGGTAAAAGATGTTCATTAATAATGCACGTTCGTTTATATCCGTTCATTATTATTAAACAATCATTCTGAGCTGCCTATTGACACTGCTTCTCAAGCCTTAAGAATTATTTCTTGTTTTTGTTCTTATCTTTGCCGGGCGAGTAGCCCTTAAAGAGCGACCTGTAGAGAGCTAGTTGCTGTTTCACTACCGCGCCGAGGCGCTTGATGCCCTCTTCGATTGTTTCGGACGGGCAATACGAGAAGTTTAGGCGAAGACTGCTGTTTTTTTGCACCCCCACGTAGAAAGCTCGGCCCGGCACATATGCGACTTTCGCCTCGCGAATCGACTCGGCCAGCAGTTCGCCCGAGTCAAGCCCCTCAGGAAGCGTGGCCCAGATAAAGAGCCCGCCGTCGGGCTTCGTCCAAGTGGCACCCTCGGGGAAGAACTCCTCAAGCGCCGATATCATCGTGGCGCAACGTTCCCGGTACAGGTCGACCAGGTCATCGATGTTCTTCTGCCAGTCAAAGCTACTCAGGTACTCGTCGGTCACGTGTTGTGAGAATGAGCTTGAGCAAAGATTTGCCGCCTGCTTGGCGAATATCAGTTTTTCCAGGATAGCCTTGGGCGCCACGACCCATCCCAGGCGCATGCCCGGGGAGAAGATCTTTGAGAAGGTTCCGATGTAGATGACGCGCTCATCCATCGACCGCATCGCTATCTCGTTTTCCCCGCGAAAGCGGATTTTTCCATACGGGTCGTCCTCGACGACCACGAAGCCGTACTTCTCGGAAAGCTCGATGATGTGCCTCCGGCGCTCCTCGATAAGCGTGACACCGGCGGGGTTGTGGAAGTTGGGTGTGACGTAAACGAATTTTGGCTGGCGCCCTTCTTTTCGCAGCCTCTCAAGCTCTACCGCCAGGATGTCGGTCTGCATGCCGCAGTCGTCGACCGGAATGCCGACCACCTCGGGCTCATAGCTCATAAATGCCTGGAGCGCGCCGACATAACTAGGCGCCTCGACGATTATAGTGTCGCCTTTGCTGATAAATATTTTAGCGATAAACTCGAGCGCCTGCTGGGCGCCGTCGGTGATGATAATATCGTCGACGCCGATTGCGGTGTCGACTTCGCTCATGATGGCGGCGATATGGCGCCTTAGCCCTACGTGGCCCTCGGATGAGCCGTACTGCAGGGCAGCGTGGCCCTCGCGAAGCATCACACGCTGGGTCGCCTCGACGATTTGATTCATAGGAAATACGCGGGTGTCCGGCATTCCACCGCCGAACGAGATGACATCCGGGCGCGCGGCGACCGCGAGCATCTCCCGAACCTCCGATGAGCGCATCATGTTTACTCGCGTGGCGTAGAGATCGAGCCACTGGTCAAACCTAAACTCCGTCATATACTTCCTTTATCGGCATGTCTGTGTATAAAAAAACCCTCTCATCCCAACGGGACGAGAGGTTGTCATCTGCTCGCGGTGCCACCCATTTTCATCGACGCCTTACGGCTTCGACCTCAAGGGGTCTGATGTGACCCCGGCTCTAACGTCGCCACCGGTCGGGCCTATTTGCCGGCTTGCGCCCGATATGTTCAGCCCGACTGCTCCGGGATGGCCTTCCGTGTTAAACCTGGTACCGGCTTCCAGCAACCCGGCTCTCTTGTCCCGTGATTTAACCGTACTCTTCCCATCTACGCATCTGTATATGGAGTATATTGTGGTATATGATAGTGGAGCGCTAATGCAAAGTCAAACACCTCTTGAGACAAACTTCACAAAAAAGACTAAGCCGGCTCGAGGCCCTTGGAGCTGCTATGAGCAGCGCTGTCACGCGAGGCTGCTTGACGTGTCGGGGGTGAGCTTCTATACTCAGTTATGTCAAAATCACTTTAAGAAAAGTTTTTGCCCTCGTAGCTCAGGGGATAGAGCACAGGTTTCCTAAACCTGGTGTCGCATGTTCGATTCATGCCGGGGGCACAACAGGCGAGCAGCCGAGATTCGGCCATTGAGGGCGTCCGCGAGGGCGCTCTTTTTGTTTTTACGCATGTTTTGCACTCGTAAATCTTATAGACCCCATAGCTGTAACAGGTGCTGGTTCGAAAAGTAACTCCCGTGCAGTGACAACGCTGTGACACTTGTTGCTATTATTGATTCACGCAATCTAAGCACGACGTGTATGCGTTTATCTCAGATGAGATAATTTATCTCTTGATATTCTTTCGCTTAAATCTTCCGGCGCTATAAAGAAATGCTTTTTCCCGACTTGCTTTAGAGTAAGCAACTCGCGCTTCACGAGGCCAACTAAATCAGTTCTAGCTGTTGGGATTGAGACTCCGTGCGAACTTCGATGTGATTCAACGGTATACACAAAACCAGGATTCTTTAAAGCATGCCGCACAAGAGCCTGCTGCCTGTCGTTTATCCTAAGACTCATAGCGACATTCAGACGGGTTGTTTCTCTTAACTCATCTTGCTTTTTAGCCAGGTACTTTTGTAGACTAGCTAGAGCTTTTTCAATTGTTTCAAGATGATAAACGATGAAGTATGTTGCATCATTGCTGTCTTGTTCAGCATATAGATATGCCGTCTCGTATTTTTTTCTTGATAACAGAATATGCCGCGAAATTGATAAGTACTCAAACATCCAATAATCGTTAGCAAGCATGTGCCAATAGAACAAAGCCCTAGCTGTTCTCCCGTTTCCATCAACAAACGGATGTATGTAGGCGAGCCAAAAGTGTAGCAGGATACCCTTAACAACCGGGTGCAGAAAACGTGAATCATATTTATCAGAATTGGCAAATTCACATAAAAGCTCAATCCGCCCAGGTAGCTCTTTTGCGAGAGGGGGCGTATGAAGGATTTCATGCTTAGCGTCATCGAAAACAAAGACGTCGTCGCTTTTCCTTAGTTGACCTACATCATTTGGGTCGATAGTTCCTTCGGTCATAGATGACTGAAGCTCGATTAGCATTTCTGGAGTAAGCTGTTCATCCTTACACTCCAAAATTCTTTGTATTGTCTGATAATTATTGGTAATCATCTTTTCCGCTCTTGTAGAAGGCTTCCGCCCTGTTCTCAAAAAATCCTTCGCTAATTTCCTGGTTGTAGCCGCGCCCTCTATTTGACTTGAGGCAATTGCTTCCTCCATTAATGAGCTGATTAGATACTTGCGCTTAGATGCCTCATTTATTACTGGGAGCTCAGAGCTAATGATTTTTGGGGCTTGCCGGTCGATGTTGTGGAGAGACCTTTGTGCTGAATCCGGCAGCCAAAAGCTAAACTCTTGCCCTTGTGTATCTTTTAGTGGAAATGACGACATTTGTGACAGTCGGGATAACTTTAGGATTTCCCAAGCCGTCTCAGGCGTAACTCCTTCGGGAAAGCGCTGATGCTTGAATCTGTCCCAGTATAGATATTCGTTATTTGCCTTTTGTATAGCTTGAGTTAGCGGACCGAGTTTACCAAACATTGCCGAAGCGACGCTTTTTAAGTTACTAAGATCACTAATATCCGGTGCCGGCTCAACTATTCTTTGCTTCACATGATCACCCTAAAACAGAAAGATAAGAAATATATCGGATAGATCTATTGTAAATTATATTATTATTTACAATAGACTTACAATAGACTATTAAAACTTTTATATTAATTTTCAATAGATTTACATTAATGTTAGCCTTCGACCACCCTTATTGTAACGCGCGGTACCTGTCTTACTCGATGTTTCCGCCAAGCATTTCTCTATACACAATCAACGGTCCCTCTATTGGTACGACGAAGAGCAGAGGCTCGCGGTGTGCGAGCCTCTTTTGTGTTTTACCCTTCTTGCGTCCTTCTGCTGCAATTTGACGAACTTGAAACCATAAATAAAGTCGGCCTTACGGCAAGCCTCTCAGGATGAGTTCGTCGTCGTTGTTGTCGTTTGGAGTCAGCGCATCATCAGCCGGATCGTCAACATGGTCGAGAGCGCTCGTCGCATTCCAGATCGTCGGGTTGTGACAATCGAGGCAGACGCTGTCGAGGTCGTGGGCGACCATGCCGCCTGTCCTTGCCTCGCCCGCATCGACGACGGTGCTGTTGTCAAAGTCGAGACCGAAGAGGTCGTCTTTGAGCATCTTCCAGCCGAGCGTCCTGTGCGGCCAACTGAAGCCGTCGTCGGCACACATGTTCGCAACATCTAGCGCGGTCGCAATGCCCGGGTCTTGACGCCAATTGCCACTCCAAACCGTCCAGTCGACCGTCCGCGATTTCTTAAAAAAACCGTAGTAGTTGCTGATGGTAACGGTGTTTTCCTGGTTGGTCGTGGTGTAGTCGGTGTCGAACGCGCTGTTCTTCAGGCTGTTGTTAGCGTTGTTGGCGTCGATGCTCGATTCGGCCTCACCGCTGCCAATGCCGCCAGCCGCCAGGTATTTCGTATCGCCGCTGGTGTGGCAGGTTCCGCACGAGCTTGAGCCCCTATGGCAGTTACGGCAGTGCGGGCCAAAGTCTTGTCCATCCTCCGGATTGAACTTCATCTGGCGCGCTCAGTGCCGCGGCTGGACATCGTGGCCGTAGGCCAGGTCGTAGGAGCCACCGTTCGGACTGCTTTGAAGCCTAAGTGCGCGGTCCTCGCTGAAGAGCGGGGCCTGGACCGTATGCTGGCCGGCGTTGCCGTCGTGGCAATCGGTGCAGAACTCGTTGACGCTCCAAATAGCGGTACCGCCTCGCTCGTCAAAGCCGGGGTTGACCGCGCCGGTGCCCGCCGCACCAACAGGGCTATCCCAGTCGATAGGCATCTTGTTGACCGGGAACTTCGCGGTAAGCGAATTCTCATCGCTTAGGGCTACCGTCCAGCCCATATTCGCCGCATACTGGCCGAGCAAGCCACTGGTCGCGTCACCGTTGACGTCTGTGTCGGAGTAAATCTTATCGCTAATCTCCTGCCCCTTGTTGATAGTAATAGTCAGCAGGTTCAGCGTGTCGATATCATAGTACTTCACCGTCTCGGTATCGGTCGCTATCTCACGGTCGGGGTTCTTGATCAACAGCCAGCTGCCGGCGAGATAGATCGGCTTGTCCAGCGTCATATAGGCACGTCCGGTATTGGCGCCGAATGCGTCCGTGGCGAACTGGATGTTGTCGTGGCCCGGATTGGCTATTGCGTAATATTTGCCGTCCGGCCGCAGCACACCACCCGCCAGCCCGCTGTCTTTGTAGCCGAGCATGCGCGCCGGGTTGGCGTGCGGGCTGTGGCAGTCGAAGCAGGAGAAACCGCCGAACCAGTAATTCGGCTTATACGCCGGGTAGGTGTCATCGGGCGCCCTCCACTTGCCGGTGCTGACGCCAAAACCCATAGTGTGGCCGACGTTATACTCGGTGGTATAGTCGTCGTCGTTGTCCATCTGGATGTTGTATCCAGAACCTGCGCCGGTGCCGTGGCACCAATCGCACGCCTCAAACCTGGTGTCTGAACGGAGCAATTTGAACTTACCGGCTGCGCGGTGGACTGCGTGGCACTCACGGCACCTATGGGTGGACGTGAGGTAACCGCCGTGCGGGCCGGACTGGTAGAGCATCGTAGTACCGTTGAAAACCTGGTCGCCGGCCGCAACGTAATCTTGAGCATCGTTGTAGTTGTAGCCATCGACACCAGCCGTATACGGGCTGTTCCAGGTACCATAGAAATGGGTACTAGATGCATAAATGCCCGCCGGTATTGCGCCGGTATAGGAACCGGAAGCAGCCACAGTGCCCTCTTCCCAGTACCGATAATCCTTAACCGCACCGGCATGTCCCACCGGCGTGACCTCGTTAGGAACGATATTGCCGGGGCCGCCGGCAGGGTCCTGCTTCGCTAGCGCCATGCTTCCCATGGCAAGCAACAACGCGAAAGCCATCATAATAATTAAAATCTTTTTCATGTTTTTCACCTCCTTCGCTTTGGAATGTTTACTTGAAGCATCTTTCATTTTTCGATTCACCTCCTCTCGTTTAAAAATAAGCGGCATTAAGCGCCACAGC
>MELI01000034.1:1847-6026 GCA_001767575.1 Candidatus Aquicultor primus | reverse complement strand
CATTTTGGCCGATTTTATCTTGGCGCGCAGCTCATCTATCTCCGCGGCCTGCTCGTCCGCTATGCCGAGTTCCTGGTGAATCGCTTTTAGCTGTTCGCGCAGGAAATATTCTTTTTGGGTCTTCGTCAGCTGCTCCTTGACGCGCGACTGTATTTTGCTGCCTATCTCGAGTATCTCAAGCTCGCGGCTTAAGAAGGTCGAGACCCGCTCCAAGCGCTCGCGAGCGTTGACGGCTTCGATTATCTGCTGTTTTTCATCTATCTTAAGATTCAAATGGAAAGCGATAAAATCGGCGAGGCGGCTCGGCTCATCGATATTCGCGGTGGCCAGCAAGACCTCTTGCGGAATGGGCTTGCCCAGGCTTGCCGACCGTTCGAACTGCGAAACCAGGTTGCGCATGAGCGCCTCGACCTCGATATCTTTTTCTTCTTCTTCGTCTAAGACCTTTATCCTGACCCTAAAATAGGGCTCGGTCTGGGTGAACTCGACGATTTGAATACGGCTGAGTCCTTCTACGAGCGCTTTAGCCGTACCGTCGGGTATTTTAAGTTCCTGCATGATCGTGGCGGCTGTTCCGAGCCGATATAGGTCTTCTATCTCCGGCTCCTGGACATCGGCTATCTTCTGGGTGACCAGCGCTACGATGTGCTCTTCCTTCATCGCCGCTTCGAGCGCATTTATCGACCGTTCTCTTCCTACGAAGAGGGGTACGACAAGGTTTGGAAAGATTATCATATCCCTCAGCGGGATTAGGGGTAATTCTTCTGGTATGACTAGTTCTTCTTTGCCTGTTTCAAGCATACGACTCTCCTTCTTCCACATATTTTAGATAATGCGCACCGTGGTCCTGCTCACATATATCCCCGGGTAACCGCATGGCTAACCCAAAGCGGCATAAATCTCGTTTCGACTTAACAGAGTATCGGATAACGTATAACGCTCCTTAATCGGGTATGAGAACTTTCTCGCAACGCTAAGGAGCGCTGCTGCGACTGACGATAATAACTTTACCAGTTTTTTCGGATTTGCGGCAACAAGGGCAAAAGGTGTGGCGATGAACGACGGTTTCGGGAGACTCGCAAAGGTCATCATATCCTTAGCGATAATAGGGGTGCTAATAAACGATGTGACCGTTGTGGCGACCAACTACTGGCTCGCGGACAAATTCGCCCGTTCGGTCGCCGAGGAAACCGCCGGCGCATATCGAACCTCCGGAGGCAAGCAAGAGGTCGCCCTCATGGCCGCTTATAGGATGTGCGAGCAGACGCAGAGCAAGCTGACCGGCTTTGCCGTCGAAAACGGTTTCGCGGTAGTGGAGGTCGAGACTACCCCTAAGAAAACCCTGTTCGCGCACCGTATCGGTTACTTCAACGCCTACTTGTCAGGCAAGGCGGTCGCTCGAAGTACTACCAATTAAGCCATTGCCGGCATCTCCTCTTTTTCTGCATGACCAGCAGTTTTTCTGCTAACAACAACTATCAGTTAGGCCCAAGAAAGTTTATAATATTGTTATGTCAAAAATAAATAAGAAACGACCAATTTACGTACTAGACACAAACGTATTGCTCTACAATCCAAAAGCGATATACGCGTTCCCGGACGCGGATGTCGTAATACCGGATATCGTCTTGAGCGAGCTGGACAAGGTAAAGACTTCGCGGGCCGACCGCGAGCTGCGCTATCGCAGCCGCCAAATCTCGCGGATCCTCTTCGACCTATCCGAAAAGGGAAAGCTTACTGACGGGATATCCTTCGGCAAAAATTCTATAGTGAGGGTGATGAGCTTTGACCCCAGTAAGGGGACGCCGGAGACCTTCAGTGCAAAGAACTCGGATGATAGGATTCTGACCATCGTCTACCAGGTAAAACAAGATACCAATGGACGACCGGTGACTATTGTGACCAACGATTTGAACATGCTCCTGAAAGCGCAGGCGCTCGGAGTAAACGTCGAGCACCCGGGCGAGGAGTTTGCATACGGCGGCGTCAAACGGGCCTTCTTTAAGGTAAAGGCCCAAAAGAAAGCGCTTACGGCGGTTGCGGCGGTTGCGGCGGTAATAGTCGGGATCGCATTCTTCCCGCAATTCGCGGACTATTTGGGGCTTAAACAAGGGACGAACATCCCGGAAGGGCCGCCACAACTGGTGCAGGGCTTCCAGGATTACCAGAATAACGTCAAAGCGCTGGAAGCACAACGAGATACGTACCTCGGGATAATCAAGAACAGCCCAAAAGATGTGCAAGCCCTTACGGGCCTCGGAAATACCTATTTCAACATGGGCCAATTGAGCCAGGACAAGGATAGCTATCAAAAGGCTATCGAGTATTATAGGAAAGCTCTCGCGATCGATGCGAATCAAAACTCTACGCGAACGGATATGGCTCTCGCCTATTCATACCTGGGCACGACCGACTTGGCCATTCGCGAGCTCAATACGGTGATAGGCAAAGACGAGAATTTCTACCAGGCATACTTCAACTTGGGAGTGATTCTCCTGCAAGAAGAGAACGACCTGCTCAACGCACGTTCGAACTTCCTTAAGGTCAAGGAGAAAGCACCGAAAGACAGCATCTTCTACGTTCAGGCAGAGGAATACCTGAAACAGGTCGAAGCCCAGTTGAATTCGCAATCGAAAGGTGGGTAATGCGTTTGAGTAACGAATATGATGTGCTGATCATAGGCGGCGGGCCCGCTGGGTTGGCCGCCGGTCTTTATGCGGGACGCTCGATGCTTAAGACAAGGCTTTTCGAAAAAGAACTTATCGGAGGACAAGCCTCGATTACGGATATTATTGAAAACTACCCCGGTTTTCCCGAGGGTATAACCGGGTTCGAGCTTGCCGAAAAAATGCGCGAGCAAGCGCAAAAATTCGATGTCGAGCTGGATATGAACGAGGTCACCTCGGTAGATTTGATCGGCGCTTTGAAGAAAGTGACGACTCCTGACGGCGAGTATACCGCTAAAGCGATTATTATCGCGAGTGGCGTGCGCCCGACGAAGCTCGACGTACCGGGCGCGGCGGCGCTTACCGGGCGCGGCATCTCATACTGCGCCACTTGCGACGGCCCGTTCTTTAGGGACAAGCGGGTCATGGTCATCGGCGGCGGCAACTCGGCCGTTGAAGAAGCCATCTACCTGACGAAATTCGCGAGCAAGGTCACGATTGTGCACCGGCGCGACCAGCTTCGCGCCGAGAAAATAGTCCAAGACCGGGCGTTCAAAAACGAAAAGGTCGACTTCCTGCTCGATTCGGTACTCTCGGGAGTCTCCGGCGAGAACTCGGTCTCGGCGGTCACGGTGAAAAACGTCAAGACCGGTGAAGAAAAAGAGGTCGGCGTCGAAGGCATCTTCGTCTTTGTCGGGAACATCCCGAACACCGAACTCTTCACGGGTGCACTCGATATGGATGAGGTCGGCTATGTCATCACCGATGATGCGCTTATGGCTTCCATCCCGGGCATCTTCGCCGCGGGCGACGTCAGAAAGAATAATTTAAAGCAGGTCGTGTGGGCCGCCGCCGAAGGGGCGCTCGCCGCGGTATCTGCCGAAAAATTCATAGAGACTCAAGGTTAGAGAGGAACGCTGAATGGGAGAGAATGTGGTCGAAGTAAGCGAGCAGACTTGGGATGCGGAGATCGTCGGCTCGAATAAGCCGGTTCTGGTCGATTTCTGGGCGCAGTGGTGCGCACCGTGCCGAATTGTCGCGCCGGTCATCGAGGAACTCGCCGGTGAATTCTCTGAGAAAGTCAAGTTCGCCAAGTTAAACGTCGACGACAATCCGCGCATAGCCGGCCAGTTTCAGGTGATGAGCATCCCCACATTCATCCTATTCGAAAAAGGCGAAGCGAAGCGGCGGTTCATGGGCGCGATGCCCAAAGAGAGATTCGTCGATGAACTTTCGGAGTGGCTTGGATAACCGATGAAAATACTTGTAGTAGACGGGGCCGGTGGCAGCATAGGCCAGCAGATTGTCGCCAGGCTCAGGGAACAACTCCCCGATAAAATAGAGATAATTGTGCTGGGCACAAACGCGATTGCGGCTAGCAGCATGATGAAGGCGGGGGCAAACCGTGGGGCTAGCGGCGAAAACGCCTTTCGGATAACCGCGCCCGAGGCCGACATCATAATCGGCCCGATATCGGTAATCGTGCCCAATTCGTTTATGGGTGAGCTTACCG
>MELI01000034.1:0-1797 GCA_001767575.1 Candidatus Aquicultor primus | reverse complement strand
CCGATGAGCCAGCCGCATATCGACATCGTGGGGGCGAGCAACCTGCCGCTCCCCCACCTCATGGACGAGATGCTCAGGATGGTCAAGAGCACGCTCACCGGCAATAAGACGAGTAGAGTTGTGGAGGTTAAAGGGAATGTGTGAGACAAACGTATATATTGAGAAAGACGGCGAGCAAGAGATATTTATGAAAGACGTAGTCTCGATAACACCATCGGGCGACAAACTTCTCCTCGTCGACCTCTTCGGAGAACAAAAGCAAGTCAAGGCCGATTTCAAAGAGCTGAAGCTCCTTGACCATATGGTGATTTTAACGCCGAACGAATAGCTTAGGTACAGACTACAGGCGGGCGCTGCATGCAAATAATTGGCAATTATTGCGTGCGCTCTCTAGGCAGCGCGTTCGAAACCTGATATGCTTTTGACAATCTAATAACTAATAACCAGACCACGAAGGTCCAGCGGGGCGAACCCCGCAAGTTCGTGGTTTTTATTTTTGGTCGACAAGCGGTACCGCCTAATCCGGGGCGAACGCCGCAAAGCCGAGCCGGAGGTGTAGAAATGTGTCAAGCAGGGCTCAATACAACCGACTTTAAGGTCGCGATTTACCAGCTGATAGAACATTCCAAGCTCTTGAATACCAACGCCGGGCAATGGGCGAAACTCGCCGATGTGGCGCATGTAAACGAGCTTTCGAGCAAGCTCAAAGACGCCGGTGCCAAAGCGGCCGAAGCCACGGCGCTCTTGGAGGCGGCGTTGGAGGATTTACGCCACCATCACCATGACCATGACCACGTGCATATCACAGAGGTCTAGACATTTTCAAAGGAGCCGGAGATGCATATCCCTGATGGATTTTTAGATACTAAAACGTGGGTGACGACGGCAGCGGCGTCAGGCATCGCAATAACCTATGCGGTGCGCCGGGCGAACCAAGAGTTGGAAGAGAAAGACCCGCCGCTAATGGGCGTCCTTGCGGCGTTCATTTTTGCGGCGCAGATGATAAACTTCCCGGTCGCCGGCGGCACCTCTGGTCACTTCCTCGGCGCCGCGCTCGCGGCGATTCTCATCGGTCCGTGGAGGGCAATGCTTGTCCTGCTCTCGGTCGTCGGCGTCCAGGCGTTTCTCTTCGGCGACGGCGGTATCAGCGCGCTCGGGGCCAACGTATTCAACATGGCGGTTATAGCCCCATCGGTCGCGTATCTAATATATGGTGTTGTAAAGCGTTTCAGCACACCGGTGGCGGCATTTACGGCCGGGCTGGTATCGACAGTAGTCACGGCGCTCGTGGTCGCGGTCGAGCTCTATCTATCCGGCACCGCGCCGCTGGCTATAACAGCCTCGCTTATGACCGGCTGGCATATCGTCATCGGAGCGGCCGAGGGGCTTATCACAGCTTCCACCGTTGGTTATTTAGCGAGAATCCGTCCCGACCTTATCCATGGCAATACCGCGCTCGACGTACGAAGCATCGCCGTCTTTTCGTCGATATCGGTCGCGCTCGCGGTATTTCTATCGCCGCTCGCCTCGTCATTCCCCGACGGTCTCGAGCGGGTCGCGCATGACCTCGGTTTCATCGGGAAAGAAACGGGCCTTTTTAATTCGCTCATTCCCGACTACGCCATACCGGGGCTGCAAAACGAGTGGCTGGCGACCGGCCTGGCCGGCCTGCTGGGTGTCGGAATCGCGCTGGGAGTCGGTTTCGGGCTCGCCAGTATTGCAAGGCGCCGGCAGGTGGGTGGAGAGACCGGCTAGGAACGGGCGCGCAACACCATAGGAGTCTGACCGATGGATTCG
>MELI01000033.1:8306-9584 GCA_001767575.1 Candidatus Aquicultor primus | reverse complement strand
TCCTGGTGCCACACCTTCTCACGTCCTGAGAAAGGTGGTACTTTGCCGTAAGATCTACTGTAACTTAGAAGCATTGATCAAAAGGGGTGCCGCCGGCACCCCTTTTGCGTGTCTAAGCAAAGCGTCTTCTCGGCGAGTGTTTATCAGGCAGGCGTAACCATGAACAGCGGTCATGTCTTGTTTTTACCGTCAGCCTGTAGGTAGAATGTTACGTATGTTTCGTTATGCCAGGGCAATAAAAAACCGAAAAATCTCTTGCCTGGCCGTAACTTTTTCCAACCTATGCGTTTATAGACATAACGAAAGAAATGCTCCGTCCCGACACGAAGATTCCCACAAACTTGACTAAAAGCAAATATTTGTAAATTTAATGCGGCTTGCTAACGATATAATCGATTATAAACTGCACAAATAGTGCTTACATCACTTCTAGTGCGTGTTGACCAGAAACCGATACCCGTCAATTCTCAGATGAAATAAAAGCCGGAACTATGAGCCGGTGGTTATACAGCCATTCCTGAGAGAGAGGAGGTGAATTTATTGTTCGAACGCGTATTAAAAGTGCAAGACCTGAAAGGAGAATTCATGACCAAAAGATTCCTGATAGCGGCAGTAGCCATAGCTATCATTGCATTGGCGCTCGCGTCAATAGCCTACGCAGCTTCGCTAACGATTCAAGCTGTCACTAATAAGATGAGCTACGCGCCGGGTAAGCCCGTCACCATCAAAGCGAGCGCTGTGAACGGCTCGCTTCGCATTAAAGGTAAGAATATCTACACGGCAACCGTCACTATAAAAGACCCCAGCGGAAAAACTCTGGTGAGCGGCAAAGCAATGAGCAAAGACTCAAAGACCGGTCTTTGCTTCTATACCTATACACTGTCAAGCAGTGTGCCGAAAGGCGAGTGGACCGCGAGTGTTTATATCAAAGACAAGAGCGGAAACTCAGGAACAGGCGCAGCGACCTTTAAAGTAAAGGGGTCCGTGCCGGATCATGCTGTCTATATGACAACATATGAGGGCACCAAGACCTGTATCGGCTGCCATAGCAAGCAGGCAAACGGTATGTTTAGCTCGGTCCACTACCAGTGGAAGGGCGATAACTCAAAAGCCATAGAGCTGGCTCAGGCCGGTTCGGACGCGAGCAAGCTCGGCGGCATCAACGACTTTTGCCTTTGGCCGGACGGTAACTGGTTGACCGTCTTTAACAAGCTCGACGGCACCACCGGCCCCGGTGGTTGCGCCGTATGCCATGCCGGTTTAGGCAAGAAGCCGACA
>MELI01000033.1:3839-8290 GCA_001767575.1 Candidatus Aquicultor primus | reverse complement strand
AGCAGCTCGAGAACATCGACTGCCTTATCTGCCACAGTCCGACATATAAACGGACTGTGGCGAAAAACGCCGACGGGACGTTCTCGCTCGTGCCGGATTCATCCATCGATATCCAGGCGGCCGCCAAGAACATCTCACGCCCCACCAGGGCGATATGCATGCGCTGCCACCAGAACTCGGGCGGCGGCAATAACTATAAGCGCGGCGATCTCGAGTCGACGGTAATATCGTGCTCGAAAGCCTATGATGTCCATATGGGCACAGACGGGCCAGATTTCGCGTGCCAGGATTGTCACAAGACGGAGAACCACCGGATGGCGGGACGTGGAAGTGACATGCGCGCGCTCGACTCGTCCTTCAAGCTTTCGTGCGAGGCGTGCCACACGCAGATACCGCATCGCTCATACAATGCTAATTACGCCGACTTAAACCGCCACACCGACAAGGTCGACTGCACGGTCTGCCATATCCCGTCTTTTGCGAAGAGCGTGCCGACCGATATGCACCGCAACTGGGGGGCTATGGAGGCGGACACTGGGAAGCAGCTCTACGACCCCGAGATAACCAAGGCCTCGAACGTGATGCCGGTATACGCATGGTTTAACGGATTCAGCCACTTCTATCGTTTTAAAGACCCGGTCTCCTTAGACGAGCGGGGTGTGCAGAAGATGAGCTGGCCGGATGGCGGTTTCGTCGACTCCGGCGGCAAGCACTCAAAGCTCTATGCTTTTAAGCTTCACAGCGCGTCGCAACCGATGGAGAACGCGACCAAGCAGCTCCTGCCGGTCAAAAACAAAATCGCATTCGAGACGGGCAACGTTGAGGAAGCTATCAGGCAGGGCGCGGTGGCTGCGGGCATGAGCTATGCGAGCCACAGCTTTGTCTCGACCGAGCGCTACATGGGTATCTTCCACACCGTAGGGCCAAAATCGACGGCGCTGAGCTGCTCGAACCAACCTTGTCACGGCAACGAAAGCCGTATCCCATTCGGTAAGCTCGGCTACGAGAGAAGGGGAAGCAACGCGCAGCTATGCGATGTTTGCCACTCGCTGAAGAGTTCTCCGGGGTTTACGAGCTTGCATAGCAAGCACAGCAGTCGTAAGAGCTGTACGGCATGCCATGGCGCGGGGTATCCGCTGAACGCGTCGAAATCGACTCTTTGCAGCAAGTGCCACAGCTACAAGAGCGAGAGCGACCCCAACAAGATACACGCGAAACACGTCAAAGACAAGAAATATGATTGTAAGAACTGCCATACTTTCTCCGGTGACCCCAAGGAAGAAGGGCATAGCGAGTATTACGACAATTAAGCCTTCGTTATAATGTTGTGAAAGAGCGCCGTTCAGCATGGGCGGTGCTCTTTTGCGCTCAAGACCCGCCCGCGGCAAAATATGTTGACACCGGCATGCTCCTATGATAGGATAAATGCTTGTTGCTAAGGAGGGATGAGAATGTATGCCATCATCAAATGCGGTGGAAAACAATACAAGGTAAGCAAGGGTGAAGAGCTCGTAGTAGACCATGTAGATGCGGAAGTCGGCTCCAAGTTCGATATCACAGACGTCATCATGATTCGCGATGAGAGTGTTATCGTGGACGGTCTCGATAAGGTAAAAGTAGTCGCCTCGGTCGTCGAGCACTTCAAGGGAGACAAAATCCTTGTCTTCAAATACAAATCAAAGAAGAATTATCGCCGCAAATTCGGTCACCGCTCGCACCTGACAAAGCTCATGATTGAGGATATCAAGGTGCCTAAAGCGAAAGCCGCCAAGAAAGAAGAAGCGCCGAAAGAGGAAGTGACCGCGTAGTCTTACGGCGGTGCCGGTTCCAAGCATATATGATTTGAACACAAAGAGGCTTAGGCCTCTTTTTAATTATGTCTCATGATGGCAGAGCCCACGCAAAACAGGCAGTTATATCGCTTCGAGGCCCACATGTCCGGCGATAACCAGAAACACCAACACTGCGAGCGCCCGAAAGAGGGAGGGGCGGGGGAGGTAGGGTTAAACTCCCACCACCACGCAGCTACAAAACGTATCAAATAAAATGTATAATAATGGTAGGCACGCGGTTAACGTAACAGACAACGTAACACTAGACAGAAAGTTAGCCAAAATATTGGTAAAATGTGTTGATTATTTTTTGACATTGTTTAATACTTAAGGCTAAGGAGCTATAGTCAAATAGCATGTAGATTGCTAGGCTGGTTGGCCAAAGCGTTTCAAAAGTAAATAAACGAGAGTATAGGGCAGACCTTCTAAGTCTGCTTTAATATTGTACGCTTATTGTGGAAATATTCACAATCTCTGTCACGAACTATCGACTGGAAGGAAGGGTATGGTTTTGGGCGCGACCGCGAGATTTAAATCCATCGATGTGGATTTAAAGAAAGAGATTGACAGGTTGTCGGGACAGAAAGTCGACATGTGCTACCTTTGCGGTAAGTGCACGGCCGGCTGCCCGGTCGCTCCGTACCAGGACATCCCACCGCATATCGTCTTACGTTTGGCGCAGTGGGGGAGCAGCAAGGTACTGGAGTCGAAGATGATTTGGAATTGCGTTGCGTGCGCAACGTGCTACACGCGTTGTCCAAACGACGTGGACGTAGCGAAAGTCTGTGAGGCTATAACCAAAATCGCGAAGCGCGAAGGGATCGTAGCCGACCCCGTGGCGTCCGCTCTGCGTGAGAAATTCGTCGAGTCGGTCAAGAACAACGGCCGTGTTCACGAGTTGCCTCTGGCTATGGCCATGAAGGTGGCGACCAAGGACTATCTCGGTGACCTAGACGTCGGTATCCCGATGTTCTTCCAGGGCAAGTTCCCTCTCTTCGGTCACCAGATAAAAGACCTCAACAATTTCCAGAAGCTCTTCAATAGTAAAAAAGCAAAGAAAGAAGGGGATAAGTAATGCAAACTTACGCTTATTTCCCAGGGTGCTCGCTTGAGACGAGCGCTAAAGAATATGATACTTCGACCCGGGCCGTCTTCGATAAACTCGGCATCGGGCTTACGGAGGTGCCGGATTGGTCGTGCTGCGGCTCATCGCAGGCGCACAAAGTCGACCGGGACATGGCCGCGGCAATCGCCGGGCGCAATCTGGTTCTGGCGAGCGAAATTGGAGACATCGTCGCGCCGTGCGCCTCATGTTTTATGAGCCTCAAGGAGGCCGCCGTCGAACTCGAGCATGATAGCGGGATACGCGATATGCTCAAAGAGAACGGCCTCGAGTATCTTCCAGGCAGCGTCCGCGTCATCTCCACCGTCGAGGCCGCGCACAACGCCCTGGAGAAGGGTATGTTCGAGGGCAAAGTCACGAAACCGCTAAAGAACCTCAAAGTGGCCTCGTACTATGGCTGCCTGCTGGTTCGCCCGCCGAAAATCGCGCAATTCGACGACGTCGAAAATCCGATGTCTATGGATAGATTGATGGAAGCGGCCGGAGCTACACCGGTCAAGTGGTCGCACAAGACCGAGTGCTGCGGCAACGCCTATATAATGGTCGACAAAGATATGACGCTCAACCTGGTTCGCAACATCCTCAACGCGGCGGTCTCCGCCGGTGCGGATGTCGTGGCGGCGGCGTGCCCGCTCTGCCACATGAACCTCGTGATGCGCCAACCATACATGATGCAGAAATACGGGTTGAAAAGTGAAATACCAATCGTCTATTTCTCCCAACTTCTCGGTACGGCGCTCAACGCCGACGAGCAGGATTTGGGTATAGACGGTGAAGTCATGAGGCTTATCAATAAACGTCGGCAAGAAGCCAACGAAGTAAAGGAAGTCGGTTAGTATGTCAAGAGTCGGTGTATTCATCTGTCATTGTGGCGCGAACATCGCGGGCAAGGTAGACGTAGCGAAAGTCTCTGATGACGCTATCAATATACCTGGCGTAGTGTATTCGAGTCACCAGAAGTATTCCTGCTCTGAGGCCGGGCAAAAAGTGATAATCGACGCTATTAAAGAAAACCATATCGACAAGGTCGTCATTGGTTCTTGCTCGCCGAAGATGCATGAGAATACTTTTAGAAAGACCATCGAGCAGGCGGGACTCAACCCGTACATGCTTGAAATCGCCAACCTGCGCGAGCATGTCTCGTGGGTAACGGCGGACAAGGACAGCGCAACGCGTAAAGCCTTCGATTTGGTCAAGGCGGCGGTCGGCAAGGTCTCCTTCGCCAAACCGCTTACGCCGGGCCAGGTCACGGTCGAGAAGCGCGCGCTCGTCATCGGGGGAGGAATAGCAGGAATTCAGGCGTCGCTCGATATAGCCAATATGGGATACGAGGTCGTCATGGTCGAGAAGGAACCATCTATCGGCGGGCGCATGGCGCAGCTCGATAAGACCTTCCCGACGCTCGACTGTTCGGCGTGTATTCTCTCGCCGAGAATGGTCGATGTGGCGCAGCACCCGAACATACGGTTGCTGACCTATTCGGAGGTCGAGAACGT
>MELI01000033.1:3457-3663 GCA_001767575.1 Candidatus Aquicultor primus | reverse complement strand
AGAGCATTGCCAGTGGCTCCTGTCGCCGGATCCCGATACCATCGAGGTAGCGGAAGGCGAGAAGAAGCCGAAGCGCAAATGCGGAGTCTGCCAGAAAAAATGCGAGCAGGGCGCAATCAACTTCGAGATGGAGGATGAGCTTATCAACGAGAAGTTCGGTGCGATTGTCATTGCGACCGGCTTTAACCTCTTCGACCATAAGAAAT
>MELI01000033.1:2709-3403 GCA_001767575.1 Candidatus Aquicultor primus | reverse complement strand
AGCGTATGGTCAACTCATCCGGCCCGACCGAAGGCAAGATAGTTCGCCCGTCGAACGGCGAGAAACCCAAAAAGGTCGCCTTTATACAGTGCGTCGGCTCGCGCGACGAGGCCAAGGGCGTCCCGTATTGCTCGCGAATCTGCTGCATGTACACGGCGAAGCAGGCGATTCTCGTCCGCGAGAAGCTACCCGACGCCGAAGTATACGTCTTTTATATGGACATCCGCGCGGCCGGCAAAGGCTACGAGGAGTTCGTCCTGCGCGCCCAGCGCGAATACGGCGCCAATTATGTGCGCGGTCGCGTTTCGCGCATCTACGAGCAAGACGGCCACCTGGTGCTGAAGGCTGCGGACACCATTCTCGGCATGCCGCTTGAGATGGAGGCCGATATGGTCATTCTAGCAACCGGCTCGATTGCCCGCGAGGATAGCGTCGCTCTCGCCAACACAATCGGTATCACCACCGACGCCTATGGCTTTATCAGCGAGGTTCACCCGAAGCTAAAACCGGTCGAGGTTCCGCGCGAAGGCGTCTTCGCCTGCGGTGCGGCGCTCTCGCCGAGAGATATTCCCGACACGGTTGCGACCGCCGGTGCGGTAGCCGCCAAAGTCGGCGTGCTCTTCTCGAATGATATATTGATGAGCGACCCGATGGTCGCCAACATCGACCCGATGGTATGTGTGGCCTGCGGCGC
>MELI01000033.1:2435-2556 GCA_001767575.1 Candidatus Aquicultor primus | reverse complement strand
GCAGATATTAAAATCGATAGAGGCGGTATTGCAGTGGTAGAGAATCAAGAGTTCAAGATTATCGGGTTTTTCTGCAACTGGTGTAGCTACGCCGGTGCGGATTTGGCGGGCAATTTGCGAC
>MELI01000033.1:265-2396 GCA_001767575.1 Candidatus Aquicultor primus | reverse complement strand
GTACCGGCCGGATGGACCCCTTGTTCGCCCTCAAAGCTTTGCTCGACGGTGCGGACGGGGTCATGGTGTCTGGCTGACACCCTGGTGATTGCCACTATCGTGAGGGCAATTACTATGCCAGGCGGCGCTTGGCACTGTTCAATGAAATACTTCCGGTTCTCGGCATCGAGCCGGAGAGGTTCAGGTATACCTGGATCGCGGCCTCCGAGGGCAAGGAGCTCAAAGAGGAAGTCGAGGACTTCATAGTCGCGCTTCAAAAAGTAGGTAAATTCAACCCAGACGTTTTCTCTATGCTCGCTCCGGATATGGTTGCCGAGATAGAGAACGCGGGAGAGAAGGTTGAGGCTTAAACATGGAAAAACTCGAAGCAGAGCTGCGAGAAAAAGCGAAAGAGCTTCTCGAAAAGGAAGAGGTGACCACGGTCATCGGCTGGGGCGCGGGTTGGAACCCGGCGAAAGCCTCACCGCTCTTTGTGCGCGACGCGCAAGATGCAGACAAGCTGGTCTTTAATCCGTTTTGCCAGAACAACCTGGCGGTTTACCTTCCGAGGTTAAATGAGAAAGCGGCGGTCATAACCAAGCCGTGTGACGCGGGCTCGGTAGTCGCGCTTATCGCAGAAGGCAAGATAGACCGCGAAAACGTCAAGGTCATTAGTATTAAGTGCCCGGGGTCGGTCAATCCAGCCAAGCTCGAGGCGGCTGTCGGCTCGCTGGACGACGCCACGGCGGCCTATCTCGATGGCGACACCATAGTCGTCGAGGTCAACGGCGAGGCCAAGCGGGTGCCGTTCGCACAGGTCGCGCTCGATAGGTGCTACCTGTGCAACCAGGAGAACGCGTTCGGCGACATCGTCATAGACGAAGGCGTCAGCAAAGTCACCGGCGAGGCGGTCTCAATCGTCCCCGAAGACGCCGATTCGGCCTGGTGGCGCGATTTCTGGGCCAAAGAGTTCGACCGTTGCATACGCTGCTATGCGTGTCGTGAAGCGTGCCCGGCCTGCTACTGCCGCGATAATTGCGCGGTCCAAGCACTGCGCGAGCGCTGGACGGGCGCCAAACTCGACGCGAAAGAAGCACTCATGTTCCATGCCCAACGCGCCATGCACGTGGCGGGGCGCTGTACCGAATGCGGCTCGTGCGAGCGGGCGTGCCCGGTAGGCATACCGTTGAGCCTCCTGCACAAGCAGGTCGGCGATGCGGTGCGCAAACTGTTCGATTTCAACGTGGGGGAGAAAGCGGATGAGCGTCCGCCGCTTGAAGTCTTCCGTAAGGAGGAGTTGGAAAGTGGTCACTAAGATATTAACAGCCGGCAACCTTCAAGCCTGGCTCGATTCGTTAGTCGCAGCCCATGAAGTCTATGCCCCGGTGGAGGGTGAGGGCGCCTCATCGTTTAAGAAAATCGATAAAGGGCAGATGCCCGCGATGGATATCAGGACAGACACCCCGCCGAAAGGTCTGATTTTCAAGCAGGTCGAGAAAATCCTTTCGTTCGAGGTAAACCCGGACGGTATCACCGTTATGCCCGGGGATGAGAACGGGACGAAAAAGGTAGTCTTCGGTATCCGCCCTTGCGACAGCAGGTCGTTTACCCTGACCGATAAACCCTTCTTCGACCCGCAAATGCCGGAGAACCAATATATGGCGCAGCGTAACGCGTCCGCGCTCGTCACAACGGCGTGTACCAGCGCTTGCCGCACTTGCTTCTGCACCTCGATAGGGGGCGCGCCCGACGAGAAGACCGGCGACGTCTGGATGATGGACATCGATGGTAAATACCTCGTCGAGTCGCTCACCGACAAGGGTGAGGAGCTTATCAAGGCAAACGAAAGTCTTTTCAGCGACGCGAGCGCCGATGACGAAGCGGCGGCCAAGCGCATCGGTGAAGAGGTCGCAAACTCGATGCCGAAGATAAATATCGCCGACGCCAAAGCGCTCGACGCACTCTTCAACGACGACGCCTTTTGGCAGAAGCTCACCGACAAGTGTTTAAGCTGCGGCGCGTGTACCTTTGTCTGCCCGACGTGCTACTGTTTCGACGTTCGCGACGAGGGCAACACCAGAAAGGGCGAACGCTATCGCGGTTGGGATTCATGCATGTTCTACCAGTACAACCGGGCGGCCGGCGGCCACAA
>MELI01000033.1:0-121 GCA_001767575.1 Candidatus Aquicultor primus | reverse complement strand
TTTGGAAGGCTCGCTCGAAGCCACCGGCGCTATGCCCGTAGGCTTTGAGAAAGAGCTATCGGATGTCGATGAAAAAGATCGCTCATGCGAAATCAAGCAGGCCGATGAGGCCGTCACGACG
>MELI01000032.1:4748-7034 GCA_001767575.1 Candidatus Aquicultor primus | reverse complement strand
GTCAGAGAGTTGTGGGCGTTTGTCGCTGCGGTGCTCGACGGCCCGGGAGAGCTGCGAGAGCGCGATGACGGGGACGCCGAGTTCTTTGGCGAGTATCTTCAAGCCACGAGAAATCTCGGCAATCTCTTGCTGGCGGTTTTCAACCCTGCGATACGACTGCATCAGCTGTAAGTAGTCGACGACGATAGCCCCCGGCGAATGGCGCGCAAAGAGGCGCCGGGCTTTGGCCCTGACCTCCATAATACCGATGCTTGGAGTGTCGTCGATATAGATGGGCGTCTCCGCCAGCCGCCCGACCGCTCCCGAGAGCTTCGACCAGTCCTCATCCCTGAGCTGGCCGGTCCTCAAGCGGTGGCTATCAATGCGAGCCTCAGAGCACATCATACGCTGGACTAGCTGCTGCCTGCTCATCTCAAGGCTGAAAACAGCAACGGGCAGGTTGTTGAGGCCCATGTTCGCGGCAAGATTAAGCGCGAACGCGGTCTTGCCCATTGCGGGGCGCGCCGCGACGATGATAAGGTCGCCGGGGTGAATACCGGCGAGAAGCTGGTCTAAATCGGCGAACCCCGTCGGGGTGCCGGTGATTTGTTCCTTCTTTTCGAAGAGCTGCTCGACGACTTCAAAGCCTTCTTTGAGAAGGTCTTTAATGGCGATAAATTTCTCGGCCATGCGCTTGTGGGCGATGGCAAAAATCAGGCTTTCCGCTCGGTCTATCAAGCCGTCGACGTCTTCGGGAGCTTCATAGCCAAGCGCCGCTATCTCGGTAGATACTTTGA
The DNA here is from genome assembly GCA_001767575.1 of Candidatus Aquicultor primus. GTDB lineage: Bacteria > Actinomycetota > Aquicultoria > Aquicultorales > Aquicultoraceae > Aquicultor > Aquicultor primus. Next base: position 6,258 of record MELI01000032.1, on the reverse strand, counting down.
TAAGCGAGCGCAGTGTGGCGTTGCGCTCGACTATCTTAGCATAATACTTTGCGTTGGCCGCACTCGGCACCAAGCTTACTAGCGTGTGAATATATGATTTTCCCCCGCACGACTCGAGATAGCCCTTGGACGATAGCGATTCCGCCAGGGTTATCGGGTCGACGGGTTCTCCTTTGGCATAAAGATCGACCGCCGTCTCAAAGATGCGCTGGTGCGCTTCGGAATAGAAGGCCTCGGCCTTGATATCCTCGAATATTTCCGCGATAGCATCGCTTGAGATAAGCATTGCGCCGATCAGCGATTGCTCCGCCTCGAGATTATGGGGCGGGACCCTGTCGAACTGCGCAAGATGCGGTCTATCTGCCGCTTTCATTATTCCTCTTTAGCTGCGACTACATTTATCGATACGATGGCATCGACGCCCGGGTAGACCTTTACAGAAACCGGATGCGAGCCGAGTTCTTTGATTGCGCCGGCGATATCGACTTTCTTTCTATCGACCTCGATTTTAAGCTGCTTTGTGATAGCCTCCGCGACTTCTTTCGCGGTAATCGAGCCATAGAGCTTGCCGCCCTCGCCTGCTTTCGCTTCGACTGTGACCTCTTTATCCTTGATGCTATCCGCAAGCTCTTGCGCTTCCGAAAGCTCATGGGCTTGCCTCTTAGAGGTCGTTGCCTTCTTGTGCTCCCAGTCCTTTAGTGTTCCAGGTGTAGCCACGACGGCCATTCCCCTTGGAACAAGGTAATTCTGGGCATAGCCTCTGGCAACTTCGACCACCTCGCCGATTCTGCCGAGGCCGCCTACGGTCTCTTTAAGGATTACCTTCATCTTCTCCTCCAACACACATTTAAAATAATCTTAAGCAATATTCTTAAATCGAAGCCGACACCGGAACCCCACAATTTGCCAAGCGCGTGGTGTTTCTGAAACACGTTGACTACGTGCGGGTTTTCGTTCCGACTCCCCGATAATTCAAGCATTCTTGAATCTATAATCTTAGCATAAGTATACCCACTCGTCGATTTCATCCCGCGGGCCGGTAAGCCAATAGGTAGTCTAGTTGTGACCCAATAAAGCTCGCGCATCGATGTTTCGTCGACGGTTGCGCATAAATCAAAAACTGCTAAGATTCGCGTCTTTGACAAACGCGCCCGCAAGCAACCGAGTCGCCAAACGGGGCCCTATGCTTGAGCCCCGTTTTTTTGCTACGTCTACTACTGCTTCTGGGAATAGGGTATGAGTGCCATTTCGCGCGCCCTCTTTATCGCAATCGACAAGTCGCGCTGGTGCTGAGCACAGGTGCCGGTCACCCTGCGCGGCCTGATTTTGCCGCGGTCGCTCATGAAGCGACGCAACAGGTTTGTGTCTTTGAAATCGATATAATCGATTTTATCTTTACAGAAACCGCAGTACTTCCGCCTGGGTTTTCTAACGTAATCTGCCATACAAATCCTCTCCTATTAAAATGGGATATCGTCGAAATCGCCTTCGCCGAGCGCTTGGAGGCCTG
>MELI01000032.1:3626-4740 GCA_001767575.1 Candidatus Aquicultor primus | reverse complement strand
CTTTCGGCCATTGATTCCTCACTGCGACCAGCGGCCTTGTTGAGAAACTGCACCCTGTTGGCGACAACCTCGACCACAGAGCGCTTCTGGCCATCGGGCGTCTCCCAAGAGCGCCACTGGAGCCTGCCCTCCACGAGTACCGGTGAGCCTTTACGCAGGTGCTCGTTGCAGAGCTCGGCTTGCCGTCCCCATGCGACAACGGTGAAATAATTAGGTTCATCGACCCAATTACCGCTGTTATCCTGGTACCTGTTGTTTACGGCTATGCCGATGTTTGCGACAGCGGTCCCGCTCGGCGTAAACCTTAGTTCCGGGTCTCTTGTTAGATTCCCTATAAGAAATACCTTGTTCAAACTAGCCATGTTTCCCCCTACTTTCCTTGACGGATAATCATATGACGAATGACTCCATCTGTTATCTTAAGGATACGGTCTAGCTCGCTAATGGTTTGATTTTCACCTAGAAGGTCAAAGACAGCATAATAGCCATCGGTGTTTTGACCAATTTGATGGGCAAGGCGGCGTTTTCCCCATTTGTTTACATTCTCGATTTTGCCACCGTTTTTTAAGGCGACATCTGAAAACTTGGCGATCAAAGCATCGAGCGCATCTGTTTCCAAAGCAGGCTCGAGAATGACCATGCATTCGTAGTTCCTCACTTTTTCACCTCCCTCGGGCTAATGGCTTCAGTTGAGCTGAAGCAGGAGTATGGAACCAAACGATTATAGCAGCTACATGGGGGTTTAGCAAGATGCCATCCGGGCATATTTCTTCGTAAGGCAACTATCCGACCACGTAGCGCACATTTCGCTGTTTCCACCACGCCAGCCTATATATAAACCACTGTCGAGCATCACAATTCATCGCTAAGCTGGGCGAACTTCATCATGCCGCCGCTCTTAGCAAGGTTCATCATATCGCCGCTTTGGCGAATTTCTCATTGATTGCGCTTAGATATAATTGAAAGTTGCTTCTGATATTAAGCCGCGCATGCGCTAGTTACAGGCGCCTCTACCAAAGCTGACAGCGCTTGTTTCTTAACGCGCCGGGCAAACCGGACGCTCACCGTTATGATAAGGGTTAGCGCAAAGGCCAAGACCAAGTCGGGGAGTAGG
>MELI01000032.1:321-3596 GCA_001767575.1 Candidatus Aquicultor primus | reverse complement strand
GTCGAGACGGGTGCGGTATTGCCTGCTTGTTTGGCGGTTGCCGAAGCTGCTGGACGCGCAGACTGCAGGTCTGTCTCTCTTGCACCGAACGGATTTGGACCGACTCTTGTGCTTGCTGTTTGCAGTTCTTTTATCTGTTGAGAGTTTGCAGATACCGGGCCGGCCTGTGTCGAGCCGGACAACGTGATATTCGGCAACGCTTGGGATATGTTTTGAGGCACAGCCGACCCCTGGTAGCTAGATACAGATCCGGCTGACGCGGCTGGGTCGAGCTTGCCGGCGTAAGCGGCGCTTGCGCTTTTAGATGCTGCGGAGACGGCAGAAAGTCCTTGAGTGCCACCACTGATTGCTCCTTGCGCAGCCTGTGTTTTTGCCGACGCCAAAACGGCGGCGCTCGACGGTAGTTCCGCCAACCGGATAGTGGTGGACGGCACTTCGATTTGTCGCCGGCCGGACGTGCCCGTTTGCGGCACCCGGCTGAGTTGCTGCTCGGGCATGCCGGTTTGAGGCGCCGCACCATGGGGCGCCACAGCCGCCGATGGTGCGATGGTCGCTACGGGCGAACCCACTGCTGCCACCACCGTTTGGGCGACTGCGCTTTGCTCGACCTGAGTCTCAACGGCGCGCGGCGCTTCAGCGCCGGCCCGGGGACCGGTCAGCTCTGCCGCCGGTACCGATTGAATATCAGACGATGGCTCGACCAAACGAGCCGTCAAATAATCCTGAGGGTTCAGATAGCGCTTGTCGTCACGCGTTGCCGTCTCAAAAAGCCCGAAGTGAAGATGGGGCTCCTTGCTCGAAGAATCTCCATCGGCACTCAAGACCCCGATGACGGCGCCCTTGGCTACTTTTTGGCCTTTCGCCACCCCCGCTTCGACGGGAAGGTAAGACGTTGAGTGCCCGTCGGGGTGGTCGATTGAGACGCACGGCTCACCGCGCGGAGTCCGACCGACCCAGTACACGACCCCCTCTTCCGCAGCGGTTATCCGGCTGCCGACTGCCGCCGCTATATCTATTCCGCGATGCTCGCCGGGGCTGAAAGGAGTTATGACCGCTCCATCGGTCGGCCATGACAGGTAGTCCCCCGCAAGCGCTGCTGAGGTCAGCAGGGTGAACAGCAGCAATAATGCGTAACCCAAAAAAGCAGATTTCCGATTCACAATGGCGCCCCTCCATTATATATGTGTGAGTGCTTATACGTGTTTGTGCTTTTATGTACTAGATACTATCATGTCAGAATCCGTTGTGCAAGCCTTTTTAGTTGCTCTTCTCGACTTTCACGTTTATTTTAAGAGCCTTGCTGTTGCCTGCGCGGTCATGCGCATTAAAGCGCATCATATAATCGCCCGCCGCGACCCTATTGCCGTTGCTATCCACGCCGCTCCAGAGAATTTGCCTCTGCCCGGCGCTGAAAGTTGGTAGCACGTTCTCGAAAAGCACGGTGCCATAATTGGGATAGCCTCCGACTATGGGATGGATTTTCACGACATAGCTGACCGGCTCATCCGGCAGGACCAGCACTTCGGCACGCGGCCTGCTGCTGTTTATGATGCGATTCTTGACGTTATAACAAAGCCTCGGGCCAACGGTGTCGACGATAAACGTCCATGACATGCTGCCTTTGTTGCCGGCAAGGTCACGCGCTGAGACCAAAACCTGATGTGCGCCGTCGGCAAGAATAGTTTGCGGTCGATAAGCGGCAAGCCCATCGACGAAGAGAGGTGCCGCCTCTATGCCGTCTATGGTAAACGCGACGCTCTCTGTGTCGACACCTGTGCCAAACGGGTCATCCCCGATTTTTGCGCGCACCTCCGGCGCCGATGAATTGATGAATGACCCCGCCAGAGGGAAAGGATCGGTAATATTCGGTCCGGAAAGGTCGGCGAGACGGTCCGGGTCGGCTTCACCCTCTATTAAGAGTCGTTTCCAGAACAACCCGAGGGGCTCTTCGTAAGCGCCGTCGGCCGATACACGCTCAATCGTCCCGACAACCTCATCTAGAAGTCCTTGCTCATCGATGACCGAGACGTTTACACTATAGAGTCCTTCCGGCGTCTCCGTCTCATCTATCGCTATGAGACCCTTCGCGCAGGCACTGTCGATAATCGCATCCCAGAGCAGCGCGTCTTCTTCGTCGGCTGAGATACTGTTGGTTTCTTGGCTAACCCATTCTTCTTCCGGGCTAGTAGCTGCGGCTTTGAAAGTGGCACTGCTTAAAGAAAGACCTGCCGGCACCGCCATGAGGGGCTTCTTGTAATACGGCACGACCTGGCCGGCAAAATCGGGTATCGAACCCCGGGGCGTCAGAACATTCGTCCAGGCATTGACCGACATCTCGGATAGGGCCAGATTACTCTCCACCTGCTTTTTCTGCATGGATGCCACAAATTTCAGCCGCTTGACCGGGTCTACTGCTACCGGGCTTTTCGCGTACGCGAACTGAACGAGCGTCATTTTCAAAGACCAACGCAGGATGCGCCCGCGTATAAAGGATTTCGGGAGGGTTGTTTTAAGAGTTTTTTGCTTTAATTCCCTCTCGCCTGGTTTGTCTTCATCATCATCTATAGTGCTTTCATGGATAGCGATAAGCCTATAATTAAAGAGCGCCTTATATATTTGCCGGTCGTCAAAGACAAACGAGATCGATAGCGGCTGATACATGGGCCCCCGCGTGATAAACGAGTACATGTCGTAGAGGCACTCTCCAATAAAGTGCTTTTTCTCACCGCGAGTGCCCTTTGCGCAAATCGGGAAGAGGTTATCGCTGTGCGCGACCCAGTCGGCCGCATTGTGGCCGCCCCAGCCGAGCGCCCGCGCCCGCTCCTCTGCGGAGACGGACCCGTTTTTTCCTGAGACTTTGAGCATGAGATAACCGAAGTTGGGTTTGTCCGCAAAAGGTCTCGAATCGCCGGTTATCTTTGGGTTAGGCGAATGGAAGTAATCCGACCAATTCTGACGGGCCCCCTTTTCGTCCGGGATAGAAGGTCCGCGCCCGGTCCATTCGATAATCATATCCGGGCCGGTTCCGCTAATCCCGAACGCCGCCGTCGGCTCGACGCCGACCGAGCGGTTTATATGATAATGCGTAATCCCGCTCCATGCCGCTGCCGTCCCGTCTAGACAAAGGACTAATGCCAAAGCCAACGCTAAAATTGATCACCCTGACCTCAAAACCCTATTCTGGTTCATACGATTCTCCATCGTAGTTGGTGTTGGACAAGGGCATCTTTGACCATCCCTGCCGGTTGACGTATTTTACGCGACTGCCGGATTTG
>MELI01000032.1:0-297 GCA_001767575.1 Candidatus Aquicultor primus | reverse complement strand
TATGTGGTACACCCATCCTCCGGAACATAATCGAGAGGAAAGAGCGCGGGAGACAGAATCGATATGCTGTACTCGAGAGCTAAACCAAGCTCTTCTCCGCCCTTGAAGTCCGCGTAAATATAGGTGTCGCTTATGTGACCAAACCCATCGGGGAGTTTTCTAACGTTTTTTCTCGGGCTCAACATGAAATGCGGTGCAATCTGCTTATCAGAATAAGGCTCCTCGTAGCCATAGCCGCCTGCAAGACGATAGCTCCGTTTCCGAAGCTCCGGCACATAGACTTTTAGCATCATGCCA
>MELI01000031.1:9636-12769 GCA_001767575.1 Candidatus Aquicultor primus | reverse complement strand
GGTCCCGCGTCCCACGTCGCCAGTCGAGGGGTGGGTAAGAAATATAGTCCTTGAGGGACTAGGGACTTGCGACTAGTGACATGGGACTATTTTGTTGGAGGTTAAAAGTGTCAAGGATTGGTAAAATGCCGATAGCCGTGCCGGCTGGGGTCGAGGTAAAGATAGAGCCGACAGAGGTCAAGGTCAAAGGGCCGAAGGGCGAGCTTTCAGAGAAGATCGCGCCAGGCATCAAGGTTAGTTTGGACGATGGCGTGATAACGGTTGCGAAGCAGTCCGATAGCAAACTTCACCGCGCGCTTCACGGATTGACCAGGACCCTCGTCTCGAATATGGTCGTCGGGGTAAGCGAGGGCTTCTCCAAGACCCTTGAGATAGTTGGTGTTGGATACCGGGCCACAAAAAAAGAGAATGATGTAGAGCTTGCCATAGGATACTCTCATCCGGTCTTGATCAAAGCCGTCGATGGAATCGAATTCGAAATACCGGCTCCGACCAAGATCATCGTGAAGGGCGCGAACAAGCAGGTCGTGGGCGAGATTGCGGCCAATATTCGAAGCGTCCGTAAGCCGGAGCCCTATAAGGGCAAAGGAATCAAATACGAAGGCGAGTATATCAGGAGAAAAGTCGGTAAGACTGCTAAGTAAGTAGCGATGCGTTGGCCGCAAGCCGCATAGAGGGCCCGGGACATGGTGCCGGGCTCGCGGACAAAAGCGGCGGCATTGTAAGATAAAAATTCGTGGAGGCAGATAATGGGCAAGACAGCAGAAAAGCTAATTGCGAGGTTAAGAAGGCACAAAAGGGTGCGCAAGAACATGTTCGGCATGGAAGATAGGCCTCGTTTGGCTGTTTTCCGCAGCACCAACCATATCTACACCCAAATCATCAATGATACGGAGGGTGTAACGTTGGTCGCAGCTTCAACGGTCGACAAGGAGTTGAAGTCGTTGAAAACCGGAGGCAACATAGAGGCCGCGAAGAAAGTCGGTGAGCTTATCGCCAAGAGGGCGCTTGAAAAGAAAATCGAGACCGTCGTCTTTGACAGGGGCGGGTTTCTTTATCACGGTCGTGTCAAAGCGTTGGCGGATGCCGCCCGTGAAGCAGGCCTAAAATTCTAAAAGGACTAGTTGGGCTATCTAGCAGTTTATGATTTACAGATGCGATGATAGTGTGATTTCTGATAGGTAAGGGGGAAATGCGTGAGGAAGAAGATTAATCCAGAAGAGCTTGAGCTTGAGGAAAAGGTAGTAAATATCAACAGGGTCTCGAAGGTCGTCAAGGGCGGTCGCAGGTTTAGCCTGAGCGCGCTCGTAGTCGTGGGCGACCGCCACGGCCATGTCGGCATAGGTTTTGGAAAAGGCCGCGAAGTGCCGGTCGCAATCACCAAAGGTGTCCAGGACGCCAAGAAGAACCTCTTTCGCGTTCCGTTACACGGTTCGACAATACCGCATGAGGTCGTCGGCGTTTTTGGAGCCGGCCGAGTTCTTCTCAAACCGGCTTCCGAGGGTACCGGTGTTATCGCGGGTGGTCCGGTAAGGGCGGTTCTCGAACTCGCGGGCATAGAAGACATCTTGACCAAATCATTGGGTACGCAAAACCCGATAAACATGTTGCGCGCTACGGTAACAGGTTTGAAGTCCCTGAAGACTCCGAAAGAGGTCGCTATGTTGCGCGGGAAAACTGTCGATGAAATACTCGGAAAATAACGGAAGTAATTGGCGCCATGAGGCCGATTGGGAGGAAGCACGTTGGCTAAATTAAAGGTAACTCAGGTCAGAAGCGCGATTGGCCGTAACGTTATGCAAAAAAAGACGATTCGCGCATTGGGTCTAAAGAGGCTCAGGCACACTGTTGAGCACGAGGATAGGCCGGAAATCAGGGGTATGATCAATAAAGTTATACATCTTCTTAAAGTAGAAGAGGTCGGCTAATAGCTCTGCGCGAAGAGTAGGTTACGCTGCGCCCGGTTGATGGTGTGGTTTTTGGACAAGCTTAAAAAACGACAATTAGACCTGGTAATAGAGTTTTAGTGCATTTATAATTACGTAATGGTGTTTAGCATAAAACTGGGTAGTAGCGTGCCAAGTTAAGTTTTGTGTCAAATTTTGAGGAGGATTACAGCGATGCGGTTACACGAGCTGTCACCCGCTCCGGGTGCTGTGAAGAAGAAAAAGAGGGTTGGACGGGGTCCGGGTTCCGGGCACGGCAAGACCGCTACTCGCGGAACGAAAGGGCAGAAGTCTCGTTCCGGCGGCGGCAAAGGCGCAGCCTTTGAAGGTGGTCAAACACCGATATATAGACGCTTACCGAAATTACCCGGATTTAAGAACCGTTTTAAGAAGGTATATTCACTCGTCAACATCGAACAGTTGAATATATTCGAAAGCGGCGCAGTCGTCGATGCGGCGAGCTTGCAGCAGGCCGGATTGGTCAAAAAAGCAGCCACGCCGGTTAAGGTGTTGGGACGCGGGGAAATCACAAAAGCGTTGACAGTCAAAGCCAATCAATTTAGCGGCACAGCGATTACCAAAATTGAAGCAGCTGGTGGAAAGGCAGAGAGTCTCAAATGATAGAAGCTGTAGCAAATGCTTTTAAGGTACCGGATTTAAAACGACGCATATTTTTTACGTTGGCGATGATTGCCGTATATCGTTTCGGCGCACACATCCCGGTTCCCGGTGTCGACGTAGGCGCACTTAAGGACCTTTTTGCGCAGACGCCACTTCTAGGGTTCTTGGATTTATTTGCAGGCGGCGCCCTATCGAATTTCGCTATCTTTGCACTCGGCATTATGCCTTATATCACGGCTTCCATTATCATGCAGCTATTGACCATCGTAATTCCTACGCTCGGCCAATGGGCGAAAGAGGGCGAGGTAGGACAGCGCAAGATAACCCAGTATACTCGGTATCTCACGCTTGTTTTGGGAACGGTAAACTCCATAGGCTTGACGGTCTTCTTCGAGCGGGCGCTGCGGGATTTCGGCGCACCGCCGTTCAGCTTGGGCGATAAAGCGCTGATAGTCATAACATTGGTGGCGGGAACCGCGCTTATCATGTGGCTCGGTGAGCTTATCACCCAGCGCGGTATCGGAAACGGCATGTCTATATTGATCTTTTCCAGCATCATCGCCCGG
>MELI01000031.1:6337-9585 GCA_001767575.1 Candidatus Aquicultor primus | reverse complement strand
ATAGGGCTGGTCGTCATCTTGCTCGGCATCGTCGTCGGCATCATATTTGTCGAGCGTGCCCAGCGGAGAATACCGGTCCAATATGCCAAGCGAGTCGTGGGTAGAAAGGTGTATGGCGGTTCGAGCACTTATATACCGCTCAAGGTCAATTCCGCCGGTGTTATACCAATCATCTTCGCTTCGTCGGTATTGTTGTTCCCGGCGACGTTTACGCAGTTCTTCTCCGGCGGCTTTGCGCGCACGGTAGACCGGCTGCTCGACCCGAACGGTGTGATTTATTTGACCGCCTACGCGACGTTGGTAATATTCTTTACCTATTTCTATACGGCTATCATTTTCAATCCGATAGACATCGCGGACAATATGAAGAAATACGGCGGCTTCATACCGGGCGTTCGCCCAGGAAAGCCGACGGCAACATATCTCGACCGCGTGTTGACCAGAATCACGCTTCCCGGAGCGTTCTTCTTGGCGATGGTCGCGGTCGTGCCGACGATCATCGGCGGGATACTAAACATTCCGTTCTTCACGGGCGGTAATTTCGGCGGCACCTCGCTATTGATTATGGTCGGTGTCGCGCTTGAGACGATGCGCCAGATAGAGTCGCAGCTTTTGATGCGGCACTATGATGGCTTCTTAAAGAAATAGTCGCTGTCAGCGGAGAGCGGCTAGAGGATAATGAATAGTTTTATGACGAGGAAGGAGCAACTGTGAACGTAATATTATTAGGGCCTCCCGGAGCGGGAAAAGGAACGCAGGCCGAGGGAATCGTCAAAGAGTATGGTTTGGTCCATATCTCGACCGGCGACATGCTCAGGGCTGCTGTAAAAAACGGCACCGAGATGGGGCTTAAGGCGCAGGAGTATATGTCTAAAGGCGCGCTCGTGCCCGATGAGGTCGTTGTAGGGATAGTCCGGGACCGTATCGTGGAACCCGATTGCGAGAAAGGTTTTTTGCTCGACGGATTCCCGCGGACAGTCGGACAAGCCGACGAACTCGACAAAGCTCTTAAAGGGATGGGTAAAAATATCGATGCGGTTGTAAATATAGTCGTTGAGGACGAAGAGCTACTCGGCAGGTTGACCGGCAGGCGTATCTGCAGGACTTGCCAGCGCCCATACCATGTGATGTTTAAGCCCCCGGCAACCGAGGGCGCATGCGAGTGCGGCGGCGAGCTATATCAGCGCACGGACGATAATGTCGAGACGGTCAAGAATCGCCTCGACGTATATCACAACCAGACCTCACCGCTTATAGAATACTATTCAAAACAAGGCATCATCGTCGACATCGACGGTGCAAAGTCGGTGAACGAGGTATTTGACCAGATAAACACGGCCCTTAAGGCGAAGGTATGATCATAAAGAAAAGTGCGGACGAAATCGCTACGATGCGGCGTGCCGGCCATATAGTGGCGAAGACCCTGGAGCTCATTGAAAAAAAGATAAAACCCGGAGTGCTGACGGAACAACTGGATGCGGCGGCGGAAGAATTTATCCGCGAAAGCGGTGCAAGACCCGCCTTCAAGGGTTACAAGGGATTTCCCGCCTCTATCTGCGCTTCCCTAAATGAAGTCGTCGTTCATGGGATTCCCGGCAAAAGACGGTTACAGGAAGGTGATATAATAAGTATCGACGTGGGCACGGAAGTCGATGGTTATTATGCCGATGCCGCTGCGACCTTTCCGGTCGGAGAGATCTCGGCGGAGGCGCAAAGATTGATGGACGTCACGAAGTGCTCACTTGAAGACGGAATCGCGAAGTGCGTCGAGGGCAACTATCTCTATGACGTCTCGCACGCCATCCAGACGACGGCTGAGGCGGCAGGGTATTCGGTCGTCAGGGAATTCGTCGGGCACGGGATAGGGCGCGCGATGCACGAGGAGCCGCAAATCCCCAACTTCGGCTCGCCGGGCAAGGGTCCGAGATTGCAGGCGGGAATGGTCTTTGCAATCGAGCCTATGGTCAATATCGGTGGCTACAAGGTCGAGATATTACAGGACGAATGGACGGTCGTCACCGCGGATCGCACGCTCTCGGCGCATTTTGAGCATACGGTGGCGATTACAAGAGATGAACCGGTCTTATTGACGGTGCTGTAGACGCAGTTATTATCATTTGATATAATGTATTTTTGTGGTTCGACACTAAAGGTAAACGATATATTTCGTGTTATCTTCGTGAGGACATATAACAGCGGCGACTAATGACTCGCTGCCTCGAGCTAGAGATGTGAGGGCAGAAGCCTGGAGGGGGAACCAACCGGGCCGTCTGTGAGGGTTATAGTAGCAGGCCCAGTGGGGGTATGTAAGCGGTGCCAAGAAAAGAAGACGCGATAGAAGTAGAAGGCAAGGTAATCGAGCCTTTACCAAATGCGATGTTCCGGGTTGAGCTCGATAACGGCCATAAAGTACTCGCGCATATCTCAGGTAAGATGCGTATGCATTATATACGTATCCTACCCGGGGACCGAGTGGTAGTCGAGCTGTCGCCCTACGATTTGACGAGGGGTCGCATAGTCTATAGGTTCAAGTAGTACATTCGGCGTGACGTTATCGGGTCGCGACGGTGATTCGAGGTTGTTGACCTACCGCAAGCCTAGGTTTTGCGGTGCAAAGTATAGATATGGGATGCAGGCACGGTTTGAGGTAGAACTCGTGTCGTTTGGAGGAAGAAATGAAAGTAAGACCATCTGTAAAACGCATATGTGAGAAGTGCAAGATAATCAAGAGGCACGGCAGGGTCTTGGTAATCTGTGAGAACCCGCGCCATAAGCAGCGCCAGGGGTAATTGGCTGCCGGACAGGCCGTGACGATAGCTGAAGGCTCTTGGCTGAGGGCTAATGCGCGAGGTTAGCCTTGAGCCTAGAGTCTTGAGTAGATATTTTAAAGTTTGAGCTGTTTGGAGGAGGTTTAAGGATTTGGCACGTATAGCAGGTGTTGATCTGCCAAGAGAGAAGAGAGTCGAGATAGGCTTAACATATATTTATGGTATTGGTCTTTCGAAAGCTCGTGAGATTTTGGCAGGTTCAGCCATTAGCGTCGATACGAGGGTACGCAATCTGACCGAAGAAGAGGTCATCAGGCTTCGTGAGTACATCGACAAGAACATCAAGGTCGAGGGTGATCTACGTCGCGAAGTGTCTCAGAACATCAAACGTCTTATGGAGATAGGGTGTTATCGCGGCTTGAGACACCGCCGGGGCTTACCCGTTCGCGGTCAACGGACACATACCAACGCGCGCACTCG
>MELI01000031.1:1478-6325 GCA_001767575.1 Candidatus Aquicultor primus | reverse complement strand
AAGTGAGGGATTCGGATATCGCAGATATTCGTTCCAAAATGGAGTTTGTGATCCACACATAAGGAGGTTAGAGCTTCTTGGCTAAGAAAAAGACGGCCACTAGAGTAAAGCGTAGAGAGCGCAAGAACATCGTACATGGCGCTGCCCATATACAGAGCACGTTTAACAATACGATTGTCACAATCACCGACCAACAGGGCAACACTATAGCTTGGCAGAGCGCGGGTGCCTCAGGTTTTAAGGGGTCTCGTAAGAGTACACCATTTGCCGCTCAGGTAGCAGCGGAAGCTGTCGCTAAAAAGGCGCAAGAGCACGGAATGAAGAGGGTGGATGTTTATGTGAAGGGTCCGGGAGCCGGTCGTGAGACGGCAATCAGGACTTTGCAGGCGAACGGCTTGGAAGTCGCCGGAATCACCGACGTAACGCCGGTGCCGCATAACGGCTGCCGCCCTAGAAAAAGGAGAAGGGTGTAGGCTATGGCAAGATATACTGGTCCTGTATGTAAATTATGCAGAAGAGAGATTCAGAAGCTCTTCTTAAAGGGCGATAAGTGTTTGACCGACAAGTGTGCGATCGAGAGACGCCCATATCCGCCAGGCGAGCATGGTCGTGGCAGGCGCAAAGATTCAGAGTACTATTTGCAGTTGCGCGAGAAGCAAAAGACTAAGCGCATCTATGGCGTTTTGGAGAAGCAGTTCCGCAATTACTATGAGCTTGCTGCGAAGACCAAGGGCATCACCGGCGAGAACTTGCTCCAAATCCTTGAGAGCCGTCTCGACAACGTTGTCTATCGCATGGGATTTGCGTTTTCGCGTGCGGTATCCCGTCAGGACGTGCGCCACGGTCACATCACAGTCAACGGCCGCAAAGTGGATATTCCTTCGTTCCGTGTAAGACCGGGCGACGTGATAGCTGTGGCCGGGAACATTGCAAGGATGAAAGACGCGGCGGAGTCGGCCAACAAAGCGGCGGTACCACCGTGGCTTGATGTGGATTATAAAAACATGGTCGCAAAGGTAACCGGATTGGCGACGCGCCAAGATATCGATATTCCGGTTCAAGAGAAGATGATCGTCGAGCTTTACTCGAAATAATCTTAAACCTGCAGGATGCCGGTCGACGGCTATCAGTAGGATTGTAGGGTTTTGGGGTAAGAGACTTTTGACGGGACGCTGGATAAGCAAATCGAAGAGCGTGTTGGTCTTTGCTACGAGTAGATTGCTGGCAGCGAAAAGCAGAATGCTAATAATAAAGTGACGGTTGCTAAGGAGGAATATATTAATGTTAGATATCCGTAAGCCGAGTATCTCCGCAGAAGAGGCGCGAGAAAATGCTGCTCGCTTTGCTGTCGAGCCGCTGGAAAGAGGCTTCGGTTATACCTTAGGCAATTCGCTAAGAAGAGTTTTATTGTCATCTCTGCCGGGTGCTGCGATAACATCGGTGAAAATCGAGGGTGTGGCACATGAGTTCGGCACTATAAAAGGGGTAAAGGAAGATGTCTCCGATATCATCCTTAATCTCAAAGAGACGGTGTTAAGGCTCCACGGCGATGAGCCGGCGACCCTGCGGATTAATGCGAAAGGTCCGAAGGAAGTAACCGCTGCAGACATAGAATATCCGGCTGATGTGGAGGTCATAAATCCTGACCTGTATATCGCCACTCTTAACGATGATGGCAAGCTAGAGGTAGAGATGGTAGTCGAGCACGGACGTGGCTATGTATCGGCCGAGCGGAACAAGAGGGCGTCGGATGCGATTGGTGTATTGCCGATTGACTCGATATTCAGCCCGACGAAAAGGGTGACATACGCTGTAGAGAACGCGCGTGTCGGGCAGCGGACCGATTATGATAAACTCATCCTCGAAGTCGAGACGAACGGCAGCATTTCACCTTTTGAAGCAGTCAGTGTTGCCGCTAGAATCGTCAACGACCACATGAACCTATTTATGGAGCAGGCCATCGAGTTCTCAGCCGCGCCGATTTTCGTGGCCGATGTCAACGAGCGAGACAGGACGCTCGACTCGCCCATTGAGGACCTCGAGCTGTCGGTTCGTTCATACAACTGTTTAAAGCGGGAGGGCGTCAACACTGTGCAGGGACTCGTCGAGCAGAGTGAAGCCGATCTTGTTAAGATAAGAAATTTTGGCGCGAAATCGATTGAAGAAGTCAAGGAAAAGCTGAAAGACCTAGGTCTTGCGCTACAGTCTAGCTAGTAGGAGATAGGAATGAGACACGCGAAAAAGGGAAGAAAAATCGGAACCAGTGCCAGCCATAGACAGGCGATATTATCTGGTTTGGTGCGACAAATCATAATCCACGAGCGGATTCAGACGACCGAAGCAAAGGCGAAAGAAGTACGGCCGGCGGTTGAGAAAATGATCACGCTTGGCAAGCGCGGCGACTTGCATGCAAGAAGGCAAGCACTGGCGAAGCTGGGCGACAAAGACACGGTTCACAAACTATTCGCAGAGGTCGGCCCGCGCTTCGCCGAGCGAAACGGTGGTTATACACGGATTCTAAAACTCGGCCCACGCCAGGGTGACGCCGCTCCCATGGCCCTTATCGAACTGGTCTAACAGGGCGCGGATACATGATTGTAGTCGTATAGGTGAATTCTAAATATGCTAAGGTAAAGGCAAGAGCGACAATGCTTTTGCCTTTGTTGTTTTGGGAGCGATTCTCGAGGTTAAGTGATGATTAAGTTCAAAAACGTCTCGTTCGACTACGGCGACGATGAAAACAAAATAAACGCGCTAAAAGATATCAGCCTAACCATCGAAGACGGTGAGTTCGTCGCGATTCTCGGCCATAACGGCTCGGGCAAATCGACCTTGGCGCGCCTGATAAACGGGCTCCTTGCGCCGTCGCACGGCGAGGGGCTCGTCGACGGCAGCTCGACGGTCGACAGTAGCGCCGTCTGGCGTATCCGCCAGCAGGTCGGAATGGTCTTCCAGAACCCGGACAACCAGATCATCGCGTCGCGTGTCGAGGAAGATGTCGCTTTCGGGCCGGAAAACCTGGGGTGTGAACCGGCTAAGATAAGGGCGCGCGTCGATGAGGCGCTCGCGGTCGTCGGTATGCGCGAGCTTGCCCACTCCGACCCGCATCTCCTCTCCGGGGGCCAGAAGCAGCGCGTCGCCATCGCCGGTGCGCTGGCGATGAAGCCCAAGTATCTCGTCTTCGACGAGGCGACGTCGATGCTCGACCCCAAAGGACGCGAAGAGATAGTGGCGACAACGCGGCGCCTCAATAGTGACTACGGGATAACGATCATCTTCATAACACATATTCCCGAGGAAGCGGCGCTCGCCGGCAGGGTCGTCGTTCTATCCGGAGGCACGATAGCGATGGACGGAACGCCGCAAGCGGTCTTCTCCGATGTGGATGCGGCTGCCGCTCTCGGCATCGGTGTGCCGAAAGCGCGGTTGCTCGCGCATGGGTTGGAGCGGGCCGGAATCGACATCCCTGGCAGCA
Organism: Candidatus Aquicultor primus; assembly: GCA_001767575.1. Classification (GTDB taxonomy): domain Bacteria; phylum Actinomycetota; class Aquicultoria; order Aquicultorales; family Aquicultoraceae; genus Aquicultor; species Aquicultor primus. Next base: position 2,850 of record MELI01000031.1, on the reverse strand, counting down.
TCCTCACCGTAGACGACTTGGTGGCCGCGCTGTGTTGATAGAGATGGCAAAGGTCACCTTTGAATACCTGCCCGGGACACCGCTGGCCCACACCGCGCTCAGCGATATCGACTTGTCGATTTCGGAGGGTGATTTTATCGCGCTGGTGGGGCCGACCGGCTCGGGAAAATCGACGCTCATCCAGCACCTTAACGGCCTGCTGACCCCCACTTCGGGCTCACTGTCGTTTCGCGGCAGAAGCGTCGGTAGCGATGTGGGTCTCTTGGAACTGCGGCGTGAAATCGGGCTTATCTTTCAGTTTCCCGAGAGCCAGCTTTTCGAGCACACGGTCGCCGATGATATCGGTTTCGGCTTACGTCAGCAGGGTTTAGCAGGCCCCGAGGTCGCGTCGCGCGTTGAGGATGCGCTCCTCCAGGTCGGACTAGATTATGCGCATTATGCGCAAAGGTCGCCGTTTAGCTTGAGCGGAGGCGAGCAGCGCCTCGTCGCTATCGCCGGAGTGCTCGCGATGCGCCCGCAGTTTCTCGTGCTCGATGAGCCGACCAGCGGCCTCGATGCACGCGGCAAGGAGGCTATCTTCGATTGCCTCGACCGTCTAAATAGCGAAGGCGTCGCGATTCTCATGGTAACGCACAGCATGGACGAGGTGGCCGAATCCGCCCGCCGGATCATCGTCTTGAACGAAGGCAAAATAGTCCTCGATGACAAACCGGAGGGAATCTTTGTCCATGCGAGCTTTTTGAGAGAAATCGGCTTAGATATCCCCAAAGCCGCTGAGCTTGTGTTCAAGCTGCGCGAAAAAGGCTTCAATATTCAGCCCGATAACGTCTCGATGCGCTCGGTCGTCGCTAGCGTTGCCGCCGCTGTCAAAGAGAGGTGTGCGAATTGAGATTCGGCCTGACCATCGGGGAATACTATCCGGTCGACTCGCCGGTACACGCGCTCGACCCCAGGGTCAAGATACTGTTGGTGCTCGTCTTTACTATAGCGGCCTTTACGGTTGTCAATTTCTCGGGCCTCGCCGCCGCCGCCGCTCTCATCGTGGGGGTGGCCTTAGTGAGCAGGGTGCCTATCCGGCTCGCCGTCAAAGGGGTGCGCCCACTTCTCTATCTGCTCGTACTCACCTTCATCATACATTTGTTTACCGGGGCCAAGCCCTGGATAGAGTTGGGCCCGCTTCATCTCAGCGTGCCCGGCGCGCGCTCGGGCGCGCTCGTCGGCATCAGGCTGGTCATCCTGGTCGTGGGCGCCGCGTTTCTCACCCTAACCTCGACGCCTATCGAGCTGACCGACGCCATCGAGTCGCTGCTCGCACCGCTGAAAAAAGTTCGCGTCCCCGCACATGAGATTGCGATGATGATGACCATAGCGC
>MELI01000031.1:0-1268 GCA_001767575.1 Candidatus Aquicultor primus | reverse complement strand
CGAGGATGCGCCGGCTCGAAATGAAGGGGCGCGATGTGCTGGCCCTAATATTGGTGAGTGTCGTCTTTGCGGTCATGGCCTGGGTCGGGCGGCTTCCGCTGGTGTAGTTGAGATTTACTGCACGACAGTCGGCATCATCCCCGATAGTAGTGAGCTTGGCAGGCATGATATCATTATGACCAAGCGAATCCAAACGCATCACGCCATAGTCAAACCGATATCAGGGGTCATCATTGCGAAACATAAGGCTCACACTCGAATACGACGGGGGCGGCTTTAGCGGTTGGCAGAAACAGGCCAAGCAAGAGGTTCGAACCATTCAGGGCGAACTAGAGCGCGCGATTCAGACCCTTCTCGGCGGGGCGGTCGAGACGAACACGGCCGGGCGCACCGATACGGGCGTCCACGCCTTCGGCCAGGTGGTGAACTTCGTCATCGAATCCGATATGTCCATCCGTCGCATCCCATACTCGCTCAACGCCATTCTCCCGGATGACATCGTTATCAAGGACGCGGTTGAAGTGCCGCCCGATTTCGATGCGCGCCGCGACCCCAAATGGCGCGAGTATCACTACTATATTCTTAACCGGCCCTACCGCTCGGTCTTCGTCGACCGGTTCGTCTGTTACGAGCCGCGCCAACTCGATGTCGCCGCCATGGACGAAGCCGTCGCCGCGCTCAAAGGCCGCCATGATTTTACGAGCTTTTGTAATACCCTGAGCGCGTCCAAGCTCGACAACCCGGTCCGCACCATCCTCGATATCTCGTGCGCGCGCTCCGGCAACATCGTCTGGGCGGGGGAGCCGCTGGAGGGGCTGGTCATGTTGCGCGTGCGCGCCCATGCGTTCTTACACAACATGGTGCGAATCATCGCCGGCACCGCGATAGACGCCGGCCTCGGCAATATCTCGCCGCAAGACATTTCCACAATACTCGAAGCGAGAGACCGGAGCAGGGCGGGGCACACCGCCCCCGCGAAAGGATTAACGCTGGTCAGAGTCGAGTATTAGGCGATTTGTCGTTGTCTGGCGCGCCATCCAATATTGACATCGGACCACGTCGGATGATACGTTCTTTCTAGCACTCTGTGTCTTAGAGTGCCAGGAGTGATAGAAATGCTCGATGCAAGAAAGAAAGCCATCCTCTACGTCGCAGTACAGGAATATATTCTCACGGCTGAGCCCGTAAGCTCGCAAAAGCTTGTGGAGAAGTATCAGCTCGGTGTGAGTTCCGCTACGGTCCGAAACGAACTGGCGACGCTTGAGGTT
>MELI01000030.1:6483-10772 GCA_001767575.1 Candidatus Aquicultor primus | reverse complement strand
TAAAAAATATAACATGCCGAAAAATAAATGTCCACCACTCCACGCACAGGCATGGGCATGGGCATGGCTGCGAGGCCTAAGGCCTGACTCTTTTCTTCTGTTTTAACACTTCCACGAGGTGGCTGCCTCTGAGTAAAATGCCGCTGAATATAAAGAGCAAATGCACTGGTAGCACTTGGGGCATCTTATATCCCATGGCGAACCCGATAGGCCATGCTAAGCCCGCGATAATGAAGCAGAGCAGACCGATTTGTTTCCTGTAAGCCTTCAAAAACAGCTCCTAACTCTCTTGTCTTAAGATAGCACATATCGCCACTGACAGCTAACACTACCTGCGGTACTAAGCAATCGCTCGTCTTGCCGGGGTGGTCCTAATATTATGGCACAATAATCGATGACAAGCTCACAGCTATTGCGGGTGCTTATAAAAAAACAGGCATATTATGGATTTCTCAATCCCACAAGACTATAATCTTATTCGCCTGCAATTATAATGGCAACGAAAGGTCGTGTGATTTTTGGAACAAGAGAATTATTTCTATGTAGTCGACAGCAAGCCCGAGAACCTCGCTCGAATCAGGGACTACTTTAAAGATATCGCGAATACCAACAATATCGTCGACGAGGACAGCTACGACATCTTGGTTTCAATCGGCGAGGCCACGACAAATGCGATAGAGCACGGCCGGGGCGGCGACGTGGAGGTAGAGTTCGACCTCGTCGAAGACGTTCTTACCGTCTGCGTTCGCAGCAATGGAGCGTTCGTCAAAAATATCCCGCTGCCCGAAGAGGATGGCTTTAGGGGTAGAGGGATTCTGCTTATGTTGGCCCTCATGGACCAAGTCACCATCGACGAGCAACAGGACAGCGTGACGGTCGTCATGAGTAAGCGCTTTAAAAGGGCGGGATAAAGCCTCTTTAACGGGCATGCTGTTAGCGAGGATGTTGCTTTTGTCTCCTAGCCCCGCGCGCTGTCCATCGCCTCAAGAGTCAGAACCAGCTGCAATGCCTTTGACGCCACCACTATCTGGTCATCATCGGGCTCGCGCGTCGTAATAAATCTCTGCATTTGCTGCCCGCCGAACAAGATGACCCGCGAGACGATGAACTTCGGAAACCGCATCAACTGGCGGAATATCTCAAGCGACATGGCCAGCGCGAACACCGTGTAAGATATAGCGAGCAGGGCATTGATTCCGGCGCCGGGATTCGGGAAGTAGAGAGATGTAACGACCAGTATTAAAAACGCAAAATTGGTGCCGCAACGCTGGTGAATCCTCGAACAGACCCGCACCGCAGCTACGTCCTCGATATCTTTTCCCTGCTCAAACGCATTGACCACTTTATGCTCGGCGCCGTGATAGGTCCATATGCGCGCGGTCATCCCCATACTTATCGCCCAAAGTGCCGCGATGAAGCTGAAGAACTGAAAGGCTCCGTATACTAGCGGCCCTTCGCCAAACATATCATTGACGAGCATCGAGAGCGGCATGGTAACGGCGAGATAAATTCCTATCCAGAGCAAGAGCCTTTTGTTTCCCGCCGCCGGGATTTTACTGTATGTCTTTAGACCGAACTTCATCATCTCGGCAAACATGATGACGGAACGGATAAAGAAGAAGTTCCACCTGGGGTGATGGTCGAGCCACGAGGTGACCGACCCAAACTCGGTCGAACCGTCTTCCCTCACCAGAGCCCAATATCTTTTGGTTCGCATTAAGACGCCGTCGCCGAACGCTTGGCCGCCGACTTTGATTTCTGACACTAAAACACCTGCTTAAAGATGAAAGACCACGTCCCACGAGTATAAACAAATGACCATATATTAACAAGGTTCAACCGTCTGCTAAGCATATTACCGCCGGCTAGCACGCACCCCTTAGCAGCCCATAGCTATGTGCTTTAAACCTGCAAGCCCAGGTGTTTTATGAGTCGCTTTTGGCAATATAAATAGGTATAGGCAATGCCAAGTCTCTTTTAACGGTGAAACTATGGCTGACACACCACAACAAAGACGAAACTCCGAAAGCAGGCGCCTTTTCTTCGTGTTCGAGCGAGAAGAGAGCACGCTCATAGTTAAGCTTTCGGGCGAGGCCGACCTCTATGGCAGCTCTTGCTTAAAGCAAGGTCTCGCCCGAAAGCTCGGCAGAGTGCGAAAGCTCATATTCGACCTGGAGGAACTCGACTTCGCCGACAGCTATTTTCTACGGGTATTGCTGGGGTTGCGGAAACAGCTCGGCGGAGTATCGTCTGTAAAAGTCATCAATGCGAAGCCGAATGTAAGCAAAATCTTTGAGATTACCGGCCTCGACGAACTCTTTATGTGAACTGCTAGTATGTACAAAAACCGCTTGCTATATCACAGACCGGTAAATAAATAATCAACCTATCGCAAAATTAATAGGAAAACTGTTGTTTTGATAGTTTAAACATGATATTTTTGGGCAAATTCTGAGCAGAACGGCGATACCTAACATTAACGGAGATTTGTTGCAGAAAGGAGTCATCATGAAAGGTCAAATTGTTCGCGGCCTGTCGTTCGGCAACTTCAACGGAAAGACGCTTGACGAAGTGCTCGCAGGCCCCAAACGTATGGACAATTTAGCGTTCTGCCAACGCTGCGGCTGCAAGCTGTCTCAATACCGGGACTATAATGAAGGCTTCTGCTGCAGCTGTCAGCGAGCACTCAATCCCTTATTCAGCCGCACTGCGTCATAGTGTTAATGGTCGGCGATCCGTCAAGATAGCGCCAGACAAACGCCGACCTGACTGCGGAGGTTGGCCCTCCCGGCCGCTATCCGAATCGACCGGTAATATAATCCTCGGTCTTCTTATTCGACGGCCTGGTGAATATCGTCGTGGTGTCGTTGAACTCGACCAACCTGCCGGGTGCGCCCGTCTCTTCGACCAGGAAAAAAGCGGTGTAGTCGGATACGCGTGCCGCTTGCTGCATGTTATGCGTGACTATGACTATGGTGTAATCATTCTTGAGTTCGTCTATAAGGTCCTCGATTTTCTGAGTCGATATAGGGTCGAGCGCGGAGCACGGCTCGTCCATCAAGAGAAGTTCCGGCTTGATGGTCAGCGCCCGCGCGATACAGAGACGCTGCTGCTGCCCGCCCGAGAGCTGCATGGCCGACTTGTGCAACGTGTTTTTAACCTCGCCCCAAAGCGCGGCTTTGACCAGGCTCTCTTCGACGATACGGTCGAGGTCGCTCTTGTTTTTGACACCATGGATTTTGGGACCGAGCGCCAGATTCTCATAGATGCTCTTCGGGAACGGGTTGGGCTTCTGGAATACCATCCCGACCCGCTTGCGAAGGAGCACCGGGTCGACACCGTTGTAAATATCGATGCCGTCGATGAGCACATGTCCCTCGACGTGCGTGCTCATGGATATCTCGTTCGTCCGGTTTATGATACGAAGAACCGTCGACTTACCGCACCCCGACGGGCCGATGAATGCGGTGACCTTGTTCTTTTCCAGCTGAAACGAGACGTCATCTATCGCCTTAAAGGCGCCATAGTAGAACGAGACGTCCTTAAATTCTACTTTTATCTTTCCCGACATATCAGGGTTCTCCTAAAAGTACTTGCCTGTCAACACGATAACGAGAACATTATTGACTATTCCACCATTCTAAGCAAGTTCGGGGTAATTTGCCACTTACTGAATCCACCTCCATTCTCGACCCGGAACCCCGCCAAGGCCTAGCTTGTCTAGTTATTGAACGGTAAAGCACCTGATTGCCTTATAGTTGAGAGATTAATCCCGCTATCACATTTAACAGATTTCTTACAAATTATTTGCACGGTTTTAACCAATCCTCGCGTGCATCCTGCTACGGTATGAGTGAAATTAAAACGTCTGCACGCGGGCAGGGGTCCCCATAAATAAACCCCTGTCCATTTCAATTGCGTTTAGGTTACGTCCGGACGACACATTAAGGAACGGAGAGGAAGTGATGGGATGGCGACCAATAACCACAGCTTGCATAGGAGAGCGATGTTGACAAACAACGCCGTATTTAAAAAGATATTTGTAACCGATTGCCGGAAGAAAGTCTTGACCAAATCTTACCGGTCGGTCAGCAACCTCATAATCGATGCGCTCATAATCGCGGTTCTTCTCGCCCTAGTGGCAGGAACAGTCCGGATTTTCTTGCGCCTGCCCTCCACGTTGAGCCAGGATTATTTCTCGGGCGTCTTTCATAACCTGCTCAACGACGTTATGGTCATCTTTATCTTCGTTGAACTATTTCGCGTGCTCCTGGATTATTTTAAGGAGG
>MELI01000030.1:5629-6473 GCA_001767575.1 Candidatus Aquicultor primus | reverse complement strand
TCAAAGAAATCTGGATTCGTTTCTCGCAGCCCGATTTCGAGCCTATTAAGATACTCGCCATGGGCAGCGCCATGCTGGCCGTCACGACGGTCCGCACCCTTGCCATCGTCTATTCCCCCGACCGCGTGAAAGAATAAAGCGCGCCGGGCAGCGTCTCGACGAATGCTCTAATCTCGTCGCGGACCCGTCGAAAAACTCCCATGATTTCCTCTTCGCTCCCACTCGCCCTGGTTGGGTCGTCGAATTTCACATGAAGGACAGTCGCTCGCCCGGGAAACAGTGGGCATCGCTCACGCGCACTGTCGCAGACAGTAACAACGAAATCGAACGCAATGTCTTTGAGTTCATCAACATACTTTGACCACTGCGTCGAGATATCAACACCCGACTCAGCCATGACCCGCACCGCATAAGAATTAAGGCCGTGCGCCTCGACACCGGCCGAATAGGCTTCGACCACATCCCCTTTTAAATGCCTTGCCCAGCCCTCTGCCATCTGAGAGCGCGTCGAATTGCCAGTGCATAGAAAAAGGACCTTTAGCTACGGGTTCACTGGATTAGATACACCTCGCTTCGGAATTCTTGTTTACATTACGCGATGCAGGCAAGCTTCGCAACATTTATGGATTTTTACAAAAATGAAACCAACATTTATCCATTCCGTCAAGTCGAGGTGAGATGATTTTCTCGGTCTCGGTGCCGAGCAAATAACCGGCGAAAGGCACACGCTACACCCGTGCTGGTTGAAAAATCGCTGGAACTGACGTACTATATTGCCGAAGGGGATTGAGAAAATTTTATGGCTCAAATTCTTGTTATCGAAGACGACCCGCTTATCAGAGAG
>MELI01000030.1:598-5598 GCA_001767575.1 Candidatus Aquicultor primus | reverse complement strand
TCGATGTACCCACAGCGGAAAACGGTATGGACGGGCTGGCGCTACTCAAAGACAGCAACGCCGACCTCGTCCTTTTAGACCTCTTGCTCCCTGAAATCGACGGCTTTGAAGTCTGCAGAAACATCCGCTCTTTCAACGAGGATGTCCCCGTCATCATGATAACCGCGCTCGACGACCGGCAGAGCAAGCTCAAAGGCTTCAGCCTCGGCGCCGACGACTATATCACCAAGCCTTTCAGTGTCGAGGAGCTGGTTGCGCGCATCAACGCGAACCTGAAGCGCACCCTAAAACCCAACAACCAGCCGGCCATTATCGAACTTGGAGACATTAAAATCGACCCGACCAAACACTCGGTCGCCGTCGACGGCAATGAGATCTCGCTGCGCCTCAAGGAGTTCCAGCTGCTTCACGTGCTCGCTTCAAAGCCCGGCGCGCTATTCACACGCCAGGATTTGGCTGCGCGTGTTTGGGGCCAGGAGTTTTACTCGTCGAGCCGCACCATCGATGTGCATATAAGGCGCATCCGAAACAAAATAGAAGAGCACTCGCACTTTACTTACATACAAACCGTCCACGGCCTCGGTTATAAGTTCCAAGCCGAGGAGAAAATACCATGCGGATAGGGCGGAAACTGGTCGTAAGCTACACACTGCTAGCGGTCTCGACCTTTGTTATCACCAGCGTCGTGCTGCGCTCATCCATACCCAATTTTTTGATAGTCATCATCGCGATAGGCGCGTCGATGCTCGTCATCGGGACCAGCTACGTGCTTTCGAAATCGTTTACGACACCTTTGAAGCGGATGATGGTCATGGCCGAGCGGATGGCCAACGACGACCTCGAGCAGAGATTGCCGGTTCGCGAAGGCGATGAGATAGGTGAGCTGTCGAAATCCTTGAACGAATTGGCGGAAAAACTTAAGGCGCGCATCGACGAATTGCAGGCCGAGAAGGCCAAGGCCGACCTGATCTTTAACAATATGGCCGAAGGCATCCTTCTCTTGAACCAGAACGGCGAGGTCATGCTGACCAACCCTTCCATCGAGCGCATATTCAGGGTGGCGGCCGCCGAGGTCATCGGCAATCCGGTCCTTCACTCAATCAGAAACTACGACCTCGACCATGCGATTGAGGAATCCGCGGTGAACAAGCACGAAGTTATAGATGAGATAGTACTTCAATCACCTTTCAAGCAGCTCAGGATACGTATCATGCCCATTACGAACAGCTTGGGCGAAGACCAGACGCTCGTAGTCATCCGCGACATAACCCGTCAGAAACAGGTCGAACGACTGAGAAAGGATTTCGTGGCCAACGTATCACACGAGCTTAAAACACCTCTTACCGGTTTGAAGCTTTTGTCGGACAATCTCCTGCGCAGCATCGATACGGATCCTGCCTCGAGCAAGGTCTTCATCATGCGCCTGGACAAAGAACTTAGCACGCTCATCAATTTGGTGCGCGAGCTTATCGACCTCTCCAAGCTGGAGAACCCGCAGGAGGCGGCGGAAAGAATCCCGGTCGACTTGGAAGATGTCGTCGTCGAGGTCTGCATGAGCTTCTCTCAGCTTGCGACATCTAGCGACCTCAAGCTGGCCTGGGATATCGCGAGCGATGTTCCCGATATCGCCGGCGACCAGGAGCAGATTTTTACTATGGTCAGAAACCTGGTCGACAACGCGATTCGATACACGCCTGCGGGCGGCAAAATAGATGTGCGCCTTGCGAATATCGACGGGCTGGCACGGCTCGCGGTCATCGACAGCGGCATCGGTCTGGCCAAGCGCGAGATTCCGAGGATATTCGAGCGTTTCTACCGGGTCGACAAAGCACGAAGCAGAGAGACCGGCGGCACTGGCCTAGGTCTTTCGCTCGTCAAGCACATCGCCGAAAACCATGGCGCGATAATCGATGTTGACACCTCACTTGGTATCGGCAGCACCTTCTACGTGACCTTCCCCAGCAGCCCCACTGGGACTTCTTAAACCCTTGCCCCCCAAGCTTCTTCTCAGTTAACATTTATTTTACATAACTGTTACAACTTTTTCACCACATACCTTTGCGGCAAGACTATCCTTATGATTGTGCGATTCGAGGAAGGGCCCGTAGAACGCATCACACAAATTTTACAGGAGGTTTATATGAGACTTTTTTCGCGCATATCACAGAAGAACGCGCTCTATGCTGTTATCTCGCTAATGCTCATTCTAGCTTTGGCTGTCGTCGGCTGTAGCTCGGGTGGAAACACAAGTGGTGGTGAGGATCAACTTTCCGGAACGATTAAAATCGATGGCTCAAGCACTGTTGCACCGATAAGCGAAGCGGTGGCCGAGGAGTTCATGGCCGCGAATCCCGGCATACAGGTAACCGTCGGCACATCTGGAACCGGTGGCGGCTTCAAGAAATTCACCGTCGGCGAGATCGACATAAGCGACGCATCGCGCCACATCAAAGACGAGGAGAAGGAAGCGGCAGAGAAGAACGGTATCGAATATATCGAGATACCAATCGCTTACGATGGGATATCAATCGTCGTAAACCACAATAACGACTGGGCGAAATCGATGACCGTCGAGGAACTCAACAAGATTTGGGCTCCCGATAGCAAGGTCACAACATGGAAAGACGTGCGAGCCGACTGGCCGGATGAGAAGCTGGTATTGTATGGCCCCGGCACCGATTCGGGAACGTTTGATTACTTCACGGACGCGATAAACGGTGAAGAAGGCGCAAGCCGCACAGATTACACCGCGAGCGAGGATGACAACGTGCTCGTACAGGGTGTAGCGGGCGACAAAGGCTCGCTCGGGTACTTCGGCTACGCTTACTATGTTGAAAACACGAGCAAGATCAAGTCGCTCGGAATCGATGGCGGCAATGGAGTGGTCGAGCCCACCGATTCGACTATAAAAGATGGTACTTACAAACCACTGGCGCGCCAGATCTTCATCTACGTGAATAAAAAAGCGCTCGAGCGGCCGGAGGTCAAAGAATTTTTAAAGTTCTTCTTCACCGAAGGCAAGGCACTCGTCGCCGAGGTAGGCTACGCGCCGCTCAATGACGCGGAGTACGAGAAACACCTTAAGCTTCTCGAGTAGGCGGACGAGCGCTTAGCGACGTATACGACGACATCATGATGTGAGCGGCTTCGCCGGATCCGATACGGCCGGCGAAGCCAAAGCTTTTCAATGCAAGGAGTGACGGCTTTGAACACTAACCAAGAAGCCCGTGACACAAAGTTCGAACTGCCGGCCGCCAAGGTCAAAATGCGAAAGATTAAGGAGCGCCTCATCTATGCGGCTCTCCTCGGCTGCGTCCTGATATCGGTGCTGACCACCGTAGGGATAATCCTGTCCCTGATAACGGAGACTTTCTCGTTCTTCCAGGAGGTGCCCCTCGGCCAATTCTTGACCGATACGCGCTGGACACCGCTCTTTGCCGACAAACACTTCGGTATCATGCCACTTGTCGCGGGAACGCTTATCATCCTGGTCGGTGCGAGCCTCGTGGCGTTGCCCGTCGGACTGGCAAGCGCGCTCTACCTTAGCACCTACGCAAAACCGGGAGTCCGCAAGGTGGTAAAACCGTTACTCGAAGTACTCGCCGGGATCCCGACCGTCGTCTACGGCTACTTCGCCCTCACGTTCGTCACCCCACTCCTTCGCATATTCATCCCTGATATGAGTATATTCAATGCGCTCAGCGCGAGTATCGTCGTCGGTATCATGATAATCCCGATGGTCTCCTCTCTCAGCGAAGACGCCCTCATGGCGGTGCCGCGCTCGCTGCGCGAGGCTGGGTTCGCGCTCGGGGCCACCAAATTCGAGGTGGCGACAAAAATCGTCTTGCCCGCCGGGCTATCCGGCGTCATAGCCTCGTTCATCCTGGCAATATCTCGCGCGATAGGAGAGACGATGATTGTGACGCTGGCCGCCGGCTCAACACCGAAACTTACGCTCAACCCGCTGGAGAGCATCCAGACGATGACCGCTTACATCGTTCAGGTGAGTATGGGCGATACACCGCAAGGGACAATAGTTTATAAGACGATTTTCGCAGTTGGTATGCTGCTCTTTCTTATCACGCTTGCGATGAACATCTTGGGGCAGATGGTAACCCGCCGTTACCGGGAGGTGTACGAGTAATGGACGAAGAATCGGTAGCATTCCAGAGACGACTTAAGCGAAGGGCTACGCTCGACATGGCCTTCCATGGCCTGGTTCTTGCGGCGACAGCATTTGCGCTGATCGCGCTGGCGGTTTTGATGTTCGACGTCTTCCGTAAAGGCCTTGGCTGGCTCGACTTCCAGTTCCTGGTCAGCTTCCCGTCGCGCATACCGGCGCGCGCGGGCATCTTCTCGTCGCTTATGGGAACTCTGTGGGTGACCGCGATAACGGCGCTCCTCACATTTCCGATTGGCGTCGCAACCGCCATCTTTTTGGAGGAATACGCTCCGAAAAACCGGTTGATGAATTTCATAGATATCAATATCGCCAACCTCGCCGGGGTTCCGTCGATTGTCTATGGCATCCTCGGTCTCGCCATTTTTGTGCGCAGTATGATGCTGGGGCGCACGGTTCTCGCGGGCGCGCTTACGATGACTCTATTGGTCTTGCCTATCATGATAATCACTTCGCGCGAGGCGATTAGAAGCGTGCCAAGCTCGCTTCGCCTGGCCTTTTTGGCTATGGGCGCGACAAAATGGCAGACGATTCGCCATATCGTGCTACCCGCGTCGCTTTCCGGAATCTTCACCGGCACCATCCTTACAGTATCGCGCGCTATCGGTGAGACCGCGCCGCTCATCCTCATCGGCGCGCTTTCGTTCGTCGCGTTCGCGCCGCGAAGCCCGATGGACGAGTTTACGGTCTTGCCGATTCAGATTTTTAGCTGGGTTTCGCGGCCGCAGGCCGAGTTCAGCAACCTGGCGGCTGCCGCTATCATCGTCCTGCTCATCGTCTTGCTCTCCATGAACGCAGTCTCGGTCTGGTTGCGCCTGCG
>MELI01000030.1:329-534 GCA_001767575.1 Candidatus Aquicultor primus | reverse complement strand
CCCTCTTTTTGTTCCGCTGTATAAAATTTCTTGCCCCTACACTTTCACAAAAATACCCGCTATTTCATCAAGCCCTTCCGCGCGACAGCCTTCGTCACGGCTTCCACGATATGCTCCACCGTGAGGCCGTATTTATCCCACAGTTCCTGCGGCTCACCGGACTCACCGAAGGTATCATTGACACCGACAAACTCCTGCGGCACCG
>MELI01000030.1:0-147 GCA_001767575.1 Candidatus Aquicultor primus | reverse complement strand
CAGGCCTGCAGAGCGGGGTAGACCATCGTCCCACACGCGATGATTGTCGCGTCGGAGCCGTCTCTCAGTGCGACCGCTTTGCCGATTTCGAACGGAGTCTTCCCCGTCGTGAAGACCGGTGTTTTCTCTCGTGCAAAGCGAATGTAT
>MELI01000029.1:19619-26392 GCA_001767575.1 Candidatus Aquicultor primus | reverse complement strand
TTACCTCATTATGGATGAACAGGTGACGCTCGTCGATACGGTCAAGCATAGTTTTGTCAACGACATGGTCAGAAACATCAAGCGCCTTGTCGACCCCACAAAAATAAAGAACGTCATCGTCAACCATATCGAGAATGACCACGCGACCTCGCTCGGAGCTATTATGCAGCTCGCCCCCGATGCGAATGTCTATATCACCGAGAAAGGCAAAAAGGGCATCGCGCGCTTTTTCGATATCTCAAAATGGAACATCAACGTCGTAAAAACGGGCGACACCCTCAACATCGGCAGCCGCAACCTGGTTTTTCTGGAAACACCTATGCTTCACTGGCCGGATTCGATGATGACCTATATCCCGGAGGACAAGTTGTTGATAAGCCAGGACGGCTTCGGCCAGCATATCGCTTCGGCCGAGCGCTTCGACGACGAGTATATCCACGCCCATTCCCAGGCCGAACTCGATGATGCCATTGCCGACTACTACGCCAACATCCTAATGCCGTTCGGGTCGATAATCAAATCGAAACTTGCCGAGGTGCAAAAACTGGGGCTCGATATCGAGATGATAGCGCCCGACCACGGTGTCATCTGGCGCAAGTTCCCGCAAAAAATCGTCCAGGACTACCTGGACATGGCCGATGGTAAAGCCGACCTGAGCGTGGCAATCATCTACGACACCATGTGGCAGAGTACTGAGATGATGACGGTGCCGTTGATGCAGGGCATCATCGATGAAGGCGTGGCTTGCAGGGTCGTCAAGCTGAGGGCGAATGCGCGAAGCGTCGCGGTCAAGGAGTTATGGAAGGCGCGCGGGGCGCTCATCGGCACACCCACGCTAAACAATCTCATGTTCCCGACGGTCGCCTCGTTCTTGACCTATCTGCGCGGCTTAAAACCGAAGAATCGCATCGTCGGCGCGTTCGGCAGCTACGGTTGGGCAGGCGGCGGCGTCAAGAGCATCTACGAGGAACTCGGCAAGATGGCGGTCGAGGTCTACGAACCCGGCATCGAAGCTTACTACCGCCCGGACCGGGATGATGAGACCAAAGCCTACGAGTATGGGCGCGACTTCGCGAAAAAGGTGAAGGAGTACCACGGGCAGTTTTAAGAATGCTCATGCCGGGCAGTGTTGGACGCATATGCTCATAGTATAGATAAGGTGATGACTGCGACCCCAGCGTTGTCAGTACAGAGCGGTGCGCCCGAAAGCTCGTCCCTACCTCGCTCGAACATCTTCTTTGCGCAAAGGAACAAATACACTACTATGGAGATATTGAGAGCCATGCTATCATGCGAGAAGAGGCCTCTGAAGAAAGAACGATAATCGTCGATGACATCAGACCAACTATCATTTGGAAACAAGAATAAGAAAGACGTCGGCATCCAGCCGGGGCAGGGGGCGCCCCCGAAGAAACTCGATATCCTCGAAGGCATTCTCGAGAACTTCGTCTTCTCCAACGATGATAACGGCTGGAGCGTGGTTCGCTTGAATGTTAAGGGCAACCGCGAGTTGGTTACCGCTGTCGGGAGCCTGATAGGGGTTCAACCCGGAGAGAGCGTCAGGCTTGAGGGATATTGGGTGAGCGACCGTAAATACGGCGACCAGTTTAAAGCCCAGTCATTTACGACAATTAAGCCGGCCACTCTAGTGGGCATCGAGAAATACCTCGGCTCGGGCATGATAAAGGGAATCGGCCCGGTCATGGCGTCGCGCATGGTCAAATGCTTCGGCGATGAGACGCTCGACGTCATCGAGACCGATCCGTCACGCCTGCTAGAGGTGGAGGGACTCGGGAAGGTGCGCGTCGAGGGCATCTGCCAGGCCTGGCAGGAGCAGAAAGACATAAAAGAGGTCATGATATTTTTGCAGTCGCACGGTGTCACTACGACCTATGCGATAAAGATATATAAAGAGTACGGCAACAAGGCGATAGATATCGTTAGCGAGAACCCATATCGGCTGGCCGTGGATATCTTCGGCATCGGTTTCAGGACAGCAGACAAAATCGCGTCAAATCTGGGGATTGCGGCCAACTCCCCGCAGCGTGCCGAAGCTGGGGTTTTACATGCGCTCGGCTCCTTCAGCGAGGACGGCCACGTCTGCTGCCCGCGCATTTTGCTCGTCGAAAAGGCCGCCGAGATGCTCGAAATAGACGACAGGTTTGTTGAGCTCGCTATAGATACACTTAGTGTTCAGGGGCTAATCGTTATAGAGAACATCGCTGAGCTCACGGTCACAGAAGGTTCGGATGTCGCTGAAGAAACCTGCGATGAACTCATCTACCTGCGGTCGCTCTACGCATCAGAGGTCGGTGCGGCCGGCTTGATGCGCCAGGTTCTAGATTCCGACTTAGTGCGGCTCAATATCGACATGGACAAGGCTATAAGCGGGTTCGAGAAAAAGTTTTCAATTGAGCTCGCCGGGCAGCAAAGAGATGCGATAAAGCGCGCGATAACAAGTAAGATGATGGTGGTCACCGGCGGGCCCGGTACGGGCAAGACCACGCTAATAAACGGGGTCATCCAAATTCTTAAAGGAAAAGAGCGTCGCGTCTTGCTGGCGGCGCCGACCGGGCGCGCCGCTAAGCGCTTGAGCGAGGCGACCGGCATGGAGGCCAAGACCATTCATCGCCTGCTCGAGTTCAGCCCGCGTTCCATGTCTTTTGAGCGCGGGCCGGATAAACCGCTCGAGGTCGACATTCTCATCCTCGACGAGGTCTCGATGGTCGACATCGTGCTCTTCTACAATGTGCTGAAAGCGCTGCCGATGACCTCTCAGATTGTTCTCGTCGGCGATGTCGACCAGCTACCGTCCGTGGGGCCGGGCGGCGTGCTCAAGGATGTCATAGCATCGGGCT
This sequence comes from Candidatus Aquicultor primus, assembly GCA_001767575.1. Taxonomy (GTDB): domain Bacteria; phylum Actinomycetota; class Aquicultoria; order Aquicultorales; family Aquicultoraceae; genus Aquicultor; species Aquicultor primus. The sequence continues at coordinate 23,534 of MELI01000029.1, read as the reverse complement.
GCGTTGAGGTGGTTTGCTTGACCGAAGTCTTCAGGCAGGCCCGGGAGAGTATGGTGGTAATGAATGCCCACGCCATAAATAGCGGTAAAATGCCGTATGTTAAGGACGAGGGGCACAGACGAGATTTCTTCGTCATCGAAAAGGACGATCCCGAGGAGGTCCTGGAGACGTTAAAGACCCTTATCACACAGCGCATACCGGCGCACTTCGGTTTCAGCCCGACCGACGATATTCAAGTGCTCACGCCTATGCACAAGGGTTTGCTCGGCACGTCCAACCTCAATAAAGAGCTGCAAGAGCTGCTCAACCCGGAGCAGGAATCCATTTCGCGGGGCAGCCGCACCTTTCGTGTCGCCGATAAAGTCATGCAGATTCGCAACAACTACGACTTGGATGTCTTCAATGGCGACATCGGCAAAATCGCATCGATTGACCGGGTCGAACGAGTCGTGCGCGTCAACTTCGAGGGCAGGATGGTCTTCTACGAGCACTCCGATTTGGACGAATTGATGCTCGCCTATGCGTGTTCGGTCCACAAGGCACAGGGGAGCGAGTACCCGGTCGTCGTGTTGCCGCTCCATACTCAGCACTATATGATGCTCCAGCGGAACCTATTATATACCGCGGTCACTCGCGGGAAGAAACTCGTAGTCGTCGTGGGGAGTAAGAAGGCGCTGGCGATTGCGGTGAAGAACAACAAGATTCAGGATAGGTTCACGCGTCTTGCCGAAAGGTTGAACCGGTAATCGACAGTTAGGTTGACGGGAGAAAGTATGGATAGAGCACAGGGTGTTTTCGAAAATATAAAAACACGGCGGAGCGTAAGGAAGTACAGCGACAAGGCTATTTCCGATACAGACCTCGATCTCATAGTCGAAGCAGGGAGGTGGGCGCCATCGGGTGCCAATGCGCAACCATGGCGCTTTGTTATCCTGCGGGATCGCGCTTTGATAGAGGCGGTCGGAGAAGTCTGTTATTATGCGCTCTTCAGGTCGCGTCATGTTGCGGAGGCCAATGTGGTCATCGTCATCCTCGGCGATCCCTCGGCGGGCAGCGCAACCTATATTCAGGACTGCACGATAGCCGGCACGAACATGACGCTTATGGCGCACGCGCTCGGGATCGGGTCGTGTTGGATAGGCGCGTTCGAAGACGACACGGTCCGCAAAATCCTCTCCATCCCGGATAGGATGAAAATAACAGCACTTATCAGCTTTGGCTATGCGGCACGAGAGCCGAGGGTCACACCTAGGTTAGGCTATAAAGATATAGTACACCTTGATGGTTATGCTACGAGCAAGAAAAGTGGAAGCATTAAGGCGTCGATGGAGCGTGCAGGGAAATCGGGGCCGCTCTCAGTTGTGCGGCAGATATTAGGGGTGCTCTTAAACCGTCGCGGCTAGCTAGACTATATCTTGCTCCATGGCCAGCATTGCCTCGTCGAGGGAGTCGTAGATGCGGATGTTGTCGATTTGCGGCAGCCCGACCACACCGATTATATATTTTACGTTTTCATCGGCGACAACCAAAGCCATGTGGCGGCCGACGCTCAGGAGCGTCTTAACGGTTGAGAAGAGGAGGCTAACGCCGGCCGTATCCATATAGATGACGTCGGAGAGGTCGAGAACGATATCCTCACCTTTACCCAAAGCCTCATCGAGCACCTCTTTGACGCTTTCCGTGTTGTGGTGATCTATCTCACCTGTGACGGTCACAATTGGAAGTCTTGCGTCGGTAAGGGCTATTTTCATGGGTTACCTCCTACTTCCCGGCTGGAACATCGGCCTGTAGATATCGTCGGCAATTACTTGTTTTATAAACTTATGAGCGTACATACTCATTATAACCAAAAACCTGCTATAGTCCTTTATTCTGCGCAAAAGTTAGGAAAATTTCAACAAAGAGACGCTTGTCTTGTGAGCAAGCCATTGTTATGAGGCGAGCTATCCGCTGGTCGAGGCAATCTCGATTGAAGACAAACTCGACTGAATTGCGCGGCAGCTCTCGTAGAACGCGCTCGCTCGTTTCTAAATCGCAATTCGTCTGCTATATTTAATCTATGAGTGAAACAAAGAATTATACGGGAAAAGCCATACAGTCGCCGGAGCGAGTGCGGACTATGTTCGACGCCGTTTCCGGGCGTTACGACCTGTTAAACCGGATACTTACGCTCGGGCGCGACCGGCGTTGGCGAAAGCTCGCCGCCAAGAGTGCCGAAGTGTCGACCGGCTCGGTTGTGCTGGATGCATGTTGCGGCACAGCCGACCTCGCCTTGGCGATAAACGCCGAGACCGGGGCGAGGATTGTCGGCATCGATTTCAGCCCGGACATGCTGAAGATAGCGAAGGAGAAGATAGTCAGGGCGGGCAAGGACGACGCCATTTCGTTTATAGAAGCGTCGGTCGACGATATTCCTTTTGACGACGATTCTTTCGACGCGGTTACTGTCGGGTGGGGATTGAGAAACACCCCCGATTATCAGGCGGTACTCGAAGAATTTTATAGGGTAGTCCGGCCGGGTGGAAGGATGGTTTGCTTGGAATCGACCGAACCCGAAACGGCATTGCTGAGAATTCCGTATAAATTCATACTCTCGAACATCGTCCCGCTGGCCGGGCGGATGTTTTCCAAAGATTACGGCGCATATAAATATCTATCGGATAGCATACAAGCATTCCCGCCACAGAAAGAACTCGTATCTATGATGGAGAAAGCGGGCTGGGTGGATGTCTCGTATCGAAATTTGCTCGGCGGCGCAGTCGCCATTCATGTGGGACGCAAACCCTCAAGCGGCCATTAAGGCACGCAGTGTGAGCGTTTAATAGCGGAGTCGTACTTGCCGGTGTGAAGCCGCCCGATTTTATTAACATCAGGTGCTGCTTAAGCCTTTAGGGTATTGTGTGAGAGCTGCCCGGTACAAGATCGTTAGCGTCTTCGTCCTCAACGACCGGGTCGGGCGGCGCTGCTCTTTCAACCGCTGCCGGTGCGATGCCGCCACCGCTCGAAACCGCTGGAGCTGGTTCTGCCCCAGTAGTTATACCGCGTTCTGCCAGGTCTTTTATCCTGTCCTTCTGCCATTTTGGCGTGAATTCCTGCTCTTGTCCTTCAAATTGGCCCATGCCTTTCGGCATTGCGTTCGAGCCGTCGCGAATAACGAACGGGTTATACGCCTTTTCCTTCGCCTCTTCATCGTCGACTTTTGCAAAGAAATCGTTTTTCGGGGATTGCAGGTTTACCTGGTTCCGGTCGATGTTGAAAAACATAAAACCGCTGGCCCCGATGAGCATCGCGGACAACAGGAAGATAAGCTTCTCAAAAGGGGAGCGCCGCGTCTTCTTCTTTTTCAAAACAGTCTCCTGAATTAAGAGGAACAAACCATTCTTGATCTAATCATACCTGATTTTCACCGCCACCGGAAGCTTTACCTGTACCAATAACCGGCGATTACGAGTTCTTGCTGAATATTGTGCCAAGCAAGACATCGTTTCAAAGCCGAAGATATCGTAAAGCCGAAGATATCGTTTATCAAGTATCGGCCGATGCATGGGCCTATCGTGAGCTGCATATTGAGAACGTTTGTTGTTTAAACGATTTAAATAAGTGCGTTGGCTATGCTTAGGATTACCTGGCTGACCCTGGTTCTCACCGCCTTTGAAACTTCGTCCCAACTGCTCCGGCTATTTTAGAAAATCTATCTCAAATGCGACGTCAGGGCGTGGGGCGCTAAACAGACGGCACACCGACTAACCTTTGCCTCATATACGAGAAGTGTAAAGAATGGCGCTTTTGGCCGATATTAGTAATGCAAAAAGATGAAGCGCTTTGCTGCTGGGAGGCGCCACGCTGGAAGTGCGATTCCAATACGACATTATGTTTATCAAGGTGTCACATGTGGAATCACCTTAGGAGGTGCGG
>MELI01000029.1:18302-19610 GCA_001767575.1 Candidatus Aquicultor primus | reverse complement strand
AAGACCGATGTCGATTAGAACGACGCAGAGACGACGACTGGAAGACCTGGACCAGGGTCGCCGAGGAAGGTCAGAGAATAAATATGGAGTTTAGCAGGGAATCGAAGCTGATTGCCGAAAGAACTAAGGAACTCGTTGATTCAATCAAAGACGACAGCGCCGCATAATACCGCTTAATAGTTGGGAGCGATGACGGAATGGGTATTTTAGCATGGATAGTTCTGGGTTTGGTCGCCGGCACGATTGCGCGACTGCTTGTCCCGGGGAAGCAACCAGGTGGGTGTGTGACCACTATCGTCCTCGGTGTCGTCGGCGCGCTCATCGGCGGCTATATCGGCAGCATTCTCACCGGCGAGGGCATAAGCGGCATTAATAATTGGAGCATCTTCCTAGCGATAGTCGGTTCGATCATATTGATTTTTGTCTGGACCAGATTGTTCGGCAAGAGCTAGTCTATCGGTATATTTCTCAAGCCTACACGCGATTCTGTCGATGAAATTAACAGAAAATAACAGATTGTGTACGCAAGGAGTTTCTATGCTCGTCCAAGATATAATGGTCTCCGAGCTTGCCGTTATCAGCCCGGATGCGACTATTTCAGATGCTGTGGCTGTCATGCTCATAGAGGGAACGACCTCATTGTTTGTCACTTCCAAAGACTCTCTCCTCGGCATAATAACCGATAAGGACGTTCTGTACGGCGTCGTCGCTAAGGGGTTCGGGCCCACCGATAGGAAAGTATGGGAATTCATGAATTTAAGACCTCCGGTGGCAAATCCCGGCATGAACATGCTTGAACTCGTGCTTCTTATGGACAAGCATCGCATCACCAAACTTCCGGTCATCGTTGAACAAAAGCTCGTAGGATGTGTGACGCTGGCTGATGTTGCCGCTTCGCTAGACTTGCTTTAACCGGCTTGTCGTCTCGCAAGCCCAGATACCGGGCGAGCATGGAACCTCGTTTTTTTTCAAGCGCCGGCAACCGCGATCAATCGAATAGCAATTGAGTAGCGAATTCTTTTTGCCTGCGTGCAAAGTTAGCAATATAATCGGGATGAGTGGGTTGAACGCGCGGTTCAAAGACTTACGCCGGTCCAACGATTCAAAGCTTTTAGGGGGTTTCCAATGATCAACCTCGATATTCCCGGCAGGGGAATGTATCAATTCAAGAGTCTGGTTCTCGATATGAACGGCACCATAGCGTTCGACGGGATAATCCCCGAATCTGTAATCGAACGCCTGCGGGAACTCTCTAAGGGACTTGCTATTCACATCATAACCGCCGACACCCACGGCAGGCTCGACTCG
>MELI01000029.1:9427-18252 GCA_001767575.1 Candidatus Aquicultor primus | reverse complement strand
GGGTTTACAGAAAGCCGAGTTTCTGGAGAATCTGGGTACGGAGACAACGGTCGCCATCGGCAACGGTGTCAATGATGCCGAGATGCTCAAACTAGCCAAACTCGCTATTGCGGTCATCGGAGGCGAAGGCTGCTCCACCGCAGCGCTAAAGGCCGCCGATATCATCACGAAGTCTCCAGAGGATGCGCTAGACCTCTTGCTCCACACCAACCGTCTCATCGCGACTTTGCGGATGTAAGTTCTTCTCGAAATAACCCCAAAGCTAAAAAATATTCCGTTCGCCGAGAAATATTTTTAATCGGCTTTTAGGCTGTGCCAGCAGCCTGCTTGCTTGATTTCCGTTCGTTGTCTAAACAAATAATTCTATGAAAAACGAAGGGAAAGTGATACTTTTTGGAGAATAGTAGTTGCAGAGTGGAACAAAGTGGAGTAGAGTGGTTTGTACAGTCAACGCCGAGGGGACAACGCATTGTTTTTTGGAGAGCATTATCATTCGGTAGATGAAAAGGGAAGAATCATTCTGCCTGCGAAGTTTAGAGAAGCGTTCGCGGACGGGCTTTTCATCACGAAATCGTTCGACAACTGTCTTCTGGTTTATACGAAAAAAGATTGGTTTGAGATAGTAGAGAAGATTAACTCGCTGCCAACGACGAAAGCGAGTGTGCGGAACTACCAGCGATTCTTTATCGGTAGCGCTGTCGAGGGAGAAGTAAGCCGGCAGGGAAGGATATCGATAGCCCAGAATTTAAGGGATTTCGCGGCACTCGATAAGGATATAGTAATTGTCGGTTTAGCGAACAAGATCGAGATATGGGAAAAGGAGAAATACGAGCAGCACATTGCCGGCGCTGAGCAGGCCGCGGCTGAGATTGCGGAAGAAATCGCGGAATTCGGCGTATAGGGCGCAAAAATGGAATATTATCATGAACCCGTTTTGCTGGCTGAGGTCCTACAGCACTTACATTGCACTAATGGTAGCACGGTCATAGACTGCACTTTGGGCGGGGCAGGACATGCAGAGGCAATACTAGATTTGATCAAGCCGGAAGGCTACTTACTAGGGATCGACGCAGATGACGCAGCACTGGACGCAGCAAGGGTTAGACTAGCACGCTTCAGCCAGCAAATATTTTCTTTAGTAAAAGGCAATTTTAGGGATTTAGATCGAATACTGACCGGCGCAGGCCTCCATGCGGTCGACGGGGTTCTGTTCGATCTCGGAGTCTCCTCCGTACAGTTTGACAGGGCCGAGAGGGGGTTCAGTTATCGGTTTGACGCTCCGCTCGATATGCGGATGGACCAAACCGAGGACCTGACCGCCGCCGAAATCGTCAATACGTATGGGGAGGCGGAGCTTTCACGGATCATCAAAGAGTATGGCGAGGAAAGATGGGCGCATCGAATCGCCTCCTTAATCGTGAAAGCGAGAAGAAAGCGCCCAATCGGCACGACCTTTGAGTTGGTGGACATCATCAAAGATGCGATACCGGCTCCCGCCAGGCGCAAGGGAGGACATCCCGCCAAGCGGACCTTTCAGGCAATACGAATTGCGGTCAACGACGAGCTTAGCATTCTTGAACATAGTTTTAGGGATGCCGTCAGGTGGTTGAGGCCGCAGGGAAGGCTGGTCGTGATTTCGTACCATTCGCTCGAGGACAAAGTCGCCAAGAGCGTAATCAATGATTTAGCCACGGTGTGTCTTTGTCCACCCGATTTGCCTGTATGTAGTTGCGGTCTCAAGCCGCAGTTGCGTGTTGTGACAAGAAAAGCAATAAGGCCGGAACCAAAAGAGATGGCTGATAACCCACGAGCGGAGAGCGCCCGTCTGCGGGCAGCGGAGAAACTGTAAGAGGTGAGGACAATACAAGCAGCACAAACAGTCGCAGTGAAGCACCCGGTAAGACCCGAGGAACGGCCTAAAAAACGGCACAACCTAAGAGTCATAGACGAGAATTCGCGTCGTGTATCGACGTCAAGGAGAGCAGCATCTTCAATAGAAATTCCTTTTCCGCTATTCGTCCTTTCCGTTTCCGCGCTTACGGCCTGTATTATTCTTAACGTTGCGCAACAAGCTCTGGTCTCTCAACTTAGCTATCAGACCGAGATGGTCAAGAAAGAGATTCAAATAGCCCAACAGGAACAGGACAAACTTCTGGCACGCAAGGCAAACCTTGAGTCGCCGCAGAGAATCGAGTCGGTCGCTATAAATAAGTTGTCCATGGTTAAAGCTCCGAAGATCTCGTATCTTCGGGTAGCGGTTGGCGGTCCCGAACCGGCTTATGACAATAATCCCGCAGAGCAATAGAGGATAGAACAAACGACCGGCGTTTAGCTGTTGTCATTGCAGTAGACAAGGCGTTGGTATAGAGTGTTGTTTTGGCATTTCGTAGTCCTTGTTTAAGTAAGCCAAATAACCGACTCGGCGGAACAGGGCGGAAAAGGGAAGATAACCCGTGGGCAAAAATCGTGTGCTTGAAATACGTCTAAAATTCCTGCTCGCCCTCATAATCGTCGGTCTAATGACTGTTTCAGGACGGCTCTTTTTCGTCCAAGCGATGTCCTCGTCCGAATACGATGAAATGGCCGAGAGACAAAGGCTCCGTGTAATAGAGCTACCCTCGAAGAGAGGCGAAATCCTGGATAGAAACGGCAGTGAACTTGCGGTCAATATATTGATGGACTCGGTCTACGCAACCCCCTACCTTATCGATGACCCGAAGAACTTCGCAAAGAAACTGGCTCCGATTTTAAAGAAAGATGAACGAAAGCTGTTGGATTCGCTTATTAAGCAGTCGGGGTTCATTTATCTTATCAGGAAAACCGATTCCAAAACTCTCGCACAGATAAAGAAAATCGTCGAAGAAGACAAGGTTAAAGGGATAGGTTATATAAAAGAGAGCAAGCGCCATTATCCAAACGGCTCGTTAGCAGGGCATGTCATAGGGTTTGCCGGCATGGACAACCACGGCCTCGGCGGCCTGGAATTAGAATACAACGAGCTCCTCTACGGCAAACCGGGGAGGATAGTTGCGGAGAAGGATGGTCAGGGCAGACCGATCCCTCGAAGCATTCAATCATCGTCACGACCGATTGATGGGACCAGTATCAAAATCACGATTGACCGGGAGATACAGTACAAGGCCGAGCTGGAGTTGGCGAAGGCGGTCGAGGAGTATAAGGCCAAATCGGGCAGCGTGATTGTCATGAATTCTAAGACCGGTGAAATCTACGCGATGGCGAACGTGCCCTGCTATAACCCGAATAAATTAGAGACGCTCGACGACACCAATCTCCGCAACAAGGCCATAACCGACCTTTACGAGCCCGGTTCGACGATGAAGGCGGTCATCGCGGCTATAGCTCTCGAGGAGAAGGTTTGCAACCCTTCGACGGCGTTCTATCTTGAACCCACGATTAGGGTCGGGTCGAAGAATATCAAGGAATCGCACCCGAGACCGGCTAAGAACTTCACTTTCGCGGAGATTGTGCAGGAATCGAGTAACGTCGGCATGGTCAAAGTCGGCGCCTTGCTCGGCAAAGAGCGAATCGATAAATACCTTAAGCGCTTCGAGTTTAACAAATCTTGCGACGTAGATTTTCCCGGCGAAGCTAGAGGATATTATCCGCAGGTCGAGAACTGGTCTAAGATGTCGCTCGCCAATATACCGTTTGGGCAGGGTATTTGCACGACACAGCTGGTCATGACTAAAGCGATGGCGACAATTGCCAATGACGGTGTGCCCACCCAACCGCATTTTCTAATAGAGGCGGCAGGCCCGCGCGGCCGAATTGTTGAAAAGACGGAAATCGTGAAGGGAAAACGCGTTCTCGATGTCGCTACCGCCGCGCAGATGAGGGGAATTCTCGAAAATACAGTCTTAATTGGAACCGGCAAGCAGGCAAGCGTGACCGGGTATCGTGTGGGCGGCAAGACCGGGACCGCCCAGAAGGCCAAAGTCGGCGGGCGCGGATACGAGCAAGGCAAATATATCGCTTCCTTCATGGGCATGACCCCTATGAATGACCCTCAGCTGGTAATATCGGTCGTTATCGACGAGCCCCAACAGAGTATTTACGGCGGGTCGGTCGCGGCCCCGGTTTTCAGCAAAATTGCAGAGTTCTCGCTGCGATATCTTAAAATACCACCGGAATAACAAGCGCGCGTATAGGCAGCTTCGCTCCAAAGACAAGAGCCGGCAGGTTATTTTGGAAAACATATAGAAGATTATGCATGGTTTGCAATGAGAATCATCAAGTCCGTCGCATTTGGATGAGCGGGCGCATAAATCGACGGTCAATGGTTTCAGCACTGGTGACGGCATCAGAAGGGGGCGGAAGATGGCAAGGAACAAGGCAAAACACAGAGCACGAAGAGCGGAGAAGCGTTTAAATCAACCCTGGAAGGTGACGGCAGCAGAACCGCTTGCGGAGACAAGGATCTTTCCCGGTCAGAAGCGTGTGGTCAAACACCAGAGCAAGCCGACTATCAAGGTATTGCACGAACTAGCGGAAGCACTTACGAGGAAACGCAAGCCCAAGCCGGTCAATGCGGAAAGAATAATATCTGTCGAAGCAAGGTGCCAGATGAAAATCGTCGCCGAGCCCCGTACCGTGACACCTTCCTTCGAGTTCAGGCTCGACGCGTTGTCGGATAATGGATACTTGTGGCGCAATGAATACCAGGAGCTGCTGGCCTGTTCTGATGTCGATACAGCCGTTTTCAAGAGCGGTCATGCGGAGAGCATCGAAGGCGATTCGCCCATCGATATCTTGAGGAGCATAGTCTTCTCCAATTCAATTGACGAATCTTTCGCGGAGCAGATTGGAACTGGATATATGTGGAAAAATGAAAATGAAGCGCTTTTCGCGGGTTACGGGGGCTGCAATCATAAGGTATCAGCGATAATAGACGACAACGAGAGTTTTTTTCTGGTCCACTAATAGGATTCAATAGAATAAACCATTGCTGCTGGACCGCGGCTTTTGCGTCTTGATATTATATAATGGTTTATGGAGGAGAGCGTGCGACTCAAAGACATCGTTGCCGAAATCGAAGAGATCAAGTTTGAGGGCGACCCTGATATCGAGATATCGGGCCTGGCCTATGATTCACGCCGGGTAAAAAGCGGCGACCTTTTCTTCTGCATTCGCGGATTTAAGACCGACGGCCATGAGTATGCCGGGCGTGCGCAAGAAGCGGGGGCATCGGCGGTCATGGTCGAAGAGGTGATGCCCGACCTATCGATAACCCAAGTAGTCGTTGAAGATACGCGCGTTGGTATGGCGCGGGCGGCGAGCGCTTTCTATGGGCATCCTACCCGTAAAATGAGGCTCGTCGGTGTTACCGGCACCAATGGTAAGACTACGACGACCTATATGATAGATTCGATTTTCAAGTCATCGGGATATAAGACGGGCCTCATCGGCACCATCGAGTATCGGATTGGCGATGAAGTCTTTGCCGTTGAGCGAACCACACCCGAATCACTCGACATACAGCGGCTCTTCGCATCTATGGTCGATGCCGGTGTCGAGGCTGTATCGATTGAGGTATCATCTCATGCTATAGACCTTGCGCGGGTTGAGGCCTGTGATTTCGACGCCCTTGTCTTTACGAACTTGAGCCGGGAGCATCTGGATTATCACGGGACGATGGAGGAGTACTTCAAGGTCAAGCGTCGTATATTCGAAAGGACGTCCGGTCGGGATGTTGTGCACGTCATCAACGTCGACGACCAATTCGGACGTCGAATAATCGAAGAGACCGGTTCGCGACATATAAGGTTTAGCAATAAGGATAAAGTAGAGGTATATGGCACAAATATAGAGGCCAGAGCAGATGGTTCAACATTCGAGCTTCACGTGCCGGGGGCGCAGACGAGTGTAGCGCTCAGGTTGCCGGGTATGTTTAACATACATAATGCGTTGGCCGCGGCCGGAGTCGCATATTCACAAGGAATCGGAATTAATGTAATTAAAGTTGGATTAGAGGCGTTGGCGGCGGTGCCGGGGAGGTTCGAACGCATTGATTGCGGACAGGGTTTTAGTGTCATTGTCGACTATGCGCATACTCCCGACAGCCTCGAGAAGGCTCTAATCGCGGCGCGAGAGATCACAACCGGAAGGCTGATAACGGTCTTTGGGTGCGGTGGCGACCGCGATCGGGGAAAGCGGCCGTTAATGGGCAGGATTGGGACGCAATTGAGTGATTACGCAATTCTAACATCGGATAATCCGCGGAGCGAAGAGCCGGGCAAGATTATAGAGGAAATCGCAGAGGGAGCGCGTGCGCTAAATGGCAACGGCTATCACATCATCGAAGACAGAAGGCTGGCTATCAAAGAGGCTATTGCTTGTGCCGGGAACGGTGACACTGTGATCATAGCCGGCAAGGGTCATGAGGGCGGCCAGGAGATCAAGGGAGAAAAAATGACCTTTGATGATAGGGATGTGGCTAGAAGGTGCCTAGAGGGATTGAAGGGATGATACGACTAAAGGCGGCTGAGATAGTATTATGTACGGGCGGCACGCTTATATATGGGTCGCTGGACGCTAGGGTGAACGGCGTCGGCATAGACAGTCGAGCCATTGTCTTCGGGGATCTCTTTATACCTCTTAAGGGGACGACCGATGGTCATGCTTACATAGAGGACGCGATAAGAGCCGGCGCAGCCGGCTTCTTGATTGAAAGCGGGGCGGTATCGCGCGGTATGACGCCGCCGGCCGGGGCGCAATTCGCGGTCGAGGTCGGCGACACACTCCGCGCATTCCAGGCGATAGCCGCGTATTATCGCGCAAAGCTATCGGCAACGGTCATAGGCGTGACGGGCAGTACGGGCAAGACGACTACTAAAGACATGTTGACCGGCGTTCTTTCGAAATCGATGAACGTTGTAAGCACAACCAAGAATTATAACAATGAGATTGGAGTCCCTCTGACCATTTTAAAAGCCGATTTAGATACGTCGGCCCTAGTTGTAGAGATGGGCATGCGGGGTCTTGGTCAAATAAAGGAGCTTGCCGATATCGCGGCGCCCGACATCGGGGTCATCACGAATATCGGGGAAGCGCATATGGAGCTTCTGGGCTCATCAGAGAAGATAGCCTACGCGAAAGCCGAGCTTATCGAGGCGATTTCGGTCGATGGCGCAGCGGTGCTGAACGCCGATTGTGCGTGGAGCACGAGCATCTCGAATAGGACGTCGGCTAGGATTATAACATACGGCATCGCCGACGGCGATGTGTGCGCATCCGGCATCGAAGTCGACCAACTGGGCAGGGCCGCCTTCGGCTTGACAATCGGTGACTCTTCGAGTTATCGTGTACGTCTTGCCGTGCCCGGCAGGCACAACGTCTACAATGCGCTCGCGGCAATCGCGGTCGGCATCGAGCTTGGGTTGAGCATAGACAGCATCAGACTCGCACTGGCGGAGTGCAAGCCGACATCGATGCGGATGGAAATAGTCACAACCGAGCGGGATGTGTTGATATTAAACGACGCGTATAACGCAAATCCTGTCTCTATGGAGGCGGCCCTTTCAACCTTGATGGATATCGAGACGAAGGGACGCCGTATCGCGGTCCTCGGCGACATGCTGGAGCTGGGGCCGGTTTCGAGGGAAGCGCACCGGCGGATAGGTGAAGTCGTAGCCGTGCTTGGCGTCGATATTTTGATAGCGGTAGGAGTTGAGGGCCGGCTTATCGCGGAGGCGGCGGTTAGGGCCGGAATGAGCAATAAGGCGGTCATTGCCTGCATGGACGTTCATACGGCTACCCAAGTACTCGGGCAGCTGGGCGTTGAGCGAGACGCGGTGCTTGTAAAGGCGTCGCGGGCCATGGGGTTAGAAAAAATCGTGGAAGCGCTGGTAGCATATGATGAAGCAGAATTTAGAACACAGAATCCGTAAAACGTCCGCGCGCTGCCCGTTTCTATGTGGCGGTTGCCCGTGCCCGAACCCAAACGTCTAAAGATTCTGACTTCTTAAAATCTGTTCTCTTGCGATGATTACCATGACCGTCGTGCGGTCGACAGTGAAATGTGTTTTCTTAGTTGAGCAAGGATAACAGTCGAGATGATTGCATTTTTTAGGTATCCGACATACCAAATATTTATGACGGCCGTGATGGCGTTGATAATAACGGCGGCGCTCACTCCTATCTGGATAAAGCTGTTGCGCAGGGAGGGCTTGGGCCAAGTCGTCAGAATCGATGGACCCCAGAAACACCTGACCAAGTCGGGAACTCCGACCATGGGCGGGATTATCATCCTATTTACGATAGCCGTCACTTATTCTCTGATAGCGACGACCACGATGCGCGGTGTCGTGGCGATTATTACCATTCTCGCATGCGGTTTGTTAGGATTTGTCGACGATTACAGTAAAATCGTAAAGGCGAGGTCGCTAGGGTTAAGAGCGCGAGCCAAGATATTCTGGCAGCTCGTAATCGCGGTCGCCGCCGGCCTGCTCGCCGTCAATTTCGCCGGCCTCGATACTGATGTCTCTATCCCCCTGACCAGCATCGTCATACCGATGGGACAACCGTCCTTTAAGATCGCCTTCGCCGGCATAGACGTCATCATCCCGCTTTTATATATCGCGTTTGTTCTTTTTATAATCATCGCTGCTACGAATACGGTCAATCTTACCGATGGCCTTGACGGGCTGGCGGCCGGAACCGTGACTATATCGATGCTTGCATTTGCGGGTATCGCCTTCCAGCAGGGGAGGCTCGACTTAGCCATAATCTGTGCTGCGACAGGGGGGGCGTGTATAGGATTCTTATGGTTCAACAGCTATCCGGCGAGCATCTTTATGGGGGATACC
>MELI01000029.1:0-9381 GCA_001767575.1 Candidatus Aquicultor primus | reverse complement strand
CAGAGACCGAACTGTTGCTCGGTCTCATCGGAGGCATATATGTGATTGAAGGCCTCTCCGTTATCGCACAAGTGATAAGTTTTCGCCTGTTTAAAGTGCGGGTCTTGAAGATGGCCCCAATCCATCACCACTTCGAGATGCTCGGTTGGTCTGAAACGCAGATCATGATGAGGTTTTGGATAGTCTCCGGGATTCTCTCGGGCATCGGGTTTGGTGTCTACTTTATGATGGCGGCGGGGGGCGGCTAATGGATTTATCGAATGAGCGGGTGCTGGTCATAGGGCTTGGGCGCAGCGGAAAAGCTGCGGCACTTAAGCTGAAAGGTCTGGGAGCGAGCGTTCTGGCGTCGGATGTGTCGACGGCGGATGAGATGTCGGCGCTTGCTGAAGAGCTGCGGGCGGGCGGTATCGATGTGGAGCTGGGGGCTCAGGATGATAGCTTGCTCGCCGGTGTCGACCTCGTCGTCGTAAGCCCCGGCGTGCCTAGTCGCGTCCCGTTGCTGCTGGGGGCAAGGGCGCTCGGTTTGCCGGTTTGGAGCGAGATAGAGCTGGCCTATCGGCTTACGGATAAACCAATAATCGCCATCACCGGAACGAATGGCAAGACAACGACGACGACCCTCATAGGCGAGGTTTTCGAAGCGGCGGGACATCCAGCCGCTGTGGGGGGCAATATCGGCACACCGCTCGTGTCCATCGCGGATGATAGTGGCATCGAGACACTCATAGTCGAGGTGAGCAGTTTTCAGCTAGATACGATTGTCGATTTCAGACCGAAAATCGCAGTCCTTTTAAATATTACAGAGGACCACCTCGATTGGCACCCGGATTTTGCCGACTATGCGAGGGCGAAGAGCAGGATATTTTTGAACCAGACGGTGGATGACATCGCCGTCTTAAATCTCGACGACCCGCATGTAAAAGCACTGGTGCCGGGGATAAAAGCGAGAGTTATCGGCACGAGCAAAGATGAGCTTAAGAATGGTGTCTGTGTTAGCGGAGGGCGTATCGTGATACGCCTCGATAAGGAAATCGACCTCTGCGGCATTAGCGAGCTTAAGCTTCGCGGCAGCCACAATATCGAAAATGTCATGGCGGTCGCGGCGGCCTGTTTCGCCGCCGGTATAGACGCGCAGGTCATCGCCGACACCGTGACCGGGTTCTCTGGACTTCACCACCGGGTGGAATTTGTGGAAACGATCAATGGAGTCTCTTATTATAATGATTCGAAAGCGACCAATGTAGATGCGACGGTCAAGGCGCTGACAGCCTTTACGGAGCCGCTAGTTCTTCTGGTCGGCGGTAGAAATAAAGGCAATAGTTTTGTCCCGCTGGCCCGGAGTTTGGGTCCGGGCGTCAAAGCCGTGGTTGGTTTTGGCGAAGCGGGTCGCGATATCTTACAGGTGATGCCGGGGGATATCCGCCGGGAATATGCCGCAACGGTCGAGGATGCGGTGGTGCGTGCCGCGGCCCTTGCGCACCCGGGCGACGTGGTGCTGTTATCCCCGGCATGTGCGAGTTTCGACGCATTCAATGGTTACACTCAAAGAGGGGACGCCTTTAAGAAAGCCGTTATAGGCCTTGGGGTAAGCGATGGCGAGAGCAAGAACTAAAGACAGACATGATTATTATAGGTTGCTCGGGCTAGTCTTCATCATGATTTTGTTCGGGCTCATCATGGTGTTGTCGGCGAGCTCTATTCGCGCATTTGCGAGCACTGGTGACAGCTATTATTATATCAAGAAGCAGTCGCTGGCCGCGTTGATAGGCTTTGTGGCGCTTATGATTGCGTCTCGCATTCCGTTGCGCAGCATACAGGGTCTTGCGCGTCCCGCGGTAGGCCTGTCAATGATAATGCTGGTAGCCGTACTCATTCCCGGTATAGGCAAGAGCGCCGGTGGTGCGACAAGCTGGTTTTCGTTTGGCGGGTTTCAAATACAGCCGTCAGAGATAGCTAAACTTGCGGTCATCATATTCACAGCGGACGTCTTTACCCGCTGTCGCAAAGACCTTGATGACCTGAAAGAGCTGTTTTATTCATATGCGGTTGTAATCATATTAATAGTGACCCTCATTATGCTCCAGCCCGATATGGGGACGACTATCACTATCTGCCTGGCCGTTCTCGCTACCGTTTTTGTCGCTGGTTTCGATCTGAAGTACCTCTTCTTGCTGGTGACGACGGGAGGAATCGGTGCGACCTATCTTATATATTCCGCATCCTATCGTCTCAAGCGCATTTCAGCCTTTCTAAACCCATCGGCCGATCCATTGGGAGCCGGTTATCAGATAAGGCAGTCGTTGCTGGCATTTGGGTCTGGCGGGCTTTTCGGCGTGGGTTTAGGGATGAGCAGGCAAAAGTATTTCTACCTTCCGGCGGCTCATACCGACTTTATCTTCGCGATAATCGGCGAGGAGCTCGGGCTGCTCGGAACGCTGGCAACGATTATTCTGTTCGCCTCGTTTGCCTATTATGGCGTGCGGATATCGCTCAAGTGCAACAGCCACTTCGGGCGCTTGTTGGGCACCGGTGTTACTTCTATGATAGTGCTGCAAGCCTTGGTAAACATGGGAACGGTAACGCAGATCCTGCCTATAACCGGCATACCGATGCCGTTCATAAGCTATGGCGGCTCTTCGCTCATGGTCAACCTTGCGGCAGTCGGTCTACTCTTAAGCATCGCCGTCGACAACGAGCGTGAGTCGAAATCGCGGCGTCGGAAGTCAAGGCTGAGCTTATTCGACGGCTCCCAGGAGGATTTGGCCGAACGCAAGACCACGTCACGCTCGAGAAAGACGAAGAAGAGCGCCTCGCGGAAGAAGCCTGTCGCGGCATCCTCGAATGTTGTATCAATGAAAGACTCGAAGAGCGCCACCTCAGCCAAAGCTACGAGTAAAAAGCGCAAAGCCGACACAAAGAAGCGTTCAAGCAGTAGTGCAACAAATACTACAGGGAGAACCAAAACGAATGCGAGTGATAATAAGCGGCGGCGGAACAGCGGGACACGTGTATCCGGGTCTAGCATTAGCCGCAGCACTACAAAGAGCAAAAAAAGACCTTGAAATTTTATTCGTCGGTACCAGTGCGGGTTTAGAAGCGACTTTGGTGCCGCAAGCAGGCTATGACTTCAAGGCCATTGAGGCAAAAGGCTTGCCCCGAAAACCTTCGTTCAAGGCGTTCGGCACTTTTCTTTCAGCCGGCAAGGGAACGATAGAAGCCGCGAATCTTTTGCGGCGCTTCAAGCCCGATATCGTCGTCGGAATGGGCGCGTATGTTAGCCTGCCGGTCGTTGGTGCAGCGGTATTGCTCCATGTCCCAACGGTCGTCCATGAGCAAAACGCGTTACCCGGGCTTGTAAACCGGGTTCTTGGGCGGGTGGCGAGTGCCGTGGCGGTCTCCTATCCGGATATGGAGGAGTATTTTCCTCGCGGCAAGCGTGTCGAAGTCACCGGCAACCCGATTCGCCGGGAGATCTTAGACGCTCACCGCGAGACCGCAATCAAAGCCTTGGGGCTCGATGAAAAACGCAAGACCCTGTTGGTTTTTGGCGGCAGCAGGGGGGCGCAGAAAATAAACGAAGCGATCGTTGAGGCGTATGATACGTGGCGCCATAACGACAGCTTGCAGATAGTCCATGCTACGGGTAAGATAAACTATGAACTGGTAAAGAGAGCGATTGAAGATATACAAAGAGGGGATGATAGCCTTCGCTACGAAGCTCTCCCGTATATAGACGACATGAGCATCGCTTACGCCGGTTCCGATCTTTTAGTCTGCCGGTCGGGAGCGACTACGATTGCCGAGATAACAGCGAAAGGTTTGCCGGCAATCCTTATCCCGTATCCATACGCGACCGACAACCACCAGGAAAAAAATGCCCTAAGCCTCAAAGATACGGGCGCGGCCGAGGTTATATTGGATAGGGTGCTATCGGGCGACGCATTACGTGAAATGGTCGACTCGCTCTTATCGGATGAAGAGCGCTTGCGCGCCATGAGAGAATCGTCGCTCACTTTCGGAAAGCCGGATGCGGATGAAAACCTAGCAGCCCTCGTCTTTGAGATTAGCGAGATGAACTCGCCGACGAAGGTCGCAGACTAAACAATACCAGTATACGACACAGTTTGGATGGAGTACTCAAAGAAACAGGGGAGAAGTAATGCTTGAAAACGCAAAACATATCCACTTCATAGGAATCGGCGGCGCGGGCATGAGCGGCATCGCAAAGGTGCTGCTCGAGAAAGGTTTTCAGGTCAGCGGGTCAGACTTGAAAGAATCCCGTTACACGAAGGCGTTGCGTGACGCGGGTGCGGAAATATCCATAGGACACGATTCTGCGGCGATAGATGCGCCGGATGTGGTCGTAGTCTCAACAGCTATACCTGAAGTAAACCCTGAGCTTCGGGCCGCGCGCGAGCGGGGTCTAAAGGTGATTCGGCGAGCCGAGATGCTTGCCTGGCTCGGAAACGATAAACGCAGCATTGCAGTGGCCGGTACGCACGGCAAGACCACGACCACCTCGATGATTTCATCGACCTTCGACAAGA
This sequence comes from Candidatus Aquicultor primus, assembly GCA_001767575.1. Taxonomy (GTDB): domain Bacteria; phylum Actinomycetota; class Aquicultoria; order Aquicultorales; family Aquicultoraceae; genus Aquicultor; species Aquicultor primus. The sequence goes on along the minus strand of MELI01000029.1, from coordinate 4,834 downwards.
CGAACCAGAACCCGACGTTTCTGATAGGCGGCGAGCTCAATGATATCGGAAGCAACGCCAAGTACGGCAGCGGAGAGTTTTTTATAACCGAGGCCGATGAGAGCGATGGGTCGCTGCTGTTTCTGCGGCCGGAGGCGATCATAATAACCAACATCGAAGCAGACCACCTCGACTACTACGCGTCGCTCGAAGAAATAGACGACGTTTTCTACGATTTTGTCGAGTTGTTGCCGCAAGACGGTTTCGTCGTCTGTTGCGGCGATGATGCGGGCGTCAAGCGTCTCATAGCACGCTCTGACAAGAGATTCATCACTTACGGTGTGGATTTGGATGATTGCCCCACGGTGGCGGCTCACGATTTCACGGCACGTAAGGTCAGCGAGATAAGGCTCGGGTGCGCGTATGAACTCTACATTAACGGAGAGTATGTCGCGAAGGTCGAGTTGAACGTTCCGGGCCTGCACAACATATATAACTCGCTTGCCACAATAGCAATCAGTGTTGAGCTGGGTTTGGATTTAAGCGGAGTGCTCGATGCCCTCAAGCAGTTTTGCGGCGTCAAGCGTCGTTTCCAACTCATCGGAACGACGCCGGACTTCGTGCTCTTCGACGATTATGCTCACCATCCGACTGAAGTGAAAGCGACGCTGAGCGCCGCGAAGAGTGGAGAGTGGAAGCGCCTTATCTGTATATTTCAGCCCCACCGGTATTCGCGGACGAAATTTCTAGGCAAGGATTTCGGAGCGTCATTTTTTGACGCCGACATGATAGTGCTGACGGATGTTTACTCGGCGGGCGAAGAGCCGATACCGGGCGTGTCCGGGAAATCGATAGTCGATGCGTTGCTCGCGCAAGACCCGAGAAAGAATGTGGTCTACCTGCCGAACAAAGCGGAGATACCCAAGTACTTGCAGGCAAACGTGAAGGAAGGGGACCTCGTTCTGACGATGGGCGCGGGAGATATATCGACCATAGGCGAGGATTTGCTAAGTTTGTATGCAAGGAATTAAACTAATAGTGATAGACAAATATTGGACCACATGGTCGAGTCAGTGCGTTCCGGCCGCTGCAGGCTTGGCGTAAATACCGTTGAGATGCGCCGGCAAGTATGGCTGGAGAGGGCGCGACAATCGAGGGGTTACACGTGGGCACTCACTATTTGAACAGGGCTTATTTTTCACTCCAACAGGCCCTGGGGGACAACGTCGTCAAGAACAAGATTCTTGCCAAAGAGACGAGCATCCGGGCTGGCGGGCCCGCTGCTATTTTTGCTGTTGCGGACTCGTTCGACCAATTAAGGGCAGTTCTGTATTCGGCTAACGAATGGGGCTTGCCCCTCTTTGTCATCGGCAAGGGCTCTAATCTTCTCGTATCGGATGCCGGTTTTCAAGGAATCGTGGTACGTCTCGGAAAAGATTTCATGCTCAAGCGAGTCGACGGCAACAAGATTCAGGCCGGCGCCGCAGTTTCGCTGCCGTTGCTGGTGCAGACGGCGTCTAAGCAAGGACTCGATGGTATGACGTTTGCTGTAGGGATTCCCGGCAGTCTTGGGGGCGCGCTGGCAATGAATGCAGGCGCACACGAGCACTGTATCGGTGATGTCGTCAGTAGCGTAATGGTTTTTTCGAAATCTTGCGAGCTTAAAGTATTGGAAGCTCGCGACCTCTGTTTTGTGTACCGCAACGGTAATTTCGACAAAGACGATATCATAGTCGAGGCCACGCTCGCGCTGACCCCCGGCGAGCCCGAAATGATAAAGCGCCAACTGGAGGAGTGGTTTGGAAAAAGAAAAAGCAACCAGCCCCTACAATTTCCGAACGCCGGCAGTGTCTTCAAAAACCCCAAGAGAACGCCGGCGGGCTTGTTGATAGAAAAAGCCGGGTGCAAAGGGATGCGTAGCGGTGACGCCGAGGTCTCGGAGAAGCATGCGAACTTTATTGTCAATCGCGGCTCCGCTAGAGCATCCGACATACATTCGCTGATAAAAGCGGTTCAGATAAGAGTCTTCGAGCATACGGGGATCTATCTTGAGCCGGAAATAGAGTTTCTTGGAGAATTTGCAGAAATATTAATCGTCCCGAGAAAGAGCTGATATAGTACGGTCTCGGACTTGATTTGTACGATAGGGGCGGATGTTGCCGGTTGCTAAAACTGTCGACAAGCATTAAAATCCTTTCTGGTTATAACAGCAATGATTTGTAGCAATATTATAGACGGGTGGTAGTAATGGTCGAAGGAAAAGATCTTGCGCGCGCTAAAGCAGAGGCGAGGCAGCGGAAGCTCGTAGATATCAGGCGCACTAGGAGAAAACAGATATTAATAATCGCATCGGTCATAATCGCCGTCGTCATGGGCGTGGCGCAGCTGTTCAGGTCCGGTGTCTTCAATGTTAAAAGCGTAGATATCTCCGGCAACAAATATGTCTCGCCCGTAAGAATAGTCGAGACCTGCGGAATAAACGAGAACACTAATTTGTTGAGCGTGCCCACAGGCAAGCTGCAGGTTAAAATCGAGAAAGACCCGTGGGTAAAGAGCGTAGTCGTAAGACGGGCTTTACCGAATACACTCAAGATAGTTGTGGATGAGCGCGTGCCCAAAGCGCTGATATCTCACACCGGAAAGTTCTTTCTCGTCGACGAAGAGCTCTTTATCATAGCGGAGCGCCAATATGCCGAAGGCATAAACGTTCCCATTATCACCGATTTACCTGTCAGCAAAATGAAGGTAGGACGGCGCCTCTTGAACGGGTCGCTTGAAAACGCTATGAACTGCCTGAAAGAGATGAGTCCGGCTTTTCAGAAATCGATCAATCTCATATCGGCTTCGTCAATCGACAAGCTGACCTTGTATAACAAAGACAACGTCGAGATTCTCTTCGGCAGTGCCGAGAACGCCAGGGACAAGAACAAGATTTTAGACACGATAATCAGCAAACAAGGGAAACAAGTAATTCAGATAGATATCCGCAATTACCCTAAATCAGACCCGGTCGTAAAACGCATCGACTCAATGCCGTAAACCGGTTTAACGACCTTTGCTGGCCGGCGTTGCCGCTTGCCTGGAACGACGATGCCGGCGGTCGTCGATTTCTAGTCGACAAGCCCTGAACCTCGAACCGTTTTTGATGCGAAATCCTGCCTCGGATTCGACCAAAGTGCTGATGAAAACATCCAAAAATTTAAGCAAGCGCTTTATCTGCGATTTTCGTACAGGCCAAAGTACGTCGGGCTGGCGGCGTGTTTGTTGTTCCGAAACATAGTTCCTGGTAGATTGTATAGTTTACTCAAATCCAGAAGTATTTGGTTAATATTTCTAGGTGCGCCAAAATAAAAAAGATGGTTGCATTTGAGTATTGAATAGGGTAAGGTTAGTCCCAAGGTTTAGAGCACCTAGCACTGTATCTGCACCAGAGGTATACACAGTAAACCATCAAGTAACAGTAGAGGCATTAACAGGGGGGACATTATGATGTTAGATGCGGGCGCCAATTACCTGGCTGTGATAAAAGTAGTCGGAGTAGGGGGCGGCGGCACTAATGCGGTGAACCGGATGATTGAAGCCGGGCTTCGCGGCGTTGAATTCATCGCTTGCAATACCGATGCCCAGGCTTTGTTGATGTCCGATGCCGATTATAAGGTTCATATAGGAGCAAACCTAACGAAGGGTCTAGGCGCCGGTGCTGATCCTGAAGTCGGTTACCAAGCGGCTGAAGAAAGCCGTGAAGATATTAAAGAGGCGCTCCAAGGGTCGGACATGGTTTTTGTCACCGCCGGAAAAGGCGGCGGTACGGGAACGGGAGCGGCTCCGGTAATAGCAGGAATAGCGAAAGAAATCGGAGCGTTGACTGTCGGTGTCGTAACACGGCCGTTTAGCTTCGAAGGCAGGAAGCGCTCGATGCAAGCGGACGAAGGAATCATGCGCCTGCGCGAGACAGTCGACACCCTCATAATTATTCCCAACGATAGGCTCTTGCATGTCGCCGAGAAAAAGACCTCGATCATAGAGGCGTTTAGAATGGCAGACGATGTCCTCAGGCAAGGCGTGCAGGGCATCACCGATTTGATTACAGTTCCGGGCCTCATAAATCTCGACTTCGCGGATGTCAGAACGATTATGACTAATGCTGGTTCGGCGCTTATGGGCATCGGAGTGTCGAGCGGCGACAATCGAGCCGTCGAATCGGCGAGAGCCGCTATTTCGAGCCCGCTGCTCGAAGCGTCCATTGAAGGCGCGCAGGGCGTTCTGCTCAATATATCAGGCGGCTCGGACCTAGGTCTCTTCGAGGTCAATGAAGCTGCGGAAGTCATCGCCAATGCGGCGCATCCGGAAGCGAACATTATATTCGGTGCGGTCATAGACGATACGCTTGGCGATGAAGTAAGAGTGACCGTTATCGCGACGGGCTTTGATATCAGGAAGCACGAGAAACTCGAGTTTGTCCCGAAATCCATGGATGAGTCGTTATCGATGCCGACGTTCGATACTGAAGACCTCGACATACCGACGTTCTTGCGCAAAAAATAGAGCGCGCTTGCGAGAGCTTCAAGAAAAAAGAATTTGAGACCGCCCGCTGACGCAGGCGGTTTTTCATTAAGCGGGGATAAAGCGGATGCCGGCGTGACCGCGTTGAATAATGTTGAATATTTCACGGACGGCCGTTTTCTTGAAGGTGTAAAATATGGGAGACCTTAGGGGCGACAATAACGATGACTATTCGGATTATGGGTTGATGCGTGAGACGGTCGAAGGAACTAGTCTATACACATCGAAGGCACTCCATGCTGAGCGCGGGATACTCGTTGTTTTCACGACACGGGAAGGCGGCTATAGTCGG
>MELI01000028.1:8053-10125 GCA_001767575.1 Candidatus Aquicultor primus | reverse complement strand
AGACCCGAGTTTCCATCGTGGCAGTCGGTACAGAACTCGTTGACATTCCAAACGCCTGCGTGGTCGGGCACAGTCGCAAGATATGTACGAACAGTCATCGCCGCATTGCCCACAGGCGACTTAGCGATACCCATTGGTGTATTCCAATCGATTGGAATCTTGTTTACGGGATACGCTGTTTCAGTATCGAACTGGTGGAGTTGTCCAGCCGTAACCGATGCTTCGCCACCTACCAGCTCTGAATAGGCGAAGACCAAGTCGCTAATCTCTTGCCCGGCAGCAATACTCATCGTCTCCATTGTTCCCGCTTGTCCTTCCGCATTGCCAACCCTGAAGTAATCGATTGTCTCGCTCGTCACGGCGATTTCGCGATCGGCGTTCTTAAGTAGGAGCCAGCTACCCGCCTGGTACAGCGGTACAGCTGTCGGATATCCTTCAAGGAACTCGCCACTGCCATCAAGTGTTTGCTTATGGCAATCGACGCACAAGATGGTATCCCCGGGGCCGTCCGTAACAGCGCCGTGCCCGGGGTTGACGATACTGTAATACCTCGTTTGCCCGCCATAGTAGTCTGGGTCAGCCCATTCAAGACCCTGGACCACACCTTGATCGTTGTAGCCGAGCATCCTTGCCGGGTTGGCGTGTGGGCTGTGGCAGTCAAAGCAGGAGAAACCACCCTGCCAGTAGTTAGGCGTAAATGCGGGGTAGGTATCATCCGGTGCTTTCCACTTGCCGTTCTCGATACCGAAGCCCATGGTGTGACCGACGTTATACTCAGTGGTATAGCCATCGTTGTTGTCCATTTGGATGTTAAAGCCCGAGCCTGCGCCGGTACCGTGGCACCAATCGCACGCCTCAAACCTCGTATCCGAACGCAACAACTTGAACTTACCGGCTGCGCGGTGGACTGCGTGACACTCACGGCACCTGTGGGTGGACGTGAGGTAGCCGCCGTGCGGGCCGGACTGGAACCTGTATGCGTTTGCCGGGTTCTGGTCGCCAGCCGCCACATAATCTTGCGGGTCGTTGTAATTGTAGCCATCGATGCCGGCCGTATACGGGCTATTCCAGGTACCCTGCACATGCGCGCTGATGTTAAAAGAGTCTGTATAGGGGGTAGTCACATCGATGCCCTGGACGTACTCTTTGTAATTGCCATTGCCGCTAAGGTTCAACGTTCCGGTTACTTTCGTATGTTGGTTCGGAACGATGTTACCTTTACCGCCTGACGGGTCCTGCAAAGCCATGGCTGTACCGGTGAGAACGAAAAGCGAAGCAACGACTATCAAGCCGACTAAGCTTTTTCTAAACATGTTTCACCTCCTTTGTCGTGAGATAGACTTTAATATGCTATTTCAAAGGAAGCTGCATTTAAAGCTGCAAATAATAGCACGCTAAAAACCTTAGTAATCTTCAATTATTATCAAAACTCTAAAGATTACTAAGGGGGCTTACTATGAGCTGAAGCTAATAAAGAGCATCTACTACACCAGCACTACATTATATGAAACGATGCTTAGCTAATCTAGCAGGTAATATGTCGTTCTAAACTTCTTTCAAGTACTTATAAATATTATTGTATTAGCATAGCACAAACAGCACTAATATTATACCCCATGCGGTGTTTTTTTTAGCGATTCCATGTCTCGGCTGCAACAGCTTATACCCTGATTCGGAAATGGCTAATCATTTAGGTCGCCTTTTGCTTTATAGGCTTGGCCCACGCTTGAGTGGTAATAGAGCGGTGCAAAGATGGGTGCCCTGCTGTTACCAGAAGAAATAAGTGGCGTAGTTTATTGTGCTTCCCGCGGTAAACACGACTCGAGCCATCAACCAGTTCTCATCCATTAAACTGACCTCGGTTGACGTTTGATGTGTCAACCATTAATGGTTTACTCGGACTCGACTACACACAAGTCTCCAGCTCAGGGCGGAATATAGCAGGATAACGGTTACTACTTCACAATCCTCAAATCCGGGCGTTTCTGCTTGCCGATGGCGCCTAGGCCTTCCATCTCGTCGATGTCTTTGCGTAGTTCGAACATCTCGTCGCGAAGGAGTGCGGCTTTTTC
>MELI01000028.1:7153-8040 GCA_001767575.1 Candidatus Aquicultor primus | reverse complement strand
TCGGCGGCGGTTCGCATCTCGTCTTCGAGCGCGCGGATGATGCTCTGGAGCTCTTGGAGGGGTATCTTTTGTATCTCGTCGCTGTCCTTGCGGGCCTTATAGAGCATGCTCGATTCAGCTACAACACTTTGGATGATATCGGTCACGGCCTTGCGGATGCTCGCGGGCTCGATGCCGTGCGCCTCGTTGTAATCTTTCTGTATCTTGCGGCGGCGGTTCGTCTCGTTTATCGCGCGGCTCATGGAATCGGTCACGGAGTCGGCGTACATGACGACCTGGCCGCTAACGTTACGGGCGGCGCGCCCGATTGTCTGGATGAGCGAGCGCTCGGAGCGCAGGAAGCCCTCTTTGTCGGCGTCTAGGATGGCGACGAGCGATACTTCGGGCAAGTCGAGTCCTTCGCGAAGCAGATTTATGCCGACGAGGACGTCGAAATCGCCGCGCCGCAGATCGGTCAATATCTTCACGCGCTCCAGGGTCTGGATGTCGGAGTGGAGGTAGCGGACCCTGACCCCCATCTCGAAGTAATAGTCGGTAAGGTCTTCGGCCATCTTCTTGGTGAGCGTGGTCACCAGCACGCGCTCGTTCTTGTCGGTGCGCGCTTTTATCAAATCGAAGAGGTCGTCGACTTGGCCTCCGGTCGGTTTCACTATGACCTCGGGGTCGACCAGACCGGTCGGGCGGATGATTTGCTCGGCGACCTGTTCACTGACCTGCGCCTCAAACGGCCCCGGCGTGGCGCTTACAAAAACTATTTGCGGCACTTTCTCGATAAACTCCTCGAAGCGCAAGGGGCGGTTATCGACCGCCGAGGGCAGTCGGAAGCCGTGCTCGACAAGGGTGAGCTTGCGTGAACGGTCCCCGTTATACATGCCGTTTAGCTGCGG
>MELI01000028.1:6709-7044 GCA_001767575.1 Candidatus Aquicultor primus | reverse complement strand
TTCTCGACACCGTTGCAGTAGCCGACCTCGCGAAGCATCTCGAGGTCGAATTTGGTGCGCTGCTCCAACCGCTGTGCCTCCAAGAGTTTCCCCTGCTCTTTCAACTCTATTATGCGGTCTACCATCTCGTTCTGGATGGAGGTGAGCGCCCGCTCTATCTTATCTTCAACGGTGACGAAGTGGGTCGCCGGGTAAATCGACATATGCTCATGGGTTTTGAGGATTTCGCCGGTGAGCGGGTCGATGCTGACGATTCGCTCGACCGTATCCCCGAAGAACTCGACACGGATACCTATCTCATCATAGGCCGGAAATATCTCCAAGACATCGCCTCG
>MELI01000028.1:0-6618 GCA_001767575.1 Candidatus Aquicultor primus | reverse complement strand
TAATCCTCGGGTGAGCCGAGGCCGTAGATGCAGGAGACCGAAGCGACGATGATGACGTCGCGGCGGGTAAAGAGCGCGCTGGTAGCGGCGTGCCGCAGCTTGTCAATCTCGTCGTTTATGGATGAGTCCTTCTCGATGTAGGTGTCGGTATGCGGGATGTAGGCCTCGGGTTGGTAATAGTCGTAGTAGCTTACGAAATATTCGACCGCGCTTGTCGGGAAGAAATACTTGAACTCATTGCAGAGCTGCGCGGCAAGGGTCTTGTTGGGCGCGATTATCAGCGTGGGGCGCCCAATGTTTTCGATGACCTTGGCCATAGTATAGGTCTTGCCCGAGCCGGTAACGCCGAGGAGTGTCTGGTAGCGGTTACCGCCCTTGACGCCTGCGACCAATTTCTCTATTGCTTGTGGCTGGTCCCCTTTAGGCTCGTAAGGGGCCTCGATTTTAAAGTTGTTAATATCGCTCATAGTAGTTCTATTCTACGGGATTTGAGAGGTTTTTACACTTGGCAACCGGCGATGTGCGGAGCGCTTGAATAATCGAAGGAATTCAAAAGGCCGCCTTTTCGGCGACTGCGGAGAACCTTTCGACTTTAGTATTTAGACCGCTAACGGCAGCTCGTCCGGCTGCTGCTCATCTTCTTCGGGCTGGTCGTCTTGGGCCGGTGGTGCCGGTTGTTCTTCGCAGGCAGGTTGCGTGGGTTGTTCTTCGTGTTCAATCTCTCCCGCCTCGGCGGCGCTTATGCTCTTTTCTTTTAGTTTGCCTGCAACCATCTGCCGCTGCATCTCAGCGGCGACAAACTCCAGTACAACCTCCTGGTCTCCTTCACTTATCTGCACGAACACGACTCCTATTAGAAACTCGCGTGAACCCTGGTTGCGCTGTGAGCAATGGACGACCTCGCCTCGCGCCTGTACCTTGTTTTTATACATGTGAAACTCGATTTCAAGCTTCGCGCGCTGGCCGATAAAGATTGCTTTTTTTGAATATATCGTCAAACCTATGCCGCCACCGCTGATGTCGTAGACCTGCATACTTTTGTAGAGGCTGTTGCTGTTGTCGAACTCCAGCTTGAGCTTGACGCCGCCCTCAGCGATAACCCTGGGAAAGACGCGACGCTGAACTTTGGTCGGCCGGCCCATCGGAACCAGCAAAATGGTTCGCCCGTTATCCTTGATAGCACTTATTTTGGCGGGCATCGCGCAGCTTCCTTCGCTTGTGGGCCGGATAATGTTGACGAGGGCCCCTACCTCGCAGCCGGACGAGAGGACATCGTCGACTACCTTGCAGACGATTGTCTTATCGGGGGCCAAAGACACAAACTTATAGAGCGCAAACGCGCTCCTGTTTTCCAATTTAACGATTACGCCGGGCTGTACAAGCTCAGTAAACTCAGGTCAGACCAGGCTTGTGAAATTGATTTCCTCTGGTAACATGCTCAGAATATCGGCAAATACCCTTACATGCTTAATAAAGTTAGCGCTGATTCGTATGACTTGTTCGCCGTTTGAGGTGTGGTGTTACTCAAACTCGCCACTGTATATCTCGGCGTATTGCTCTCTCGTCTTCGTCACTTTCTGAACATACAGCCGCGTCTCTTCGAAGGGGATTGCCTCGAGCATATCATCTATATTGTTATGCAAGCCATCGTTAAGCCAACGGTCGACGTTTTTGTGCCCGGAATTGTATGCGGCCAGCGCCAGGCGCTCGTCACCGTATTTATCGCGCAGGTAGTTAAAATACCAGCAACCCATATCGATGTTTACCCTATGGTCAAGCAAATCGTCTGCACGAAAGCTGCGCTTTTGCTTACCCGCGACCCACCGTCCGGTATCCGGCATGATTTGCATCAAACCTACCGCACCCGCCTGGGATTCGGAAGACGGATTGAATTTGCTCTCCTCATATATCATCGCCGCTATCAAGTAGGGGTCTATCGAATATTTCTTGCTCGCTTGACTTATTTCCTCTTTGTATTCAAGGGGGTAGAATACCTGGTCAAACTTGTCGGTAAAAGACCACTGATACCACATGATGACAAAAAAGGGCAGTATTACTACGATTATTGCGATTTTGGATAATCTCATTGCTTCGTCCTAATATGCTAACCGATAGTGACAATCATCGGCTGTCAGCTTGAATTACTTTCCATAGTGCTTCCGTTTGTTCTTTGAGTTCATCTAAAGTTCCGTTATTTACTATGACCATATCCGCGAATTTTGCAAGGGCGTCCTTACCGTGCTGCGCGTCGACACGACTTTCGGCCTCTTCTCTGGAAAGGCCTTTCTTGAGAAGGCGCTCCAACCGGACATCTTCGTCCGCTATCACTAGCACTGTGTGTGCGCAACGCTTATTCATGCCGACCTCTATTAAGAGCGGCACGTCGATGACTACGACCGCATCCGGGCTGTTTGTCCCCGCCAGCTCGCGAAGGCGGCTATCAACCTCCTCCATTACGCGCGGGTGAACGATTTCGTTTAAAATCGATAGCTGCTTGGCATCCCCGAAGACGATTCTGCCCAGCTCGGGCCGGTCTATGCTTTGGTCGGGCCGGAGCACGCTCTCTCCAAAATACTCTACGATATCCGTCCATGCCGGCCTGCCCGGTTCGACGACCTCGCGCGCGATTATATCCGCATCGATAACATGCGCCCCTTTTTCCTTAAGGAGCGCTGTCACTGCCGACTTGCCCGATGCTATTGGCCCGGTTACACCGATAATCTTCATGACAATCCCCAGCACAGAACAGGCCTAACCCCGCTCTTCCCCATGTTTATGGTCACGCTTGAAACCGAGTCGCCAGACGACCAGCCCGAGAGCGGCACCGGAACAATTCGTGACGATATCATCGTAGCCGAAACCCCGGTAACTTAGCGATAGTTGGACCAACTCCATGGCCACGCCATATGCCGACGCGACCGCGATGGCCGCAATAGCGCTTAATCCGGCGACCACCTTCCAAGTATAGACGATTGCTCTGAAGAGAAGTATCCCTAAAATCGCATATTCAAAAAAATGTACGGCGTAAGGCCAGAACTCGCTGACCTCCGGGCCGGTAGGACCGACTGAGAGAATAATAATAAGGGCCGCCCAGAGTGCGACCTGCCACCATCTGTTCATATTGAACACTATATCAGATGCGCCGGCGAACTACCGTCCTTGTGTGGCGATTATTAATCGGCCGACAGCACAAAGACCAAATTAAAAAAGGGCCCTGCAATGCAAGGCCCTTGAAATTTTGCGTCTTACTCCGCGCCCGACCCTTTCTTGGGGTGCTCTTTCTTCATTTGGCTGAGCACGTCCTCGAGCGACCCCGGCGTGACCGGAACTGTCGCCTCTTCTTCAGCCGCTGTTTCAGTTACTTCTTCAACAGCTTCCGTTGCGGCTTCTTCGACGGCGACTTCTTCGACAACCGGTTCTTCTACGGTTTCCACAGCTGTCTCATCTGCCACTGCTTCCTCAGCTTCCGCAGGAGCCGCAGCCTCTTCGACAACTTCTTCGACGACTTCTTCGACCGCAGCTTCCTCGACTATAACTTCTTCAGCTACAACCTCAACGACGACTACCTCTTCTTCGCCAGTCTCGATTGCGGTAATCTCTACCTCTTCGCCGACTACAATTTCAACGTCGGCTTCTTCGACATTATCTGTCTCCGCTTCAGCCTCTGCCTTAGAATCGTCCGGTGCCGGAAGGGTCTGCTTGACGCTCAAGCTTACCCTTCTCTTGTCGACATCGATACCGACGATTTTAACATCGACACTCTCGCCGACCTTGACGATTTCTTCCGGCATCTCAACATGCTTGTGCGCAAGTTCCGAGATGTGGATGAGACCTTCGAGGCCCTCTTCTATTTCGACGAACGCGCCAAACGGCACGAGCTTTGTTACCTTGCCTGTTATGAGCTGGTCTACGTTGTAGCTGCCTACCTTTTGTCTCCAGGGATCTTCCTGCGTCTGGCGAAGCCCGAGCGAGATTCTCTCGCGCTCGAAGTCAACATCCAGAACCTGGACTTTGACATCGTCACCGACTGCCACGACTTCTGACGGGTGGTCGATATGGTTCCAGCAGAGTTCCGAGATGTGGATAAGTCCGTCTATGCCGCCAAGGTCGACGAATGCTCCAAAGTCGACTATGCTCGAGATTTTGCCTTCGAGCACCGCTCCCTTGACTATCTTCTCGAGGAGTTTGCCCTTCTCGTGTTTCTTCTCCTCCTCAAGAACCGCACGCCTCGAAAGAACCACGTTGTTTCTGTTGCGATCCATTTCGATAATCCGGCATTCCATGGTCTGGCCGATGAATTGATGGAGGTCTTTTGTTCGTCTCAAGTCGACTAGCGACGCCGGCAAGAACCCTCTTAAACCGATGTTGACTATCAACCCACCTTTTACGACTTCGATGACGCTTCCCTCAATCGTCTCGCTGGTATTTGCGAGCGCCTGGATTCTAATCCATGCTTGCTCATACTCGGCACGCTTCTTCGAGAGAATGAGCCTTCCTTCTTTATCCTCTTTTTGCAGGACAAGCGCTTCGATGCGGTCGCCTACCTTGACGATTTCGAAGGGGTCGGCATCGGGTCTAATCGACAGCTCCCTCGCGGGAATCGCGCCTTCCGACTTGTAGCCGATGTCTACGAGGACCTCATCGCGGTCGACTTTTACGACTTCGCCGACGACAATGTCGCCATCATCGAAGACCTTGATGGTTTGATCGTAATCGGGAACGAGTACTCCGTCCTCGTTCATGATCATGTAGCTTTCCGGGTTATCAACTAGTTCTTTTTCGGACATTAATCTAAAACCTCCCAAATTTTTAGCAATAGGCGATTAAAAACAAAAATACCACCAGAGGTGGCTGCGGGATATACGTCCTAACGGTAATTAAAGTGCGACATGGACTCTGTGTTATCTCGGGAAAAGACGAACTTGTTCAGTCTGCCCTCAACTCCACTTTTCCTTTCTATCCACGCGGCATCGCCGCTTACCCGCAAGAATTCCTCTAGTTGAACTGCTTTTTCACCTTGCTGGTATATAGCTTAAGCTAAATAAAGCGGTTTGGCAATTCTATTTCGCTTCTTTCCAATTAAAACCTGAAGAAACATCGACTTTGAGATGTACGCTCAGCGGGAACGCATGCTCCATGATATCCCTGACCATCAAGCTCAACGCATCCAGCTCGCCCTCGGATGTCTCGAAGATAAGCTCATCGTGGACCTGCAGGACCATTCTCGCCTGGAATGCCTGCTCCTCAAGCTCTTTGTCTACCCGGACCATCGCCAGCTTTATGATGTCGGCGGCACTACCCTGTAGCGGCGCATTTACCGCAAACCTTTCGCCGAGGCTTCGAATCCTGCCGTTGCTGCTTTTGAGCTCGGGGATATAGCGCCTTCGACCGAGGAGCGTTTCGACGTAGCCTTTCTCTTTCGTCTCGGCTATTGTCTTTGCTATAAATTCCTCGACTTTAGGGAGACTCTTGAAGTATTTGTCGATGAAGGTACGCGCGTCGCCCACCGGGATGCCGAGCCGGTCGGATAACCCATACGCGCTCATTCCATAGAGCACGCCGAAATTGACCATCTTGGCGATACGCCGCATCTGCGATGTCACCTGCTCGGGCAAGACACCGAAGACCTCTATCGCCGTCGCCTCGTGAATATCCTTGTCCGCTTCGAACGCCCTTATAAGGACCTCTTCACCTGAATAATGCGCGAGAAGGCGCAGCTCTATCTGGGAATAGTCGGCCGATAGAAAGAGTTCTCCGGGGCGCGACGGGATAAACGCGGCGCGCATGCGCGAGCCAAGCTCGGTGCGGATCGGGATATTTTGTAGGTTCGGGTTGCTGCTGCTGAGACGCCCCGTTGTCGTTACCGTCTGGTTGAACGAGGTATGAATCTTGCCGGTCTTACGGTTGACGAGCCTCGGGAGCGCGTCTATATAGGTAGACTTCAGCTTGGCCAACTCTCGGAAGCTTACAATCTTCTCGACTATGGGATGGACGGTGAGCAATTTTGCCAGGACGTTTGCGTCGGTCGAATAGCCGGTCTTGGTCTTCTTCGACTTCGGCAGGCCGAGCTTTTCGAAGAGGATGACGCCTAGTTGCTGCGGGGAGTTGATGTTGAACTCCTGCTCCGCAAGAGAGTAGATCTCGTTTTCTATCGATTCGAGGAGGAGCTCCGTCTCTTTAGAGAGGTCGTTGAGGTAGTCGGTATCTATACCTACCCCTTCATGCTCCATCCCGGCGAGAACGGGTATAAGCGGCATCTCTATCTCGTTGAAGAGCTTGATTAGGTTTTGCTCTTCGAGGATCTCTTCGAACTTCGGCTTCAGGCGCAGGTTCGCGACCGCCTCCAGCGCGAGGCGCTCATCGCCGGTCGTGCCCGAGAGAACCATGCCGAGATAGATTGCGGCCAGCTCCTCTATCGGATATGACGAGCGGTCGGGGTTGATGAGGTATGCGGCGATTTCGGTGTCGAATGCTATGCCGCCGAGGTCTATATCCTCGTTCCAGAGTGCGAGCATGACCTGCTTTAAGTCGTGCCCGACTTTTGCTATGGCCGCGCTCTCAAGCTGCGTTTTAAGGAGCCGCAGCAGGTTTTGCGCGCCGATTGTCTGCTCGGTCTCG
>MELI01000027.1 GCA_001767575.1 Candidatus Aquicultor primus | reverse complement strand
AGCGCGATATTCGCGCTGGCTGAGAGGAAGCTCTTCTCCCTGCGAGCCATCCGCGAACGCTATTTGGTTGTGCCGACTGCAGATGAGATGGTGCAAGATATAGCATAGACGCTCACGGGCTTGTGCGATATATGATTAGAAACAGCTCAGTTGAACTGGGCTGTTTTTTGTAGTCGTCGAGTTAAGCAGCTTACGAGAGATGAACCCGAGAGATGAACAGAGCGCGCGAATTACAATAGCTTGGGACGCATAGGATACAACGTGCCCTAGAACACCCAGGGGAGCCATATAGCTCCCCTGGGTGTTCTCTCATTGATTTCTGTGCCAACCTCCTACTATCGCATGGAATGCGCTATCGGCAACAAATCTTTTAGCCTAATGCGTCCGTCTCTATCACCATAAATATGATATTCTGTGCCATCCTCCTCGTACCAAACCACAGCGGAGACTTCTGACACTTCACCAATTATCGGAAGCACTTTCTTGTCAAAATCAGCGGCAGTACCCTTGAACCCGTTTATCTCGACAAGGCTAACACGAGAGAATCTCTTTACATCATCATTATAATCGGGCGCCGGGTGTTTATTTGGACGAATATATATTTCTATACCGTTGTCATACTCAAAACCTATGCCTTCCAGGTCGGATGTAGGCGCACCCAAAACATATACGGCCTTAGGATTACCAGCAACCGTAACGTCAGGCAATTTAGGTTTGGCTTGGATTTTTGATAGTGCCTCTTCTGCACCTGACACCTTAGTTCCAAAATCACTCATCCCGTTCCCGCTCTCGATAAGCAGTTTCCCATGCTTGACGGATTCGTCGCGGCTTTTATCCGCACTCTTCGCGCTAGCCCCAGGCAGCATCGCTTTTGATGCTATTCCTTCCTGTTTTTGCTTTACAGCAACTGTTGCCATCTTTTGAGAATGCGAAATGTCTACCTTAACGACGGCTGACGTGACTGCCACAACTACCGCTAGTAATATGACAGCACGTAGCATGTAGTTTCTCTTGCCTAAAATATTATTCATCAGAACCACCTTTAACACTATTAGTGTACTATTACGCAGATGTTAAGTAAGATCATGTTAATTATTTATATAGAGGCTATGCCTAGCATCATTTGGAATAACATCATACCAGATATCTTCTTGGGTTTTTCCACTAACAACCAGGTATTCATCGTTAATATGGTACCAGTAACCCCAGGCCCCACTGCTGTTCCTGTATTTTAACTCTTGGAAGTTGGCATAGTTAGAATCGCCTGCCGAACCTCCATTTACACGCTCACTACCAACCCTTGTCTTGCCAAAATTAAATCCACAACTTGTCCAGGTATACATGCGAACACCGTTGATCCAAGTCTCAAAGTTGTACGTGCCAGATACTATATTGATCTGAAAATTAGCATATTGTCCTTCTGTTATTGCACCAAGCGCCACCGGCTCATAACTACCGTTCTTTGAGCGCACTGTAAATCCCTGTGGATTAGTTGATTCTTCAGGGTCACTCCTAGACCAGCCAAGCTCAATGATATTTTGAGGATCATATCGAACGTATATCGAGTTAACATGCTTTCCGCCGGGGTCGAGGTGTGGCTGCGACATCACCCAGTTCCTTGAAAAAGTACCATATGCCCATGTATCGCCACCGGTAGAGTTTGTGGCGTACGCCGCTTCACCCCAAGGCAGGGCAAACGCATTTGTTGGTAAAACAATTACAAGCAATGCTAAACTTAGCGCAAAACTGCGCCAAAACAAACGCTTCATGGCTTCTACTCCTTGTGCTAGTTGAGTACCTCCAATACTAAGTCTGAGAGGACAGCGCTGTCTTAGTTCTTAGTCAATCAATATAAATCGCATACGGCAATATTAAAAACACGTATAGTATGATAGTAGTAGGTTTTGACAAACGAAACTCATTGTAAGTGGAACCGTTAGCAGCGTCTCTGAGCTTACAGGAGAACAGCAAACCAGATGCAAATAGCGGTAAAGACACTGCTGTTTATTAGGACACCGTTTTCAAGGTCGACACAGCAGGGTCAAATACGGTTAAGGTAAGAAGTCTTGGCGACGGACGTAGACTTCGAGATAGAAAGCGATATAGAACATAATCTAAGCGTTGGAGATGAAACTGTAACCTTTCTTGTTCCCGACAATACTTGTAAAAGTTAAGAGTTTACCTGACAGTTGGCCCAAATTAGAAGCCGCCAGGGGCGGATTAAGAGTCCGCCCCTGGTAACGTAGCAGTTCAGCTACACATCTATTCATATCTTTTTCAGCTCTTACACCTCTGGCTCTCCGCCATCAGCAGCCTCCTCCGGCCCTGCATCGGCCTCACCGGTGTTCTCGCCACCAGCCTCTCCAGCCTCCGCCGAACCAGCACCAACCTCGTCGCCACCAGCTATAGCCTCACCCGAAGCCTCAGCACCACCAGCCCTCTTCCCAAACACAATCTTCCCATTCTCAACACTCGCCACAACCACGTCACCCTCAGCAAACTCGCCCCGCAAGAGCTTCGATGCCAGCGGGTTTTCAATCCGTCGCTGAATCGTCCGCCTCAATGGGCGCGCGCCCAAGAGGGGGTCGAAGCCTTCTTTGGCGAGGATGTCTTTGGCCTCTTCGGTCAGCTCCAGCGCTATCTGTTGCGCTTTGAGTTCGCGGCTGACGCGTTTCATCAGGATATCGACGATTACGCGTATCTGCTCGCTCGTGAGCGGGTGGAAGACGATTATCTCATCCACACGGTTCAAGAACTCGGGCCGGAAGCTCTTCTCAAGCTCGCGCAGCACCTGGTCTTTTATCCTTTCAAACTTCTTCTCCTCTTCGGGCACCGGCTTGAAGCCGATTGCCGGCACTTTCTTTATCAGGTGTCCGCCGATGTTCGACGTCATGATGACGATGGTGTTCTTAAAGTTCACCGTGCGCCCCTTGGCGTCGGTGATGCGCCCGTCGTCCATTATCTGAAGCAGGACGTTTAGCACATCGGGGTGCGCCTTCTCTATCTCATCGAAGAGCACGACCGAATACGGCCTGCGCCGGATGGGCTCGGTCAACTGACCGGCCTCTTCGTAACCGACATAGCCCGGAGGCGCGCCGATTAAGCGCGATACCGTGTGCTTCTCCATATACTCGCTCATGTCGATTCGTACCATTGACTCCGCCTCGCCGAAGAGGTGCTCGGCCAACGCGCGCGCCAGCTCGGTCTTGCCGACACCGGTCGGCCCGAGGAAGATAAACGAGCCGACGGGGCGGTTCGGGTCTTTTAAGCCCGCGCGCGCCCGGCGAATCGCCTCGGAGATGGCCTCGATAGCCTCATCTTGCCCGACGACCCGCTCGTGGAGCGTCTCCTCCATCCTGAGAAGCTTCGCTTTTTCTTCCTCGACGAGTTTCTTGGCCGGAACCCCGGTCCAGCTCGATATTATCTCGGCGATGTCCTCGGTCGTGACCCCCAAATCGGCCATGCCTTTAGTACGCTCCCAATCGCGCTCGGCCTTCTCCAGCTCTTCCTTGAGCGTCTGCTCCCGCTCGCGCAGCTTCATCGCTTTCTCGTAGTCCTCGGTCTTGACCGCGGCGTCTTTCTCGCGCTGGATGGCCTCGAGCTTTTCCTCCATGCCTTTGACGTCTACCGGCGGGACCGTCGATTGCAAGCGCACTTTCGCGCCCGCCTCGTCGATTAGGTCGATAGCCTTGTCCGGCAAGAACCTGTCCGAGATGTACTTATCGGATAGCTCGACCGCCTCGACGATAGCCTCGTCGCTGATGGAGACGCGGGGATGCGCCTCGTAACGGTCGCGCAGCCCTTTAAGGATGTCGATAGCATCCTCGACTGTCGGCTCGCTCACGATAATCGGCTGGAACCGTCTCTCCAGCGCCGGGTCTTTCTCAATGTGCTTGCGGTACTCGTCGAGCGTCGTCGCGCCGATTACCTGCAACTCGCCCCGAGAGAGGGCGGGCTTAATCATGTTCGACGCGTCGATTGCGCCCTCGGCCGCGCCGGCCCCGGCAATCGTGTGCAACTCGTCTATAAAGAGGATGATCTCGCCTCTTCGCTGGCGAATCTCATCCATCACTCTCTTCAAACGCTCCTCGAACTCGCCGCGATAGCGCGTGCCGGCGACCATGCCGGCCAAGTCGAGTGCGATGACTCGCTTGCCCCTGAGCATCTCCGGGACCTGCTCGGCCTCGATTTTCTGCGCGAGTCCTTCGGCGATGGCCGTCTTGCCGACGCCCGCCTCGCCGATGAGCGCCGGGTTGTTCTTCGTCCGGCGGCTCAAAATCCTTATAATGCGCTCTATCTCTTTACCACGGCCGATAACCGGGTCTAATTTACCTTCGCGAGCCAGACTGTTTAAATCGCGGCTGTACTGGTCGAGCGCGGGTGTCGTACTTTTACCCGGCGCCTCCGCTGCCATCGGGGGCATTTCTGCTTGCCCTGCCATGTTCATTACCTCCTGTTTAGCGCGGCCATAATCTATACCGCGCCGTTTTAATACTTGTGCGCCGATACCTTCATCTTCCCGGATAAGTCCGAGTAGAAGGTGCTCGGCTCCGATGAATCGCTCACCGGACGAGCGTGCCTCTTCGTGGGCAAGCTCGAGTGCCCGCTTGCTCCGCGGGCTCAACGGAATCGCTTTCTCGGGCGCACCTTTACCGCGCCCAATCATGTCCTCGACCTCTTTCTGTAAGTCGTCGAGGTTGACCCCGAGGTTCATCAACAGCTTCGAGCCCACCGGTTCCCGGCTCAAACCGAGGATGAGGTGCTCGGTGCCTATATGACTGAATTCAAGCCTTACCGCTTCATTGGCGGCAAGGTCGAGCGCCTCGATTGCGCTCTCCGAAAGCAACTCTAAGATATTACCTGTGGGTTGCTTGAAAATTTCCGGAAACATCCTTGAAAAATCCGGCATGCCGAATAGGCCACCCATATCCTCAAGGGGTGAACCCGGGAATATACCGACTTCGCGAGCGCACTCCTCGCAGACGTGCGCCATTTCTTTTTTGTCGCCCTTTATCTGCGTATAGGTAACAGTTGCCGGGCGTTGACTGCATCGTTCACACAACATGGATTCAACCTCCTTTTTCTCCTAAGATGATTCTTCCCGTTCTTTTAATAAAAAATGAACGGGAACTCTTTAAATCCTATGCAATTAATTACTTGCCTCTAATCACATTATATCAAACGATGCAATAACATACCGTGGGCTTGGTTGGTTATTAAGCAAGCTCAGAGAGGGTGGGCGGGGCGCTTCGGCCCATGATCGGCAAACCGCCGGCTTCAACCAGCTACTCAACCCGCCCCCGTTGTGCTACCATGATTCTACTGATTATGGGGGTGATTAATTTGGCGATTGTCTCGCAAGTAACCGGTATAATCAACAGCATCGCACCGGCGTATCTCAAATCCGACCAGGACAGGGTCGGGCTGCAAGTGGGTAGTTCGCAAGCTTCCGTCAATAAGGTCCTGGTAACGCTTGAAGTCACAGAAGAAGTCGTCAAAGAGGCGAGAGCGAAGGGCACGCAGCTCATAATCTCGCACCACCCGCTGATATTTCAAAATCTTGAGCGCGTTATCGCCGACGACCATATCGGCGGCATGATCACCGAGCTTTTGAAAGCCGGCATATCGGTATTTGCGGCGCACACCAATCTCGACCGAACCCGCGATGGCGTAAGCGATGTGCTTGCCCGCGTGCTCGGCCTCCAAGATATACAGGTGCTCCTGCAGGCGCGCGATATCCCGATGTACAAAATCGCGGTCTTCGTCCCGCGCGAGAACGTGGACGATTTGATATCGGCGATGGGAAACGTGGGCAGCGGGGTCATAGGGGAATATAGTCACTGTACGTTTCGAACCGAGGGGAAGGGCACGTTCTACCCGATGCTCGGAGCGCACCCGTACCTTGGAGAAGTCAGCGAATTGAACGAGGTCGACGAGTACCGGCTGGAGATGCTGGTAAGCCCCGACCGGGTTGAGCGGGTCATAGGCGCTATGCTCGAGGTGCACCCTTACGAGGAGGTCGCCTACGACCTGTACGAGGTAAAAACCCCGCCTCCGGGTGTGGGTTTCGGGCGCGTCGGTAATATGCTAAAGCAGCGCTCGCTCCGCGATTACGCTGAGCACTGGAGTGACCAGCTCGATTGCGAACTGCGGGTTTCGGGCGATTTGGACATGATGGTGAGAAGGGTAGCGGTCTGCGGAGGCAGCGGTGGCGAGCTTATCGGTGTAGCGAAAGCCGCCGGCGCCGACGTCTTTATCACCGGCGACATCAAACACCATGCGGCGCATGCCGCTAAAGCGATAGGGCTGGGCCTCGTCGATGCCGGCCATGCCGAAACCGAGCGTCTTATCGTGCCCGAACTGGCAAGAGAGCTGCAAAGGCGTTTATATGAGGCGGGCATGAACGTGGAGGTCGTGGTCTCCGAGATAGACACAAGCCCATGGAATAAGGACTGATTATGGACGATTACAAGACTCTGGCCGAACTTCAGGAAATCGACTCACACATCGATGGGCTCGATTACCGCGAAGCGAATCTGGCCGAGCGCGCTGCTTACCTTGCGTTAAAAGACGAGGTAGCAAAGATAGAGGCGCTCTATGCCAATGTCGCTAAAAAGCTGCGCGACGAGTCCGCGATTCTCAAGAAGCACGAGGATGTCCTGGAAGGCCTTAACGCCAAAATCGCCAAAGAGGAAAAGCGCCTCTATAGCGGAACGGTAACCATTCCCAAAGAGCTTGCCGG
>MELI01000026.1:22917-26878 GCA_001767575.1 Candidatus Aquicultor primus | reverse complement strand
CGACGTTAGCCATCGATGTGCCGCCGAGCGCCAAGATGCCGCTACCTACGTTAGCCGTAGTCGTCGAGGCGATCTCGCGGTCCGGGTTCTTTATCAGAAGCCAGCTACCTGAGAGCCAGAACGGCTTGTTGGTGCGCTGCGGGTTCTTAGCCTTCACGAGTGTGCCAGCCCAATCGTCACCGCCGGAGTTTACGATACCGAAAACTCTACCGGTCGGAACTTGGCTAGCCTGCGTGAGGCTGCTGTCAGCAACCTCTGCAATACCTAAAGCATCTCCGGCGTCGTTGAAGCCGAGCATCCTTGATGGGTTAGCGTGCGGGCTGTGGCAGTCGAAGCAAGAGAAACCACCCTGCCAATAGTTAGGCGTAAATGCCGGGTAGGTATCATCTGGTGCTTTCCACTTTCCGGTGCTAACACCGAAGCCCATCGTGTGACCAACGTTATACTCAGTGGTAAAGTCAACATCGTTGTCCATCTGGATGTTGTAACCAGAACCTGCGCCGGTACCGTGGCACCAATCGCACGCCTCAAACCTCGTATCCGAACGCAACAACTTGAACTTACCAGCTGCGCGGTGGACTGCGTGGCATTCACGGCACCTGTGGGTGGACGTGAGGTAACCGCCGTGCGGACCTGAGGCAAAGACTATGTCAGCCGCAGCCGTCGCGCCTGTTACAGCAGCGCCGGTGTTTTGATCGAACTGTGCGCCTTTTGCAATATAGTCCTGGGCATCGTTGTAGTTATAACCATCAACACCAGCCGTAAACGGGCTGTTCCAGGTGCCATATGGGTGTGTGCTTGAGTCGTTGGCTGCACTTGGAGTTGAGCCGTTATAAGCACCCGAGGTAACGGCTACGCCTTCCTCGAAGTACCTGTAATCCTTTGCGGGATTTCCGTTTTGCGGGATAGTCAAGTCATACTCGTTAGGATCGATATCACCAGCGGCAAGCGCCATGCTTCCCATCGCGAAGAGCATCGAGATAGCCATCAAAATAACCAATGCTTTTTTCATATTTTTCACCTCCTTTTTTGTTGAAGTCGATTTAATAACATCTTTCATTAAATTTTCACCTCCTTTCGACAGGGAATAGACTATACAAACTTTAAAAAAGTGGGAACGTTAGGTATTCGACTTGCTATGGAGTAAAAAACACCCATACTATCCTTTTTTGCTGGTCAGGTTTGGTTTTAAGGTTTTCAAAATGAGGGCTGCGTTTAATATTGTGAATAAGGGCACTAATCTCTGCTAAAAACAAGCGATACTACACTAAGGGGGTCTATCCCTGCCGGACTCTTTTGGCACCCTTTGTTGCTTCAGAAAGGATACCCCTGCCTGGCTTCCGTAATATCACTAAAGCCTATTCTAAACGTTTGCCTGGTAACGTCAATACTGCCGGGGGTATCAAAATAGCAATATTTAGCATTACTGGGAATAACTAACACATTCGTATGTGCGACGTTTCTGATTAAAAGTAGGCGGCGAGGGCTACATTGTGTCTAAAAGTAGGCGGCGAGGGCTACATTGTGTCCACGTTAGTATTATATATGCTTGATGTGAGGTGCTTGATTTGTCGTGTGGCTGACAACGTACTGAGCTTCGTATAAAGCAGGCCGCGAATACTCCGACGGAACATTGACTTATCGCTTACGCTAACGTTGAGATTCTGCTACGATAATCTAAAGCAAGGTACGCGGAAAAACTTTCACCCAAGGAGGCCAAAGCTTGCGAATCGACATAAAAATGCTCGACGAGGAATTGCCCGTTCCACATTATGCGCATGAAGGCGACGCCGGATGCGACCTGAGAAGCCGCATCGACCAAACCATCCCTCCAGGCGAGCGTGCGCTCATCCCTTCGGGAATCGCTATCGCCATACCAGACGGTTATGCCGGTTTCGTCCAACCTCGAAGCGGCCTGGCTATCAAGAACGGCATAAGCATCGTAAACACGCCCGGTCTCATAGACAGCCGCTATAGGGGGGAGATAGGGGTCATCCTCATCAACACCGACAAGGATACGCCTTTCAGTATCGCGAAAGGCGATAAAATAGCGCAGTTGGTAATACAAAAAGTCGAATGGATAGAGTTCGCGCCCGTCGAAGAGCTAGATGAAACCCTACGGGGGGCGGACGGTTTCGGAAGCACGGGGGTATAGCACAATGGGGTGACAAGCAGGGGGCTCTGACGATAAGGAGGACGTAGTATGGCTATGTCGTGTACGCTGTCGGATTTGGAGACATACCAGCGGGATGTCGACACGATACTCTCGCTGGTCGATGTCGACGATGCTAAGGAACGTCTTGTCGAAAAATTCTTAAGCGACCCGAATTTTAGGTCCAAGGCAGAAGAAAACCACGCTGTTTTTCTTCCAATTGTTGATAGGCTGCCTTCTACGTGGTTAATGACTAAGTTTCTCCGCCTGTGCGACGAGGCTCTAAACGAGCTTCGCTTTCGCACACTACAGTAACTGACGGACCAGCCCACCTGCTCACGCTAAAACCGCGGTCTAAGCGCCGCGGTTTTTTTCTGGGGAAGTTACCCTGCTAGCTTGTTGGGCTTGATATCGTCGACTTCCGCCTCGAATTCCGCCTTGTAGCCTAGAGAGAATCTAGTGCGCGTCACTATCGCAAATATCTAAAGTTATCGCACTTCAAGCCGATGTTTGAAGGATGAACCGTGTAATATGTCTACATATCATAAATTGTTTAGCAAGAGTCGCCGGTAAGAGAAAGGGACACGATGGGTAAACCAAAAACATTTTCACGAATTAATCTTCAATCCTTAAAACGGATTAAAGCCGGTCACGCGATTATGGCAGCTTCCGTACTGACGGTCGTACCGATAATCATCGCCAGCATGTTCTCTGTTTATAGCATGAACAAAATAGGGCTCGCGAACGATCGGGTCGAAGTCGGCCGGCAAACGATTGAGCACCTGCTTACCATAGGCAAAAATCTCGAAAGCTACCGGTACGGTGGAGCGAGACTCCTCGATACAAAAGACCCGGCTTACGGCGAAAAGATGAAAGACATCGTCAAGGAGAACGGCACGCACCTGCAAGCGGTATCGGCCGTAGTCGAAGCCGGCACACTTAATATCGACAAGAAATATGTCGAGGGGCTCAAGAGGGGGCGCGCGGCCGTTATCAAAGCGACGGACGACTTCGTAAAAGGCTATAACGGTAAAGATGCCGTATCCTTGTACGAAGCATCGGACAATCTTGTGAAACCGGGCGGAAAGACCACGAGCGCTTTGAAAGAGCTGACCGTGGCTGCGGAAAAAGCGATGGACACCAGCCGCAAGGAACAAGCCCGCACCCAAAATATAGCTTATATCTTCACAGCAGCCATGCTGCTTATGACCTTCGTCCTCATCGCTTTGGCCGTATACGTCATCAATTCCAACATCTTAAAGGCTCTAAAAGAATCTTTTAATAGCGTCTATGAGTCTTCAGAGCGCTTGTCTAGTTCATCCCACACACTGACTGAGAACTCAGACGGCATTTCGAAGGCAGCTAGCCAGATAGCCGCAGCAGTATCGCAAATGGCGAGCGGGGCAAACGAACAGGCCAACTCCGCCTCCCAAACAGCAACTTTAACCGATTCAATTGCTGCGGCGATCAGCAGGGTTTCCGAAGGCGCGTGCTTTCAACATGACTCTGTAGCCCAAGCGGAATCGCAGCTAGGAAACCTGTCAGCGGCTATTCAAGACGTCTCTAAGTCGGTACAGACAGTGGCCGGCGTTGCAAGCGAATCGTCAGCGACAGCGGATCACGGCCGTGAAGCCGTCGAGGCCACAATATCGGGAATGGAAAGAATCATGATGGTTTCGCAAGAGAGCGCTTCAAAGGTACAGACGCTCGGTGCGAAATCTAAGCAAATCGGTGAGATAGTGGAGGTCATCAACGATATAGCCGACCAGACAAACCTTCTCGCACTCAACGCGGCAATCGAGGCGGCGC
>MELI01000026.1:21012-22908 GCA_001767575.1 Candidatus Aquicultor primus | reverse complement strand
GCCGTCGTCGCCGATGAAGTGCGAAAACTGGCCGAGCGCTCAAGCCGGGCTACGCGTGAGATAGCCGATTTGATAAAAGGCATTCAAAACGAGACTATGGATGCGGTTGCCGCCATGGAGAAGGGCACGCAAGAAGTGCAAACCGGCGCGCAACTCGCGCAAAACGCCGGCACGGCTATCGAAGGCATGATGTCGGCGATTCAATCGGTCTTCTCGCAGATAGAGAAAGTAGCCGGCGCTATCGACAGTATGAGTTCAGCCGCAATCGGCATGGAAGAGATTATGGAAGACATCGCAAAAATCACCGATGAGAACACTTCCGCGACTGACGAAGCGAGTTCCTCTATCGAGTCCGTGGTCAAAGCAGTCGCATCCATTGCGGCGACCTCTGAAGAAGCAGCGGCTTCGTCCCAGGAGGTAGCGGCTTCCGCACAAGAACAGTCGGCGTCGGTCGAAGAGATAACCACATCGGCGCAAGAGCTATCGGCGATGGCCGTAGACCTCGATGCGTTGGTTCAGAAATTGAATCTTTAGGATGAGCTTATTTTGAAAACCAGGCCTGGTGCTATACACCAGGCCTTTTTCATATCGTCCAGAAACATCTCTGACACCTTGCGAAAGGCCGGATTTGACGTTTCCCGTAAATTGCGAATGGGTAGAACGAAGAGCGTGTTTTGTTTTTTTGCGTTACAAGCGCTATCATGGTTGGCAATGGCAAGGAGAGGAGAGCCGACTTGAAAAAACATCTAATCAACAACATCACAACACTTATGATTCTCGCGCTTACGGTATGTGCGCTGGCAAACAGCGGGTGCGCGTCCCGGCAACCTCAAAACCAAACCGCCGACAAGAAGGGACCGGTCATTGTCGCGTCGAAAATCGACACCGAGGGTGCTCTGTTGGGCAATATGATAATCGAGATGCTCCAAGATAACGGCTTCGAGGTCATCGACAAGGTAGAGTTCGGACCGACCGACCTCATCCGCAAAGCAATCATCAGCGACGAAATAGATATCTACCCTGAATACACAGGCAACGGAGGCTTTTTCTTCGACGACACCGACCCCAACACCTGGAAAAATGCTGATAAAGCGTTCGATACCGTCAAGGCGCTCGACAAAGAGCAAAACAATCTGGTCTGGCTTGACCCCGCGCCGGCTAATAATACCTGGGCTATCGCGGTACGAAAAGACCTCTCGGCGACCGAGAAAATAAAGACGATGGAGGACTTTACCGCATACGTCAACCGCAAAGGCTTTGTCAAGCTCGCCTGCTCGGAGGAGTTTGTCAGCAGACCCGATGCACTGCCTGCATTTGAAAAAGAGTACGGCTTCAAGCTGGCCAAAGACCAGCTGGTAATACTGGCAGGCGGAAACACTGCGCAGACCGAGAAAGCGGCCGCCGAGGGCACCGATGGAGTAAACTTTGCGATGGCCTACGGTACCGACGGTGCGCTGGCAGCTCTCGAGCTGATGGTCCTGGAGGACACTAAGGGCGTCCAACCGGTCTATGAGCCGGCCCCGCTGGTCCGAGGTGAAGTAATGGTCAAATACCCGGAAATAGCGGATATATTAAAGCCGGTCTTCGAATCGCTCAACCTCGTCAAATTACAAGCCCTCAACGGAAAAATCGCGATGGAAGGCCAGGATGCCGCTAAGGTTGCTAAGGACTATCTAGATTCCGAAGGCTTTTTGAAGAAATAGAGACCGACAGGGGAGTGGGCCGGACATTGCGATTATCTCGTCTGGATAGAGTTGTACTCGCCGGTGTTGTGCTTGGCCTATTCTCCATTTCTATCCCGGGCTTCGTAACTTACCGTCCAAATAGGCTCGCCGGCGGCGAGAGCTTGGCTCTCTGGAGCGCCATAGGCTGGTGGGCGGTGCTGTTTTACTTGCT
>MELI01000026.1:14259-21002 GCA_001767575.1 Candidatus Aquicultor primus | reverse complement strand
TAGAAATGCCCTCGTCGGCATTGTCGCCAATGCTCTCCTTGTCGCAGGCTTTATCTGCGCGGGGGCGGCCGCGCGCGACCTTATCACGAGCGAAAACCCATTCTCACGAACATCACTGGGCGCAGGTTTCTGGTTAAACACTCTAGCCGCTTATATCGTTTTGATATCCGCACGCCAAAATCTTGGCGAATACCGCGTTCTTAAAATCATAACGACCTACGCGGGTCTCGGCGGGGCGGCGCTCTTGACTATCGGCGGCTTCTTCAATGAGCTATCCATTACGAAGGAGTTTTTCAATAATGAGGCTCGCTTTATCTCGGAGACACTCCAGCACCTGACGCTTTCAGGCATTGCCGTGAGCATGGGCTCGGTAATCGGCGTTGCGCTCGGGATAATCGCGTTTAAAAACCGCGCATCGGAGAAACCGGCCTTCTTATTTGTCAATTTCGTGCAGACGATACCGAGCCTGGCCCTGTTCGGTCTCTTGATAGCACCGCTGGCCTATTTCTCGGATGCGGTGCCGTTCTTGCGTCAGCTCGGCGTCAAGGGCATCGGCACGGCCCCGGCGCTCATCGCGCTTACCCTATATTCGCTCCTTCCGATTACGCGAAATACGTTTACCAGCCTTACCATAATCCCCCGCGGGGTCATCGATGCCGGGCTCGGCATGGGAATGAGCCGCCGGCAGTTGCTTGTCAAAGTCCAGATACCGCTGGCGCTGCCGGTCGTGCTGACCGGCATTCGAACCTCCGCAGTCCAGGCGATTGGAAATACAACGGTAGCGGCGCTCATCGGGGCCGGGGGCTTGGGAACATTCGTCTTTCAAGGTCTGGGACAAGCGGCCCCCGACTTGATACTCCTCGGCGCTATCTCGATTATCTTTATAGCGTTAGCTGCCGACACAGCACTACAAGCACTCATATCGGTACTTACACCAAAGGGAATCTCGGGAGCCGGGCAATGATAGAGCTAATAAACGTATCGAAGAAATATGGTGACATCTTCGCGGTAAAAGACATTTCTATGACTATAGGCAAAGCCGAGATATGCGTCCTTATCGGGCCGTCGGGATGCGGCAAATCCACGACGCTGAAGATGATAAACCGCATGGTAGAGCCTAGCAGCGGAGACATTCTTATCGATAACGAGAGCGTGGCGGAGCTTAAGCCGGAGCTTCTCAGACGGCGAATCGGGTATGTCATACAAAGCATCGGCCTCTTTCCGCACATGACCGTCGGCGAGAACATAGCGGTCGTGCCGCGCCTGCTCAAATGGGAGAAGAGCCGTGTCGCGGCGCGCGTAGACGAGCTGCTGGAGCTCGTCAAACTCGACGCGCTGAAATACCGCGAAAAATATCCCTCCGAGCTTTCCGGCGGCGAAGCTCAGAGGGTCGGCGTCGCCCGCGCACTCGCCGCGGACCCGCCGATACTCTTGATGGATGAGCCCTTTGGCGCGGTCGACCCATTAAACCGGGAGCGCCTGCAATACGAGTTCGTCAAGATACAAAAGGCGCTCAATAAAACGGTCGTCTTTGTCACTCACGACATAGACGAAGCGATAAGGATAGCCGACAAAATAGCGATTCTAAAAGCAGGGGAGCTGGTTCAATACGATACTCCGGAGAACATGCTGGCAGCTCCGGTCAATAAGTTCGTCCATGACTTTGTCGGCGTCGACCGGGCGCTAAAACGTCTCTCACGCTTCAAGGTCGGCGAATTGATGCGTCCGACTACTTCGATAACCATGGTCAACTACTCTACCTCGCTCGATGAGATGCGCAAGAAGGGGCGGTTCTCATGGGTAACCGATGTGAACAAGCGCCTGCGGGGCTGGGCCGAGCTGACTAAAATCTCTACGGAAAAGGAGCTTAATGAAGCGCTTACCGAGCTGGATGCCGATTTGATCTCAGCCCATGTCGACACCTCGCTCAAAGACGCCCTTTCGAAGATGCTGGAGCACGGCGTAAAGACGCTCGCCGTTGTCGACGACGACACGCTGCTGATAGGGGAGATACGCATGGCGGATATCGTCGACTTCACAGATGAGGGTGATTCATCGTGAGAGCTTGGCATACAGGCGGGCGTGAATTGGTAAAAGCCGTACTCCCCGTCCTCATCTTCGCGGCGTTCATATCGAACATGGCGCTATGGGAGGGGCTTTTACGGTTTCTCTTTCCAAGAGAGAAGGTCTTCCTTTATCCGCAGGCAAACCTGTCCCAACTCGTCGGAGAACACCTGGTGCTCGTTCTTGTCTCGAGCGCGCTCGCGATAATCGTTGGTTTGAGCATCGGTATTTTCGTTACACGGCCGGCGGGCAAAGATTTCTTGCGAATCGCTAACGAACTTAGTTCGCTGGCACAGACCTTTCCTCCGGTAGCGGTTCTTGCTTTGGCCGTGCCGTTGCTGGGATTCGGGTTCAAACCGACCATCACCGCTCTCTTTACATATAGTGTGCTCCCCATATTGCGAAATACAATTGCCGGCTTGGAAGGCGTCCCGCTAAACACTATCGAAGCGGCGTCCGGTATGGGTATGAGCCGCCTGCAAATCCTGGGCCGGATCGAACTGCCGCTAGCACTTAAGGTCATCCTGGCGGGGATACGGATATCAGTCATCGTCAATATCGGCACGGCGACCATCGGGGCAGTCGTCGGGGCAGGAGGCCTGGGTTCACCTATAATCTCCGGTCTGGTCCGCGATAATCCGGCCTTTGTCTTAGAAGGCGCACTCGCCGCCGCGCTCCTCGCTCTTCTCGCTGACTTCCTGATAGGCAAAGCCGAGCAGAGTTTGTCTTGGAGCCATTAATCGCAGATGGGTCCGATGACTCCCCCAGGCAGTCGTGTTCATAATATACGTGCGCGTGTTCGTATATTATGAAGCCATCACTAACTTGCATAATAGCAGTATTGAACCTTTACGCATAGCGCTACCTGCGCAGACGCGCTCATTTCGTTTCTAAGGCGTTTCCCCCGGCTTCTTAGTGTTTTACTATGCCGAATCTTCGAACGTTAGCCTATTTGGCCTTTAATCGCGCAGTATTCCAAAGTACGCGAACCTCACAAATTGGATGTTGCTCGGTGGGTGAAACAGATGCGCGGTCAAAGAGAGCGGGGTGTTCAGATGATGCGTTCGTCTTCGATGAGGCATAGATGATTGGCGGTGTGCTCAAAGCATGCATATGGTTAACCCTCACCGATAAAACAGACCGAGAACACAGCGGGCTCTTGCGATGATGGGACCGTCTTTTACTGTGGTTTTAGCATCATTATTCACAATATCCGACTTACCATAATATATGTTATGTTAACTAGCGATATTCTTGGACTATATGTGCGTTTCTGCTGCTCAACACCGCATACGCCGCGTTCTGACCCTAATATCCGCGTTGACGCCGGATATGCTCCACATTCTTCGCTAATAGACAGATCTCGAGCCGAACATATCGCACCTCACTTCTCCCTTTCGCCTAAATCTATCTAAACCCGATTTCTTCGCATGAGATCTCTTTTTGACCGGCGGCTTCGTATCGACGATGACTTCTATCATTTGCCGGTGCGCAAGACGGGTGCTCTATCACCTCTTTTCCCCTTCTCGAACACGTGTTCTGATTCGAGGCAAAAATCGGCTCTTGTAGAAGAACTCGACTAAGGAAACGAATTAGGACTTAGTGTCCTCGGGGTCATCGTCGGCGATGAGTTTGGCGGTCTCGACTGTGCCTAGCGCCCAGCCTACGAGCAGCAACAGCACAAATAGTACATATAGACGAATTGGTGAGATACTTGAGTCAAGCGTATATTTTGAGATGATAACCGATGATAGAGGCAACAGGGTTACGGCACCGAATATACGGGAGAACTCCTTGAGGTCTAGACGCCTGAAAATCCGAATCCCCATGATGTGCCGGTGTATTTTCCTGCAGGATAGCGCCTCGTAGAAGAGATATGCCACGCTTAGCGAAACGGCCAAAGCGATAACCGTCACCTCGACCATTTGCAGCCCTCCGGCCACATACCACAGCACGCCAAAGACGATTAACGTAAGCACTGTTATTCCTAAGGCGGCCATTCTTCTGTTCATGGTTCTACCCCGGCTACAATCGCTTCATGGCTTTGCGAGAGCGTACCACTAAAGCAAAGCTATTTCAAGCTCACGAAATATACGCTCGCGCCTTGCACCCAAAATAGGAAACGCGCTTCAAGTAGCTTCTACGCTTGTCGTATCACTTCCGTTTAGCCACACTCTCTACGCCTGAGAAATACATCACATCGACTAACTCCGGCTTCACGATGACGTATACCTCTTCTATATCGTAGGTCTCGTCAAACCTCATCTTCGTCATTTCCTTGAGGTCTCGTGCCATCTTCTTATAGCGCCTCTTGGCTTCGCGTCCGCTCTCTAGAATCGCTAGCTCGATTACCTTGTTCTCGGTCGTGAGCACTTGGAGCCGGTAGGTGACTTTGGCTTTGCTGGGATAGGCTTTGGGCGCCCTATAAAGGATATCCTCTCGCCACTCGAGGTCGTCCGGCCGCTCCTCAAAAACCCTCAATAACCTTACGCGATAATAATCTCTAGCCATGCCGAATGATTTTGTCTGCTTCTGTTCTTTGAACATCTTTGCTCCAAATTAATTATCAACTGTCATTTGCAAGCGGTTTCCGGCAGTTCCCCTACGGTGCCGGCCTGGTCAAGCCGGCGCGAGCGCTGACATACCCGACATCGTCGTTGACGGTTCTCACCTTCATCCAACCGTTGACGCGTTCCTCGACCGCCACTATCGTCCCCTTGCTCAAGCGTGCTATTACCTCAGAACGCGTACTCGGTCCCGCCCTCAGCAATAGCGCGTTCGGTAATACCTGCACCCTATCGTCTCCCGAGAGTACCTTGATCTCGCCGGTCGGTGGCGGTTCGGTTGTTATCGTGGTTTTTTGGGGTATCATGGTCGTCGTCGTCACACCGGCGACATTCGTAGTGCTAACGCCGGGTTCTTGCGACACCGCCGGCGTCCCAGTTGCTGTCGATTCGCGCATGGAACCGTCACCGGCCTGCTTCAGAACCACGACCGGCTGCGTCATCTTCCAGATGACGACCATCACTATAAGCAGCAGAAACCAGGCAGTCGAGTGCCGTATTATTATGCTGTTCCAGTCCTTTTCGCGATATTCATGTTCCTTGCTTTGGTAATCGTCGTGCTCATACATTGTCGTGCATCCTGTTCTGTCATTAAAGCGCAATAAGGATTAATCACCAAGCCTTTAGTCGCATTCTGTTGGAGCCGGCCTTGATTGTCAAGCGCTACTCACTCGATTATGGCGCCACAATATGTTGATTAAAGATCGCGCTTGTCTATAACCCGCTGGGCTTTTCCGCTCGTTCTCTCCAGCGTTTTCGGTTCGACCAATTTGACATCTACTTTGATTCCGAGGACTATGTTTAGTTTATGTTCTATCTCGCGCTCAAACGCGAGCAATTCTTTCATCTCCCCAAGAAATAACTGGTTTGAGACTTCGACCAGAAGCTCCACATCATCCATGGCACCGCGCCGGTCGACGATAATTTGATAATGCGGCTCTATGCCCTCGATTTCAAAGAGAACGCTTTCGAATTGCGACGGGAATACATTTACCCCGCGAATTATCAACATATCATCGGTGCGCCCACGGACCTTCTCCATCCGCGCCAGTGTCCTGCCGCACGCGCATGGTTCCTCGGTCACTCTTGTAAGATCGCGTGTGCGATAACGTATGACCGGAAATGCTTCTTTGGTCAGTGTGGTAAAGACGATTTCTCCAATCTCGCCCGGCGCGACGTGCCCGCCCGTCTCGGGGTCTATGACCTCTACCAAGAAATGGTCCTCGTTGAGATGGAGTCCGTTTTTAGCCTCGCACTCGCCGGCGACTCCGGGACCTATCACCTCGGTCAAACCGTAATTGTCCGTCGCCGATATGCGCATCTTATCTTCTATCTGCTCGCGCATTTTATCGCTACACCGCTCGGCGCCGAAGAGGCCGAGCCGGATCGGCATAGCCGCAAAATCGACACCCATGCTCTCTCCGACCTCCGCGATATGGAGGGCATATGACGGTGTCGATATGAGAATGGTGGCGCCGAAATCCTTCATCAACATTATCTGGCGTTCGGTATTGCCGGTCGAGACCGGAACGACCGAGGCCCCTATTCTCTCCAAGCCCGCATGCATGCCGAAACCGCCGGTAAATAGGCCGTAGCCGAACGCCATCTGAGCGATATCCTTAGCATCGGCTCCGCCGGCGACCGCCACACGCGCGGTAAGCTCCGACCATGTGTGGATGTCCGCCCTGGTGTAGCCGACGACGATTGGTTTGCCGGTCGTGCCCGAAGATGAGTGAACGCGGACGACTTTTTCCATCGGCACCGCAAACATGCCGAACGGATAGGTGTCGCGCAGGTCGTTTTTGACTGTAAAGGGCAGACGTTTTATATCCTCGAGGTCTCTTATGTCCGATGGTTTGACACCCGCATCGTCAAATTTGCCCTTGTAGAAAGGCACCTCGTTGTAGACCCATTTGACCAGCGCCTGCAGGCGCTTTAACTGTAATTCCCTAAGTTTTTCGCGATTAATCGCCTCGTATTCAGGATTCCAGATCATCTCTCGCCCCTTAATATCGGTTCAGATTCCATGCTCTATTGTCCATCGGCTCAAGCCGGGTAATAGGCGGCTAAGGCAGCGTGTCAGACACCGCGCACTCGTTATACCAGCGCAAATAG
>MELI01000026.1:12714-14223 GCA_001767575.1 Candidatus Aquicultor primus | reverse complement strand
GCGCAAATAGCTGTTCTCTTACATTGACGTGCGCTTTTGTGAAAACACACTTTAATTGGTTCTTCACACTGTTGGGCGGGCAAACGCTTGTATGCCACAAACCGCCCAGCTAGTGTGCCTTATCGCGATGTCCGAAATATATGGCCTTGACATCTTCGTTGTCGAGCAGGTTTTGGCTGGTATCAGCCATTACTACTTGGCCGTTTTGCAGGACATAGCCCCGGTCGGCGATGCTCAACGCTACCATCGCGTCTTGCTCAACAAGAAGAAGGGTCAAGCCCTTTTTTCGTAAGTCCTTCAGGATGGCAAAGATGTTTTGTATTATGATTGGCGCCAACCCCATCGAGGGCTCATCGAGAAGGAGTAGCTGCGGCTTGGACATGAGCGCCCGGCCTATCGCCAGCATCTGCTGCTCACCGCCGCTTAATGTGCCCGCTGTCTGCTTCCACCGCTCCTTTAAGACCGGGAACATCTCGAAGACGAACTCGGTATCCTCGTCTATCTCTTTCTTGCTGTCTCTCCGGTATCGCGTATATGCTCCCAATTGGAGGTTCTCGAAGACGGTGAGCGGTCCGAAAAGCTGTCTGCCCTCGGGCACGTGGGATATGCCGGTCGCCACTATCTTCGCGCACGACCATCTCTCAATGTTCCTGCCCTTGAAAGTTATCTCGCCCGAGCCCGCCCGCACGACTCCTGAGATAGTCTTGAGCAGGCTCGATTTTCCCGCGCCGTTAGACCCTATCATGGTGACTATCTCACCCTCATCGACCCTTAAATCTATCCCTTTCAGGACTTCGATGTGTCCATATGAGGCTTTCAAACCTCTTATATCAAGCATGCTCTATCTCCTGGCCCAGATATGCTTGTATGACCTGCTCGTCTTGTTGGATAAGGAGCGGCGGGCCCTCGGCAATCTTCTTTCCGAAGTTTAACACGACGACCTCGTCCGAAATCTCCATGACCAACCCCATGTCGTGCTCGACAAGAAGAATGGTCACCCCATTGCCCCGGATTCGGTATATAGTGTCCGAAAGCCGCGAGGTCTCCTCGTTGTTTAGACCTGCCGCCGGCTCGTCGAGGAGAATAAGCTTCGGCTCGGTCGCGAGTGCCCTCGCTATCTCAAGCAAATGCCGTTCACCGACCGGGAGGTCGTCCGAGGACGACTTCGCCTTTTTCTCCAGCCCAACCAGCGTCAAGAGTGAATAGGCTCGCTCTTCGCTCTCCAAATCTTCCCTGCGCACAGATGGTAATCCGAGCATGCAGCTGAAAATACCTGATTTTGTTTGGCAGTGCCTGCCGACCATGACGTTCTCCAGGACATTCATATTCGCAAAAATCTGCGTATTCTGGAAGGTTCGCGCGATTCCTATCTCGGCGACTTCGTGGGCTCGCTTCCCCGTGATATCGGCACCGTCGAACCGCACTTTTCCGCTCGTCGGCTTATCGACTCCGGTCAGCGCGTTGAAAAGCGTTGTCTTTCCAGCACCGTTCGGCCCGATAAGCGCTTTG
>MELI01000026.1:9498-12693 GCA_001767575.1 Candidatus Aquicultor primus | reverse complement strand
ACCGCCGAACTGTTTTTTTAGGTTTTCGACCTCAAGAAGCGGCATGCTTTTCACCTGCCGTTCCCGGTATCGCTTGCAGCCGGTGTTTGAGTTTCTTAGCCATATCTGAAAATGCGCCGTATATGCCTTGCGGCATAAAGACCATCGCCAGAATTAAAATCGCTCCGAATATCACCAGGTTGTAATCATTATACGATTTCAGGTATTCCTGCATTATCGTCAGTGTCGAAGCCCCGATGACCGCTCCCCAGACATTCCCCATGCCGCCGAATACAGCCATCGTGACCAGAGTTATCGAAACGGTCAGAGTAAACGACTCCGAGCTCACATAGCCCGCCATGCTCGCATAGAGGCTCCCGCCGACACACGCTAAGATACCGCTTAAGACAAAGACCTGTATCTTATATTTGGCGGTATCGACTCCCATCGATGCGGCGGCTATTTCGCTGCCATGGACTGCACGCAGGGCGCGACCCACTCGGGATTTTGCGATGTTGAGTGCCATAACCAGGCATATCACAAGAACTATCCAAACCAATATGTACAATCTCTGCGGCGTATCGAACGCGAACCCGGCTATCGAAGGAGCCGGAACGCCGTATAGGCCATCGGTCCCGCCTGTGATCTCGCGAAGTTCGATAAATAAGATGTGGACTATCTCGGCAAAGCCGAGCGTTGCCATGGCTAGATAGTGGCCCTTGAGCCTGAGCGCCGGTATGGCGATAAGATAGGCGACCAAACCGCCGACCAATATCGCCGCTACGATGCCGAGCCAAGCCGACATCCCGAATTTTGTCGTCAGAATCGCCGAAGAATAAGCGCCGATGCCGTAGAACGCCGCGTGGCCCAGGGAGACCTGCCCCGCATGGCCCATCAGCAAATTCAAGCCGATGACGATAATCGTGTTTATGGCCAGCACGATGAGCATCTTCATATAATAGTTGTTGGTTAAAACATTAGGTATTACGGCCATGACTAGCGCGTATGAAGACACCCATAGCCACTGCTTATTCCACCGACCGTGCCACCCGGATGTCATACCTTCTCCTTTATGCGCGCTCCCAATATACCGCTCGGCCTCAAGAAGAGCACGAGCAGCAATATCAGAAACGCCACCGCATCCTTATAGCCGGAAGCGATAAAGCCGATGCTCAGCGATTCGAGTATTCCGAGCAGAATGCCGCCGACAACCGCGCCAATCGGGTTTCCAAGCCCGCCCAGGACGGCTCCCGCAAAACCCTTCAACCCAAGAAAGCCGCCCATAGAGTAGCTGACCATAGATATCGGCGCAATCAGAACCCCCGCGATGGCGCCGAAAGCGGCACTCAATGCAAACGAGAGAAGAACGACGTTGGACGAGTTTATTCCCATGAGCTTTGCCGCTGTCTGGTTTATCGAGCAGGCCTTCATCGCCTTGCCCGTAATGGTTTTCTTATAAAATATCTGCAGCAATACGACGGTCACCATCGTGATTCCGAAGACCCATATGCTCTGAGGGATTATCGAGGCCCCGAAGAACATTATCGGGTCATCGCCGCTGAATGCGGGTATCGTCAAGGGGTCACGGCCCCATATTATCATCGCGATGTTTTTGAAGAGTATCGAAGCGCCGACAGTAACGATAATCAGCGTCATTATGGAGTGGTTAATAAGCGGTCGTATCGCGAGGCGCTCAAAGACCACGCCTATGAGGGTGACGATGACTATCGAGAGCAGCACCGCCGCAAAGAGCGGCAAGCCCGCACCAACATAAAGCGAGACGGCGATAAGACCCCCGTACACCACAAATTCGCCTTGCGCGAGATTGATTACCTGGGTCGAATTGTATATGAGCGTGAAGCCTAGCGCTATTAACGCGTAGATGCTCCCGCTCGTTATTCCGCTGATAATAAATTGGAGAAGTTGATCAAACTGCATCTAAACTGTGATTACACCTCAAAATACATTAGCGCCTGCAAAGCAGCCATTCAGCCCGGCGCTATGCCGACCCGTCCTTGAATACAATTAGAATACCATGGTTTTTCGAGGATATGCCAGCTAATTTCGCACCTGGATAGCCAATTTAGCACCTAGAGCATGCTTTCTGGTCGATGGTCCGGCTGCGTGCCGGTTGTCAATTGAAAAGAGCCGGACGATGAGCCCGGCTCTTTTGATGTGTCTCTCTGAAAATATTGTTCAGCGCTTTGCGCCAAACTATTTCAGCTATTTCTTCTCGGTCCACTTTCCGTCTTTTATCTCGACCATTATCATGTCCGATGTCTTCAAGCCGTCGTGATCGTCAGCGCTGTAGTTGAAGATACCGCTGATTCCGTTGAAACCTTGGGTCTCTTGGATAGTATCCCTGAGCGCCTCGTTGTCGGAGCCCGCTTTTTCAAGCGCTTGCACGAGTATGTGAATCGCATCATATGCATGACCGGCAAAAGAATTCGGGCCTTCCGCATATTTAGCCGTGTAATCCGCGATAAACTTATCGATAGCCTCTTTTTGCTCATCTATGGCCGACTCGGGTACGAGAATTTTTGCCGCCGGGAAGACGACGCCATCCGCTGCAGTACCAGCCAGCGTGATGAAGCTCTTGTTCGCTATGCCATGGCTGCCCACAAACGGGATGGTCATGTTGAGCTGTTTCATGTTCTTAGCCGCGATAGCCGGACTGGGGTTGGTGCCCCATACTACTACAACCTCGGCATCGGTGCCTTTGATTTTCGTCAGTTGCGCGGTCAGATCGGTGTCTTCGGTCTTGTAAGACTCAACGTCCACAACTTCCATGCCTGCGTCGGGTGCTCGTCCTTGAAGCTCGGTCGCGCCGCTTTGGCCGAACGCATTCGAGTCGTGGAGAATCGCGAACTTTTTGACCTTCAGCGTCTTGCTGAGATAATCGATGACTTTCTGAACGGCGATAGCGTCACTCTGAGCGGTTCTAAATATCCATTCGTTCGGAGCCGCGGTAATAGCGATTCCCGCCGCCATTGCAATGTGCGGGACCTTGACCTTCGCGGTCTCCGGCTTCATCGCTAATGTAGAAGGGCTCGTCGTTCCGCCGATGATGGCGATAACGCCTTTCTCATCGATGAGCTTGCTCACGGCTGTCGTTGCATTCGCCGGATTGCTCTCGTCATCCTCTATGAAAAGCTCTATCTGATGACCATCGACGCCTCCGTCTTTATTTATCTGCCCGACGATCATTTCCAGCGT
>MELI01000026.1:8187-9478 GCA_001767575.1 Candidatus Aquicultor primus | reverse complement strand
GTTCTTTCGTGTCCCCGGTCGTATCTGTGGTTTGCTGCTTAGCAGCGCTCTGGCATCCTATCGCAAATATCGCCAGGGATAGCACGAGCAGCAACGCTATCCATTTCTTCATACGGTCCCTCCTTCAAATAGTCCCAACCTTCACATTATGTTATGCCGCGTGGCCGACCGCTCGCCCCCCTTCGTATGGTAATAACTGCTAATTCGCAGCTACATGTCGTTACTATCGCCTGCTATTAAATAATTAATTATAGACTTGAACGACCGCTTAGTCTACAGCCGGTGGTCGAGCTTAAACAAAAAAGCCCGGCCGTTCATATGCTTCGAACTCACTCGGGCTTTCGCTCATTCTTTGGTTTTCAGCATTATCGCGCCTGCACTAAATTAGGGCTTCATCGGCGGTAGCTCGCTCCGAAATATATGCGAAACCGGCTTCAAACGCGCTCTTGTTTGTCTCGACCGTCTTCGGCGGAACACGCCTTTCGATAGCCGCATGCCAAACATCTTTTCCAAGCGGCATCAGCGAGGCCAGACAGCCCAGCAACACAATGTTTGCGGCACGCGGGCTCCCGCTCTCTTCGGCCATAGCCGTCGCGTTCACCGTAATAAGTTTTATCCCCTTAGCTATGATCTGCTCTTCTATGTCTCCCGGATATTCAGCCTTGCCGAGCAAGACTGGAAGCGGGTTGAGTATCTCATCGTTCATGATAATGGTCCCGCCCGGCTTCAAATAATCGCTCCAGCGCAAGGCCTCGAGCTTCTCGAATGAGAGCATATAGTCTGCCTCTCCTTTTTCAACCACTGGCGAGTATACCTTGTTTCCAAACCGCACCATCGTGTTGACACTTCCACCGCGTTGACTCATTCCGTGTATCTCGGCCATCTTCACGTCATACTCGGCGCTGACTAAAACACTTGCCAATACGTCTGCGGCCAAAATAATCCCTTGGCCCCCGACACCGACTATCAATACGTTCCTGACCTCGTTGCTCATCTGAACCTCTCCTAAATTCCAGCGCCTTGATCGGCTTGCTCATACTTGATAATAGCGCCGGCTTTGCATATCTGCCCGCACACGTCACACCCGCTACATTGGGAAGGCTCGATTCTTGCTCTATCGGATTCCCATGACAACGCGGGGCAACCGAGCTGCATGCATGCTTTGCAACTATCGCACTCGTCTATAACCATAAGCGGCTCGGTCGAGACCTTCTCAGCGAGCAAACACGCCCTCCTGAATATTATTACGGACGGTTCGTCCTTAGCTATCTCTTCGGTGATTGCCGCACGC
>MELI01000026.1:4791-8104 GCA_001767575.1 Candidatus Aquicultor primus | reverse complement strand
CCCTTGAGTGTCTTGCCGGTTCCCGGGTGGTCTTGCCTGCCCGTCATCGCGGTAGTGCGGTTATCCAGTATCAACACTGTCGCAATACCCTTATTATAGACAACATCGATTAGCGGTGTGATTCCGGAGTGCATAAAAGTCGAATCTCCGATAACCGCCACCACATCCTTGCGGCCGGTAGCTTTCTGGAAGCCCATCGCATTTCCGATGCTCGCACCCATGCAAAAACAGGTGTCCATAGCTTCGAGCGGAGGCGTCACGCCCAGCGTGTAGCAGCCGATATCCCCCGCAACCATCAGTTTCATCTTCTTTAATATATAGAACACGCCCCGGTGCGGGCATCCCGCGCACATCATCGGCGGTCTTCCCGGTATATCGTCCGCGGCCGCCAGAGATGCCGGCGCGTCCGCATCGCCCATAACGCCCGCGCGTATCGTCTCGGGGTTGAGCTCGCCTATCCCCGGGATAAGGCGTTTGCCGACTACGGGCAGACCCCAGGCTTTTAGCTGATCCTCGATGAACGGGTCGAGCTCTTCGACGACTATCACCTTTTCAATCTGCTCGACAAAATCGGATATCATGCGCTTCGGCAACGGATGGACCATCGTTATCTTTAGGACCGAGGCTTCGGGAAAGACCTCTTTGACATACTGATATGAGACGCCGTCGGCTATAAATCCTATGCTGCGGCTTCCCCATTCGACCCTGTTGCCCGGAAATTCTTCGGAGAACTCGGCCAGCGCTTCCAATCTCTGTTCGAGGTTGTTGCGGCGTTGACGCGCATGCGCCGGTATCATGACGTATTTCCGGACATCTTTCTCGTATTCGCGACTGCTCTCCGCGCGCTCAATATCGACGTCGACGAGTGATTTGGAATGATTAATCCTCGTGGTCATCCTGAGAATTACGGGAACATCGAAGCGCTCGCTCATCCTCAGACCTTCGTCGACGAGCCATGCGGCCTCTTGGCTATCGCTCGGCTCCAGCATCGGGACTTTCGCGGCTTTCGCGTAGTATCGGTTATCCTGCTCGTTTTGAGAACTATGCATGCTCGGGTCATCGGCGTTGACAATGACCAGCCCGCCGTTGACTCCGGTATAGGCTAGTGTGAACAGCGGGTCCGCCGCCACATTTAGCCC
Organism: Candidatus Aquicultor primus; assembly: GCA_001767575.1. Lineage (GTDB taxonomy): Bacteria > Actinomycetota > Aquicultoria > Aquicultorales > Aquicultoraceae > Aquicultor > Aquicultor primus. Next base: position 6,965 of record MELI01000026.1, on the reverse strand, counting down.
CACATGCTTCATTGTGACGATGGTCCTCGCACCTCCCAGAGAGGCACCTATACCGACTTCCAGGGCTACCTTTTCGTTCGGTGCCCAGGACGAGTCTATCTCATCATACTTTGCCAGTGTCTCCAGAATCTCCGTGCTAGGAGTTCCGGGGTAACCGGATGCTATTTTAACCCCCGCCGCATACGCCCCATAAGCTATCGCTTCATTTCCAGATAGAAGAACTTTCATCTCTAAACCCTAACCAATCATGATTTATATACCTTACAAAAAGACCCCATTCTTGCCGGGGTCTTTCTTGTGTGCACTAATCTTTCTTGCCGGTTTACCTTACCGCCGCTTAATAGGTTATCAGCGAAAAGATGTCTTGACCGTTGAGCTTTGACCGCCCGTTCAAGAACAGCAGCTCTATCAGGAACGCGATGCCTACGACATTCCCACCTAATAGCTCTACCAGTTCTATCTTGGCGGCCGCCGTCCCACCTGTAGCGATGACATCATCGACTACCAGGATGTTCTGACCCTTCTTTATCGCGTCTTCGTGCATCTCCAGCGTATCAAAGCCATACTCCAGCTCATATTGAGCCTGGCACGTATTGTACGGTAGTTTCCCGGGTTTGCGGGCAGGGATAAAGCCGGTATCGAGCGCGTAGGCAAGAGCGCTCGCTAGAATAAATCCTCTCGCCTCGGCGCCGAGAATCGCGTCTATCTGTTGCCCCTTGTAGTTCTCGGCAATTGCGTCGATAGCATACTTAAAACTCTTCGGGTTGGCCAAGAGCGGCGTAATATCACGAAACAGCACCCCTTCCTTGGGCCAGTCCGGAATATCTCTCACATAAGCTTTTAGGTCCACGTCTACCCCCTAGAATAACGTTCTTAATGCCAATCTATCACAATCGCCCGCCAAATGCAGCCCGCACCCTTTCAAGGCTGCTGATTCGAAATTGAGACGTTCACCTATTGACATCCGGCCGCCACCGAATACGCGTGCTGCTCCTTGCGTAAGACGCTAGATGCATTTGATTACTGCCTCTATCTGGTCTTGCGTGCCGATGATTACGAGTTCATCGTCAAGCTCAATCGTGGTGTCAACATCCGGCGACGTGTTGAAACCGCCGCTGTTCTTCTTGATCGCCAACACAACCGCACCCGTGCGACGCCTCAAGTCCGCCTCACCGATGGTCTTCCCCTTAATCGATGAGCCTTCGCTGACTTTTAGCTCCTCTAGCCGGAACTCCAGGCCATCACCGTAGGTAACGACATCAAGATAGTCGGTGACGACCGGGCGAAGCAACATCGCCGCCATTCGCTTTCCACCGATTATGCTCGGCGAGACAACCTTATTCGCGCCCGCACGCTGCAGCTTCTCAATCGATTCCCCTACGCTGCTCCGCGCCACAATCTTTATGTTTTGATTTAAAACGCGAGCGGTCAACGTGACGAAGACATTGTCGGCGTCGCTGTCGACGGCTGCCACCAATCCTTGCGCTCGCTCGACGCCGGCGGCCAGGAGCACCTCGTCGCTGGAAGCATCGCCTTCGATGCATAAATAACCATACTCCCGGCATTCCTCCACTCGTTCCGGTTTGTTCTCGATGACTACAAACAGCACTCTCGACGTGCTGAACTCTTCGGCCACATTCTCGCCGACCCTGCCAAATCCACAGATAATGTAGTGCTCTTCCAGCTTGCTAATCGTCTTTTCCACTCGCTTCTCCGTAATATATCCCGATAAATGACCTTCGACCATGAACTCTACTACTGCCACCAGCACGTAAAACGCCGTCCCGGTACCCGCCAACACGACAAGCATCGTAAAATACGTGCCCCCTACAGTTAGCGGCTTCACGATGCCATAGCCGACAGTGGTGATCGATATAATAGTCATAAACAGGGCGTCTCTAAACGACCATCCCTCGATAACCATATAGCCCATTACGCCGATTATGACAACTACCGATAGCAGCCCTAGCGCGAGCCATAGATGCCGTACCGTCTTCACCTATTGACATCCCCCCATATGTAAATGCTTGCTTCAGTATAGCGCTTAGGATATTTCTTTCGCAATTCATCTCTGCATTTTCGCCGGACGAGTATGGATGTCGTGTCAAGGGTATGATTAAGATAGTGACGCACTCGACCCCTACATGCTTGAGTCCGTCTTGTGAATGGAGGTC
>MELI01000026.1:3079-4698 GCA_001767575.1 Candidatus Aquicultor primus | reverse complement strand
CATCATTGAAAAGGCTAATTTTGGCGGGGTTTGCTTGAACACGGGCTGCATACCGACAAAATCTTTAGTCGCATCGGCAAAAGCCATCCGAAACGCCCGGCGCTCCCGGGACTTCGGGTTCACAATCGACGGAAACATCCGCTTAGACATGCCGGATTTGCAAAAACGCAAGGATCGGATAGTAGATATCGAGCGAAAAGGGCTCGAAAGACTCGTCCGGGATAGCGGTGTCGATATCATCGAAGGGGCCGCGAGCTTTATCGATGCGCACGACTTGGCCATCAATAGCGCCCAAGGCGAGCGGATTATCTTCGCGAAGAATACCATCATCGCGACCGGCTCCGTATCGGCCTCCCTGCCGTTTATGCCCTTCGACGGAGCAAAGGTCTTCTCGGGTGAGGACATCCTCTCTTTGGAGAGCATTCCCGCGTCCATGGTAATCGTGGGCGGCGGCTATATTGGGTGCGAGTACGCTTCGCTCTTTGCGACCTTCGGGGCGAAAGTGACGGTCATCGAGGCGCTGCCGCGCATTTTAAACAACGCCGATGAAGAGATATCGGAGATTCTATCCCGCGAACTTAAGAAAGCCGGCGTAAAGGTACTCTCGGGTCGCAAGATAAGCTCCGCTGAAATCGACGAGACGGTCTCCGTCACACTGGAAGACGGAACAGTCGTCTCCGCTGAGGTAGCGCTTGTCGCCATCGGACGAAAGGCGCATACCGCGAGCCTCGGTCTTGAAAACGCGGGTGTAAACGTGCAAAAAAACGGTACCATCGAGGTGAACAATGAGATGATGACCACCGCGCAAGGAATCTACGCCGTTGGCGATGTCGCCGGCGAGCCGATGCTCGCGCATGTGGCATCCGCCGAATGCCGGGTGGCGGTCGAAAACGCGCTTGGCAGACACCTGATAATGGACTACGGCGTTATCCCGAGTGCGATTTACACGCATCCGGAGATAGGCAGCATTGGTTTGACCGAAGCCGATGCGCGCGCTAAAGGGATGGAGGTAAATATCGGCCGGGTGCTCATGCGAAGCGTCGGCATATCGCATGCGGCCGGTGAGATATCGGGTATGGCCAAAATCGTCTGCGATGCCATCTCCGATTCCATCGTCGGGGTACATATAATCGGCGAGCGCGCGACCGACCTTATCCATGAAGCCGGCTTGGCTCTCTTTCAGGACCTGTCCGCCTCCACGTTGAGCCAGATGATCCATGCCCACCCGACATTCTCTGAGGTGCTATCGGAGGCGGCTCTGGATACTCACGGTGATTCGATTTACACGGCGAAGACAAGCGTATCTTGATGCTTGACGCCACTAAATATATGGAGGTGCTCCCATGATTGGCTCTACCCCGATATACGCTGATTACAACGCGACCACACCCGTGGACGAAGAGGTCCTGGAAGCGATGTTGCCGTTTTTTCGAAAGAGGTTCGGAAACCCATCGAGCAGCCACTTGCTCGGCAAACAAGCCCGCCAAGCCGTAGACGAGGCCAGGAGGCGCGTGGCTGGGGCCATAGGTTGCAACCCGAATGAAATCATCTTCACGAGCGGCGGGAGCGAGTCAAACAACCTCGCCATCAAAGGCGTCGCCTTCAAGAACAAAGAGCGC
>MELI01000026.1:2651-3021 GCA_001767575.1 Candidatus Aquicultor primus | reverse complement strand
ACGGGCTCGTCTCTGTAGAAGATTTAAGCATCGCCATACGGGACGAGACCGTCCTGATTACCATAATGCATGCTAACAACGAAGTCGGAACGATCGAGCCGATTTCGCAAGTCGGCGACCTCGCTAAAGAGAGGGGAATCTATCTTCATACGGACGCCGCGCAGACCCTCGGCAAAATCCCGGTGGACGTGGGTGAGCTCGGCGTCGACCTCCTCACGATTGCGGGACATAAACTATATGCGCCCAAGGGCGTCGGCGCGCTGTATGTTCGAGAAGGCACTCGTCTTGAGCCCCTGATACACGGCGCTGCCCACGAGTTCGGCCTGCGCGCGGGTACCGAAGCGGTGGCCTCTCTTGTAGCACTCGGAAA
>MELI01000026.1:0-2606 GCA_001767575.1 Candidatus Aquicultor primus | reverse complement strand
CCTGATGAAGTATAGAGAAAGGCTCTTTAAGATGTTGCTGATGGACGCGCCGGGGCTGAGGCTCAACGGTCATCCCTCCAAACACCTTCCGAACACCTTAAACATCGGATTTCCGGGTGTTACAGGGGCGGAGCTCTTGAAAAACACTCCCGAAGTGGCGGCGTCTCCGGGCTCGGCTTGCCACGCCGACTCCACAGAGATATCTCCGGTTCTGAGCGCGATGGGAGTTGAGCATAAGTATGCGCTTGGCGCCATCAGGTTAAGCCTTGGCAAATACACAACCGAAGACGAGATAGACGAAATCGCCGACTCCCTCTCTACTTCTTACATAAGACTCCTCGACGGGGACCGGCGTAACGCGACAAGATAGCCAGAGACATCGCTTTAGAGTAACATCAAAAAAAACAAGGCGCTTACAATAAGGGAAAGGGCTTTAAATGCGTTTCTATTTTTACGCGGTTTTGACGATGTTCTTCTGGGGAATCTCACCGGCCCTGGAGAAAATCGGTGTTTCCAAACTAAGCCCGCTTACAGCCGTCTCAATTCGCAGCTTCTTTGTCGCCATTATCCTGTCGGTCTTCTTCTTCTCATCGGGAGGCCTGCAAGAAGCTACCAAGGATCCGCGCAGTCTCACTTTTATCCTTTTAGGCGGGCTCTTCGCCGGCCTGCTCGGCCAGCTTACCTACTTTAGCGCCTTAAAATACGGCGAAGCATCGAGAGTGGTACCGATAGTCGCCAGCTACCCCGTCCTCACCTTCATCATCGGAATAACGCTTCTGGGTGAATCGATAACGATGGCTAAGGTGGCCGGCGTTATTCTCGTAAGCGCGGGTGTGTTCTTACTGCGGTAGACGCTATAGTATCCGGCGGGATTCTACTAATGGCCGAACGCGAGGCGCGACAGTGGTTGTTCAGGGGCTAATCTAGGCTCACGTGATGCGCCCGGCCGGTCCATTGTCCCCGTAACCGAATCTTGGACGAGCTCCATGACGAGTTCGCGGGTATTGCAGAGGTCGTCCCCTTCAAGCTCTATCACCCACCAGGCGCAGCCGGCGCCCTGAAGTTGCGCTAGAACCGGACCGATGACCGACAAATCCTCGGGGGCGACGTGCCCCACCCCGTCAAGTTCGTATTCATAGACATGCGTATTGACGACCCGGTCCGCGATGAGTTCGAGAAATTCGATTGGTCCGAAACCGTTCGCGGCGGCCAGGCTCGATGTCGCGTGGCCGATATCGAAGGTAACATGTGCGCCCGAGTACTTTATTAACTCCGCAAACAAGTACGGATTGCCGGTAAAACCGCGCCTCAGATTTTCCACGCAGAGATTTACGTTTTTGTCTTGTGTAAAACTCACGAGGTCCGCCAAATTCTCTTTCGCATTCTCGAAGCTGAGGTCATCGTCGCTGTAGTTGAGGCCTATATGAATGGTCAAGTATGCCCCGCCCTGCCTGGAGATTCCCGCGATGAGGTCTTTATATGCGGCGACAGCGGCCTGCGCTTTAGTCTTATCGAAGTGCCCGATGTCGAGCTGTGAATAAAGGTGGAATCGTTCCAGACCGGCCCGGCCCCCGCTCCCCGTATCGGCCAGCGCCGACTTTAGCTCGCCGATATACCGGTCGAAATATGCCATGCTATTATCGTCTAAAATAACATCGTAAGCACCGAACCGCCGGAACTCCGAGCTCTGCTCGAATCCAGCTTCTTTAAAGTGCGATAGCCTTATGGGGCGTGCGATTGTAGGTATTATCATACGGTCATCAACCTTCTAGACTTTTGTTAATTAATATAATATAGTGAGTTGGACGATAATGCAAGACAATCTTTGCGATAAGTGCTACTTATTTGTAGCGATAGCGGCTCTTATATAACTACTAGTATTGACTAGCGAATCGCCCAGTGATATCAGGGCTAAAGCCCTGAGCTACGGGAGCTGGGAAGGAATCGGTACAAACATCGCCAGGGAGCAAAAAATGTTGGACGGCACCATAATGGCCAAGTATGAACAGCTCAAAGAGACCATACGACGGTTTGAAAGCGTTGTCGTAGGGTTTTCGAGCGGAATAGACAGCACACTGGTTCTTAAAGCCGCGCTCGAGGTCTTGCCGCAGGATAAGGTCCTCGCGGTCACCGCTGACTCACCTATCTTCCCCCATGACGAGCTGGAAGCAGCGGCCGACATCGCTAAGGGGCTCGGAGCCGGGCATATCTTCGTCGAAAGCGGCGAGACCCGTCTGCCGGAATTCACTGAGAACACTGCGGAGCGATGCTATATCTGCAAACGAAATTTCTACTCGGTTTTTGGAGCGGTCGCTGCAGAACATGGGTTTAACGCAGTCGTCGACGGGACCAACCTCGACGACAAAATGGATGACCGGCCATGGTTGCGCATCCTGGATGAGCTGGGGGTCGTCTCCCCTCTCTATGAAGCGCGGCTTACAAAGCGAGAGATAATCGAATTGAGCGACTCATTCGGCCTGGAGACGAAGAAGCCGCTTTATCTCTGCCTCGCCTCCCGCTTCTCGACCGGCATCCCTATCGATGTGGATAAGATGGAGCAGCTTTATGAAGTCGAACTATGGCTTCTACAGCAGGGGGTCTCCGAT
>MELI01000025.1:12606-13517 GCA_001767575.1 Candidatus Aquicultor primus | reverse complement strand
AAAAAGAACTAGCTAAACTCGAAAAAGCCTATGGGGGCTTAGCTCAAATGACAAAACTTCCCGAAGCTGTCCTCATCGTAGATATAAAAAAGGAGAAAAATGCGGTTATTGAAGCTTTAAAAAATAATATCCCAATGGTAGCGATTACTGACACCAATGTAGATCCTGATAAGATTGATTTTCCCATCCCTGCAAACGATGACTCACTCTCCTCTGTAGAATATATAGTGAAAGAACTTCTGGAAGCATATGGAAATGTCAAAGGGAAATCCGAGATTAAGAAAACAGAAGGCGATCTGCCTGCTGACAAGGCAGTGAAAGTGAATTAGTTTCCGGATTTACTATCTTAATTTGTTATGGTCGACATCGACAAACTAAAACAGTTGCGTGAGGAAACAGGTATATCCATAGCTCTTTGCAAGAAAGCGCTTGAAGAATCAGGTAATGATATAAAAAAATCAAAATCTCTCCTTAGCAAATGGGGTATCGAAAAAGTGAAGGATAAAAGCACTAGAATAACTGGTCAGGGATCGATCTTCTCCTATGTGCACCACAATAAAAAGGTTGCTTCCTTGCTAGAACTCCTTTGCGAGACAGACTTCGTTTCACAAAACAAGGAATTTCAGACTTTAGGTCAGGAAATTGCAATGCAGGTAGCTTCATTGCCTGCTAATACGCTAGAGGAACTTATGTCACAAGTCTATATAAGAGATTCCTCAAGAAAGATATCAGACCTTATTAAAGAAGCCGTTCTTAAGTTTGGAGAAAACATCAAGATAGGAAGATTTTTGAGATGGAAATTAGGAGAAACACGTAATTCGTAATTAGTCATTTGTAATTGGGATTTATTTTTTCCAAATTACTAATTACCATTTACTAATTACTTACCGATGGACCCAATACTCACTCAT
>MELI01000025.1:1112-12588 GCA_001767575.1 Candidatus Aquicultor primus | reverse complement strand
AAAGATGACAGGTCCCTAGCTCGAAATACGCTCGCTCTTTAGCTCGCGCTCGACCCATCCAAAATAATCATCCCGCGGTCGATAGAGACCTGTTCTTTCTCAACGGGACTGCCGATTAGTGCGCCTTTCGGCACCTTGGTTACAAAGGAGACTAGCGCTGCGACCAGGCAGAGCGCTGCCGATATCTGGAAAGCCAGCGAGAACGAGCCGGTGGCATCCCGTATCATACCGGCCATGACCGGACCGAAGACACCGCCAAAACCCCAGGCGGTAAAGACAAGTCCGTAATTTACGCCGAGGTTCTTGGTGCCGAAGTAATCGCCCGTCGTCGACGGGAAGAGCGCTAAAAGGGCTCCGTAGTTGAACCCGACGAATATCGAGCCGAGAACGAGAAATGTTACCGTTCCAAGCTCGGGAAAGACCAGCATGCAAACCGCTTGATAAAAGAAGACCAGGCGCATCGTGCGGACACGGCCGATTAGGTCTGAGAAAAAGCCGGCGATGACTCGCCCGCTCGCATTGGCAATGGCCAGGATAGCGACTATCAGGCTCGACCATTTCGCCGCTTCGGCCAAAACAGCCGCATCAGTACTGGCACCCGCTATTTTCGTTGAGACGATAGTCGCTAGGCTTCCAATCGTCAGCAGACCTGCCGCCGAACCCAACGCAAACATTATCCACAGCAGATAGAATTGGCGGGTCTTCAGCATCTCGTGCCAGTCATAGTCATACTTCTTAGGAGGCGGCGTCGTGCCGTCCGTTTTCTTCTTCGATTGCTTCTCCATCGGGACATAGCCGGCCGGCGGATTCTTCAAGAACTGCGCAAAAATCACGCTTACGACTAGAAACACGCTACCTAAAAGCAAGAACGTCTTGTTGATTCCGTTTCCCTTGATTAGCATAGTCGTCAGCGGCGCGATGTATACTGAAGCCAGCCCGAATCCGGCGACGACCAGACCTGAGATCAGACCTTTTTTAGCGGGCGGAAACCACTTGATTGCGGGCGGCGTCGCCGAGGCATAGCCCAACCCGATTCCCGCACCCGCCATGACTCCGAAGCCTAGAACGGCGTAGAAGACATTGTTGGCCGATGCGAGACTCGCCACCATTAAACCTAAACCGGTAAGCGCGCCGCCGATAGACGCCACGATTCGCGGGCCGAACTTGTCCTGAGCCCTTCCGGCAAATACCATCATGATTGCGAAGACGCCACATGCAACCGCGTAGGGAAGCTGCGTCTGCGTCGCGCTCCAACCCCAACCACCGTCGCTCACCGGCACCTTCATAGACTTTGCGATAATACTCCAAGAATACAGAACTCCCAGCGCCAAGTTTATGGCGGTTCCGGAAAACGTCACTATCCATCCGCGGATATCGCTTGATTCCTTCACTCAGTCACCTCTTTCATTAGAATCAGACCTGAAAAACATAAAACTCTTAACTCTGTTTTGAAATCTCTGCTCGCTCCCCCTTCGCGACGACATCAAGCGACGCGAGCCTGGATTCCCTCGTCTGCATATTGCGTGATTATATGCATCCTATATATGGAAATGCGCATGCGCCATTAGCGCACTGCGTTCAAGGGGAAGCATCATGGGGGTTCGTAATCGTGTTAGCGCTTCTGCTTACTGCTTATATCAGAGCTATCGCCTTCCGCTATAGTGCAAAATGCCCATCTTTTCGCTATCACGCACGCAAAAAAGACGCTTAAAGAAACGCAAAACTATCTAGAGTATGCGGTTTCAAGTTTTTGGTTTATTGACACTACGTCCCCCAACATAGAATCAACTAAGGACTCGACTATTTAGAAACGGCTCGTCAATGCTACTGCTCCCCAACAGCATGACTATTAGACCTAGACTAGACAAAAATCGGTTTTCTGTCAACGTTTTTGTAAGCGCTAAGAGGCCTGCGGCAGAATGATTTATTTACAGGTTGAATGGCCATACCTAGATGTGCCTTTGCGGACAGCTCTCAGACATCACCCGAAAGAGTTTACCGAGTGTCGCAGAACTTGCGTTCAAGTGTTTCGGGGCTGGATTCGCCTACCTGATCCGCTTCGATATCGCTTTGAATTCCTCGGTGCCCGCAGCCCCCAACAATTGAAAAAGGACAGTCTCCGTGCAGGTAATAGCCGCACCCGCGTCTCTCATGAACTCCAAACCGACGCGCCGGTTGTCATCGACGCGAGAGCAAACCGCATCGGAGACGATATGGGCGCTATATCCTTCCTGAATAAGTCCGAGCGTCGTCTGGAGCACACAGATGTGCGTCTCCATCCCGACTACGACGACTTGAGGGCGGCATATTTGCCTCAATTCCGCCGGGAAATCAGGTGCGTCGCAACAATTAAACGCGAGCTTCTCAATGGGTTTGTAGGCTGGAAGCGCGTCCCTTATTTCAGTCACGGTAGGACCGAGCCCTTTCGGATATTGCTCGGTCACAAGGACGGGTATGTCGAGCATCTTCGCCAGCTCGATTATGTGAATGCAGTTGTCGATGACGTTTTGGCGCTTAGGCATAGCGGCCGCCAGCCTATCCTGTACGTCGACGACAACAACCACCGTGTTCTCGCGGCTTAAGACAAAATTATTCATAAACGGTCCAACCATCCCCTCTTGAGTCGGGTATTATAAACGAGTTTGGTGTTTTTGAAACCGGTTGTCAATACAAAAAAGGCCGGTTTTGAGCCGGCCTTTTTTGTGAACGAATACAAGTTTAGAGACGGTCCTTTATTAGACTATCGACAACCGACGGATCGGCTAGCGTTGAAACGTCGCCTAGCTCATCGATTTGGTTGTGAGCGATTTTCCTTAGAATCCTTCTCATAATCTTACCGCTTCGGGTCTTCGGCAAACCTGGTGTGAACTGCAATTTATCCGGGCTTGCAATCGGTCCGATGACTTTGCGCACATGCTGTATAAGCTCTTTTTGGAGTTCCGGGGAAGGCTTGTTGCCGTCTTTAAGCGTTACAAAGACGTAGATTCCCTCGCCCTTGATGTCATGCGGGAAACCGACTACCGCGGCCTCGGCGACTGTCGGGTGGCTTACCAGCGCCGACTCGACCTCGGCGGTGCCCATCCTATGACCCGAGACGTTGATTACGTCGTCGATGCGACCGGTCACCCAGAAATCGCCGTCCTCGTCGACGCGTGCACCGTCTCCGGTGAAATACGCGCCCGGGAAGCGGCTGAAATAGACCTCTTTGATGCGGGCATTCTCGGGGTCGCCATAGGTACCGCGCAACATGCCCGGCCATGGTTTCTCGATGACAAGATATCCGCCTTCGTTGACGTCCGCCGGTGAACCGTCCTCTTTGATGACTTTCGGCACGACGCCGAAGAACGGCCTCGTCGCGGAGCCGGGCTTCAATGTCATAGCACCCGGTAGAGGCGTTATAATATGGCCGCCGGTCTCTGTCTGCCAGTAGGTATCGACCAACGGGCAACGGCTATGGCCGACCTTCTCGTAATACCACATGAAAGCGGCCGGGTTGATAGGCTCACCAACAGTTCCGAGCACGCGCAGGCTGGAAAGGTCATGTTTCTCGACCCAGCTGTCGCCCTCTTTCATAAGCGCCCGGATAGCGGTCGGTGCGGTGTAAAAGATGTTGACCTGGTACTTATCACAGATATCCCAGAACCTTCCGGCATCGGGATAGCTCGGTACGCCTTCGAACATGATGCTGGTAGCGCCAGCCGAAAGCGGGCCGTATACGATATAGCTGTGGCCGGTTACCCAGCCGATATCGGCCGTACAGAAGTGCGTATCCTCTTCTTTATAGTCAAATACGTCCGTAAACGTCATGTTTGCGTAGAGCAAATATCCGCCGGTCGTGTGGAGAACACCCTTCGGCTTGCCGGTCGAACCCGACGTGTAGAGAATAAAGAGCGGGTCTTCGGCGTCAACCTCGACCGGCTCGCAGAAGTTTGCGATGTCGGCTGCGGCCATCTCCTCGTGCCACCATACGTCGCGGCCTTCTTTCATGTCGCACGCGCCTGCCCTGTTTACGACGATACAAGTCTTAACGGTCGGGCATTCTTCGAGCGCAACATCGCTGTTAGTCTTGAGCGGGACGATTCTGCTGCCGCGCATGCCGTTATCGCATGTTACGAGGAGTGACGATTCACAATCCTGAATCCTGTCGCGGAGCGCGTTCGAGCTGAAACCGCCGAAGACTATGCTGTGGATTGCGCCGAGTCTCGCGCAAGCAAGCATCGCAATCGCAAGCTCGGGAATCATCGGCAGATAGAGTGAGATCCTATCCCCTTTGGATACCCCTTTTTTCTTTAGAACGTTGGCAAATCTGTTGACTTCACGATGAAGTTGCTGGTAGGTATAGGTCTTCGACTCCCCGCCATCGCCCTCCCAGATAATAGCCGCTTTGTTCTTTCTTACAGTGTTGACGTGTCTGTCGAGACAGTTGAACGAGGCGTTGAGCTTGCCGCCCTCGAACCATTTGATGTACGGCTTGTGGAAATCATAGTCCAGGACCTTGTCCCACTTCTTGAACCAGGTGAGGTTCTTCTCGGCCATCTCGCCCCAGAAACCGTCCGGGTCCTCGATAGACCTTTTGTACATCGCTTCGTACTCTTCCATGCTCTTAATGTGAGCATTCGCGCTAAACTCCGCAGGCGGAGGAAACTTCATTACCGTTTCCTCGGCCACATTTAGCTTCTCTGTCATAGTGTCCCCTCGTTTCTTTCCCCTTACTGGCCGGATAAAGGCCAGACCCCATATTTTCTGTATCCACGCTTCCCTAATCTTTACTCCCCGAGGCATACAATAATGGCTATACGCCACAAAAGTATACCAGATTCCAGGTTCACCTAAACAAGCTATGGTTAAGCTCTTTCCTGGAGCCAGCCCCTTAGTTGTTATACAGTTGTATCGGTTTGAAAACTACGCTCTACAGCAGATTACTGCTCAGCGCCGACGCCCATGTAGAGGCGGACCTTCTTCTCCTCATATTTCTCTTGCGCTTCGGCTTCGGGTGTGAGCAGTGATACGACGATACCCGAGATAAACGCCAGCGGCATCGAAATAATAGCCGGGTTGCCCAACGGGAAGATAGGCGCGGCGTTACCAAGAATATCTACCCAGACCGTCGGTCCGATAACGATAAGGATGACCGATGAGATAAGACCCGACCAAATCGCGACAACCGCACCGCTCGTCGAGAACTTCTTCCAGAAGACGGACATTAGAATAGCCGGGAAGTTCGCGCTCGCCGCGATTGCAAACGCCAGGCCGACCATGAACGCTACGTTTTGACCCTTAAAGGCCATTCCGAGAATGACGGCGATGATGCCGAATGCGACCGTAGCTATTTTGGCGACCTTCATCTCTTCCGCCTCGGTGGATTTGCCTTTCTTGAAGACGCCGGCATATAGGTCGTGGCTGAAAGCGGATGCGCCGGCGAGCGTGAGTCCGGCAACGACCGCGAGAATCGTCGCGAATGCGACGGCCGAGATGAACCCGAGAAATATCGGGCCACCGATGGCCTGCGCGAGAAGCGGCGCCGCCATGTTGCCCTTCGCATCGATACCCGTGATTACATCCTGACCGACGAGCGCGGCTGCGCCGAAGCCCATGATGAAGGTCAAGACATAGAAGTAGCCGATCCATGCGGTACCATAAGTGACAGAGTTTCTAGCAGCCTTAACATCGGGAACCGTATAGAATCTCATCAAGATATGCGGAAGACCCGCGGTACCGAACATGAGCGCAATTCCGAGCGATACTGTGCCAATCGGGTCCGCTAGCAGCTTGCCCGGTTGAAGCATCTTAAAGCCGTCGGTCGTATTGGTCAAGGTATTGACCTTTTGGACCGCGGCGCCGAAGAACTGGTCGAGGTTGAAGCCGAACTTCGACAGTGTGATAATGCACAAAATCGTCGAGCCGGTAAGAAGCAGTCCGGCTTTGATGATCTGAACCCAAGTCGTCGAAATCATCCCGCCAAAGAGAACATAACCCATCATGAGAGTTCCGACGAGAACGACAGCCACCTCATACCGGAGGCCTAAGAGCAGCGTGATAAGTGTGCCCGCGCCTACCATCTGTGGAATCAAATACATGACGACGACTGTTACGGCTGAAACGGCAGCCGCTGTCTTGACCGGGCCCGAACGAAGCCTGTAGGCGACGACATCCGAGAACGTGTACTTTCCGAGATTCCTTAGCGGCTCGGCAATCAAGAACATAACTATCGGCCAGCCTACCAAAAAGCCGATCGCATAGATAAGGCCGTCAAAACCGCTAAGCGAAACCATTCCGGCAATACCAAGGAACGAGGCCGCGCTCATGTAGTCTCCGGCGATAGCCATTCCATTCTGGCCTGCGGTGATGCTTCTGCCTGCGGAATAGAAGTCTTTTGCCGTCTTAGTCCTTTTAGCTGCCCAGTAGGTAATGCCCAGGGTTGCCAATACGAACAGAATAAAGAAGAATATTGCTATGGGATTCGGTTCCCCGAATTGTGTAGTCATCTGCTAGCCTCCAATCTTTCTTTTGATGTCTTCGACCATATGGTCATACTTTTTGTTGGCCCAATTGGCATATGTGAATGTCAATATCCAGGAAATCACGATTACCGCGACGCCGATCGGCAGACCGATAGTAATGTTCTCCGAGATTTTCGCGCTCAGCGTCTCTTTCCCGTATGCCATAAGGAAGATGAATCCGAAATAGGTGATCAATGTCAGTACGGTCAGTATCGCGACGATGCTGTTTCTCGTCGACACCATCTTTTGAAAATCCGGACTATCAAGATACTTTTCATGAGCCATTTTAGCCTTCTCGCTTGTTACAGCCAATGTGAACACCCCCTAATTTTTGGTTGAGTCTAAAAGTTGCCGAACTTGAACGAAAAACGAAACTTATCACCCCCCTTTGCCGGATTGCTTACAGCTAAAAGCTCCCCCACGCTCTTTATCCCTAAATCTATTAGAACCGGTAAAAGCCGCTGTAGGACCTGCGCTGTAATAAAGGCATCCGCCACAGCATTGTGAGCCCCTTTTACCGGCACATCAAAGCTCTTGGCGATATCGTACAGACTTGGACAACCCGAGCTATCCTCACCTATCCGCTGCCTCCTCCATTTATCGAGCGCAAAGACGTCGATTATGAGATTCTTCACCGATATTCCATAGAGACGCTTAGTCTCACGATTTAGAAAGGTCAAATCTATGACGGGCATATAGCCCACCATGATATCGTCACCGCAGAAACTCAAGAACTCCGGCAAAACCGCCTCTATTGAGGGCTTTTCGGCGACTTCGCCCGGCGTTATCCCATGTATTACAACACTCGCCCCTGTTAACTTAGTCTCGGGGCTCACAAGCCTGTCAAAAGTCTCGCCGAGCAATATCCGCGTTCCCAGCATTCTGATTGCACCGAGCGAGACTATCGAGTCTTTCTTCGCGTCTAGTCCGGTCAGCTCGCTGTCGATGACGACATAACGCACCTTGTCGATTGGAAGACTGTGGTCTTCGCTCCCGAAGACAGCCGCTTCCATCGCCCCGAAGTTTGACGATTTCTGCTTATACGTATCGCTTAAATCCGATATCTTGCCTCGAGACCAGTCCCTAAACCCCATCACGAAACCGTCCCTAAACGATAGCGCTGGTCAATAAGGTCTTGGACTCTCGATATCAGCTGGAATATCTCTTTTAAGGTCTGCTTCTCGAGCGTATTGAGCTCGTTGGGATTGATGAAATTGTCCGGCTCTGAACCGAGCTCTATCTGCTCGAACTGGCGCAAAACGCGCAATAACATTATGAACTCGAACGACTGCTCGAGTTCGAGCCCAAACTCATCCGTCAAACCATGTTGTCCCCTAAGCGCCTCGATACGCTCGAGCGTTGAGGTCTCGCTGACACCCCGTTCAAGACTGAAAAGCCTAACTATATCGACTATTAGCGCCAGCGCGCTTATCTTCAAGTTCAGCTGGTCCTTATGCTCACCACTTTTTTCCACGACAAACGTCTTAAAGAAGCCGAGCGGCGGGCGGTTGTCGACGACAGTAGCGGCCATGCGCGCCAAGAAAAAACGCTCCTGCTCGAGCTTTTGGTTCAAGTGACGTCGCAATATCTCTCCGAGGTCTAAATCCCCATAGACCGGCCTGAAATCAAAGAATATGGCCGAGAGTAAAATCGATTCCGGGGTCGAGGAGGTTATCCATTCGGTAAAATTTCGCTTCCAAACCCTCAGGGGCTGGTTCCACTTAGGGTTGCTGGCCATATAATTGGCGGGACATTTCGGGAAACCGCACTTTACCAGAGCGTTATTTATGCGCAACGCGAATTCTTGAAAATATTCGGCCGCTTCTTTCTCCAACTCCGGAGTCTCGGGGTCGGCATAGATCAAAGCGTTGTCCTGGTCGGTCTTGAAGGTCTGCTCTTTCCGGCCCTCACTTCCGAAGACAATCCAGCAAAACGGTACCGGCGGCGGCCCATGCTCATTTAGGTCAATCTCGATAATCCGCTGGACCAGCCGCTCGTTGAGCTCGGTTATGATGCGCGAGATGTTACTTGCTTTCGTGCCCTCTTTCAGTAAGAGACCGACCATGCTCGATATCTCCGATGATATCGGTATGAGGCACTCGATATTCTGCCTGCTCTCTATCTCGCGTGCAATAGTAATCGGCGAGAGGCCCTGCAACATCATGAGGTCATGGTTTGTGACTATGCCCTTTAAGGTGTCTTTGTCCATAACCAGCAGATGGTGGATACTGTGGCGAATCATCTTGAGCAGAGCCTCGAAACAAAACTCGCCCACCTCGATCGTCACCAATGAAGTCGTCATTATGTCTCGCAAAGGCCCTTCGACGCTCACGCCCGCCGCGACAACTTTCTCACGCAAATCCCGGTCGGTCACGATTCCCAAAGGCTTGCGCTCTTCGTCGACGACGACGAGGGAGCTGATTTTACGTTCCGCCATCAACCGGGCAGCCGCCTGGATACTTCTTTCGGGAGACACTGTTATGAGACGCTGGGTGGCAATATCCCCCACCGGGGTCGTGAACGGCAACGTATTCCCCGACCTGTATAAAAAACCTTTATCGTAGAGTTCGCGAAAAGTGGTGTCTACATACTTCCCAAGGTATGAACGGAGGAAATACTCCGCGAAAGCCGGGTAAGCGTCGTGCAGCTTCAAGAAAGTCTCTTTGTCGATGAGGTAGCAAATCGTGTCATCCGCGGCGACCACATTTGTTCTCGATTTGTCGCCGCTATATAACGATACGAAACCGAAGCTGTCTCCTTCGTTCCTGTAGTCGATAATTATGTCGTCGGTGCCGGATCGAACAAAAATCTTAACCCCACCTTTTTGCACGATATAAAGATGCTCGCTTGGTGGCCCGGACTGGACTAGTATCTCGGTTCCTTTTGGGTAATACTCCATCGACACTTTACTAGCTATCATCTGCAATGTGCCCTTTTTTAGAAACTGAAACGGAGGTACCTTCTCCAGGAATTCCACGACATCACTGAGTATCAAGCGCCCTCCAAACCGTCTTCACTGAACTTGCTCATCCTGAGGCTTCTCTTAAATACTTTGTAACACCATTAAGCGCCAACTCTTAGAGTCCTCACAAGCCTGACCTTGAGCTTTACGAACATGCTCGCATTGCTAAACCCTATGTATAAGGTAATATCTAACGGTCAACGGTCGCTTTGCCCTGTTTGCGGCACTTTATGCATAATTAACATATATCGCTGCGACTTCTGAAGCGCTTTAACCGCTTACCTTTCCACGCTGGTCTTGCTTTAAGGCTATCGGAAGATAAGACAATACTCCCTTTGTATAGCATCACATAAAGTTTACCTGCTAATTCTGGAAATGTAATAAGAATTTGGTAAACGGTCGCAATACACGGTTAACGGTACCAAAGCAATGTTAAGCGGTTGGTTATTAAGTTATACGGTTTCTGTTAGCAATAATTAGGAACTGCTCGCGCATTGATCTCTTGCAGTGCCGTTCACAGTTGTATAACGACCGTTGCCCGTAATGTTGGGTGTTGCGGGACCCTGTTTGCGTCTAATCCTATTTCGAGTACGGACATATGACCTGGTAGAACGCTTATGCTGTCCAGCTGGAAAGCTCTGCGATAGCAGAACGCAAATATTGTTCGTACTTATTGTTACGTTCTTGCACTTAGAAATAGCCTATTACAGCCTATATTTGATGATATCCAATTTAGTTGAAGTTACATATCCCTCATTAGGGTGATATATTTTATGGTTCACTGCTACAATCTAAGCCCTTGCTCCTCTAAAACCTCCGATTATTTTCAGCGTGGTAGGCATTTAGAGCGGCCGTGCCTCAAAAACCCAGCTTCCATTCAGGCCGAGACGCGCATAGTTTAGAAACACACAAAACGGGATGAATCAGGTGATCCATCCCGTTGATATCAGACAAAACTTTATGCATCTTGCTCCGGCTTCGTTATCGCCCCAGGTTTACGACATTGAATATCATTTTTGCGGCTTCGGCCCTCGTCGTATTGGTCTCCGGTCGGAATTCACCGGTCGGATAGCCTTCGATTATGCCGAGCTTTCGGGCCCCATCGACGCCCTGGAACGCCCAATGGCTAACTGGTACATCTAGAAACGCCTGTGCCTCGGCTACTGTCTTCATATCCTTAGCACGGTAAATAATAGTAGCGGCCTCGGCACGGGTTATCTTGGTATCGGGCTTAAAGGTGCCGTTCGGATATCCCTTGAGAATTCCCGCCGCTGTTGCTTTGACCATATACTGCTCCGACCAGTGGCCGGCAATATCCGTCGATTTGGCCTTACCGGTAGCAGTGGCGGTACTCTCTGAGCCGATGCCAAGCGCGATAACCGCCATCTTAGCAAACTCCGCCCTGGTTATATGGGCGGCCGGTTTAAAGTCACCCTCCGCATATCCTTGGACGGCCTCCAGCTTGACCAATCCATCGACATATGAGAAAGGCCAATCTTCGACAGCTATATCAGACCAACCGCTGCCATCATCAACGATGTGCTGGACGTAGATGTCAGACTCTGCGTCTTCCTCGGTCGGATAGGGTCCGTAATAGCCAGGCTTGGACGATTCTACCGGCGGCTGCAGCTGCTTGCTCAAACGCCAGCTATAATAGAGGCCGCCTTTTTCATCCGGCACGAACCCGCCGCCCATGAAGTTCTGCCCGCCCTTGAGCGCAACACCGTTTTGGCCCCAGAGGGCTTGTCCTTGAGAATCATAACGCTGCACCATAATCGTCTCCATCGGAAACGGCCCCAAATCCGTATATGCGTTTGAGATTAAGAAGAATCCTCCGGCCCTGTCGGCCACGGGATATTGGTACGCGTTTTTCGAGGCTATCGTCTTCTTCCAGGCGACCTTACCCGTAGCGTCGATGCGCGTCAGCTCGATGCCGATCGGGACAGGAACGTTGTTGATGACGGTGTCGACCACTTCGCCCAGCGGACCGACTATCGTGTCGGTCCGCTCTTCG
>MELI01000025.1:861-982 GCA_001767575.1 Candidatus Aquicultor primus | reverse complement strand
GAGTGACCTTGGCCGCAAAGAGGTTTACATTCGGGTTCGGGTAATAGCCGAAGCTTTCCGGACCTTCCTTTTTCTCGATGTACGGCGTTCCCTTCGGTTGTGTCCAGGTGATTATTGCCGA
>MELI01000025.1:0-831 GCA_001767575.1 Candidatus Aquicultor primus | reverse complement strand
GAGAGCTGCGTGGCCGTGGTGGCCGCCGCGGCCGGTTATCCTGAAAACCCCGAGAAGGGCCGGCCCATAACCGGCCTCTACGACCAGGCGCCCGGCGTACAGGTGTTCCACGCCGGCACAGCGAAGAAAGACGACGCGTACGCAACGGCCGGCGGCAGGGTGCTGGCCGTGGCCGCCTGCGGCGCTGACGTCTCGGCCGCCAGGGAACGGGCTTACGCCGCGCTAGCCGGCATCAAATTCGAAGGCATGCAGTACCGCAGGGACATAGGGCTTTAAGGAGAGACGATGACCACCTACAAGAAAAGCGGCGTGGATATAAAACTGGCTGACAAGTTCACCGAATTCCTGGAGAAGAAGTCCAAGGCCATAGGCGGTTTCGCCGGCCTGCTGAGCATCCCCGAGACCCGCGGCGAGTACAGCCTGGTCGCCTCCACCGACGGCGTGGGGACCAAGCTCAAGCTGGCCTTCCTGCTGGACCGCCACGACACCATAGGCATAGACCTCGTCGCCATGTGCGTCAACGACCTGCTCTGCTGCGGCGCCAGGCCCATGATCTTCCTGGACTATTACGCCACCGCCCGGCTGGACCTGGCCCGCTCCAAGAAAGTTATAGAAGGCATACTGGAAGGCTGCCGCCAGGGCGAGAGCGTGCTGCTGGGCGGCGAGACCGCCGAGATGCCCGGCTTCTACCAGCCCGGCGAATACGACCTCGCCGGCTTCTCCGTGGGCATAGTGAAGAATTCCGAGACGCTCGGCCCGGCTTCTACCAGCCCGGCGAATACGACCTCGCCGGCTTCTCCGTGGGCATAGTGAAGAATTCCGAGACGCTCG
>MELI01000024.1:70934-71482 GCA_001767575.1 Candidatus Aquicultor primus | reverse complement strand
TGCTGAAAAGAAGTTGCCGTTGCGACGGATATACTATACAATATTCAAGGACATCGCACCGGTTGTTCCAGGTATTGACCGCAAGCGGCCGGCTCGCAAAAGCGGGCCCGACAACTACATATGGGGGATTAGCTCAGTTGGGAGAGCGCCTGCCTTGCACGCAGGAGGTCATCGGTTCGAGCCCGTTATCCTCCACCACCGAAAAGAGAAGCCCTAGTGGAAACACCGGGGCTTTACATTTCTGCTTAGATTGGTCCAACCAGACTCTGAACCCACAACACTTTTCTAGCCATGGTATATACAATAGTATTGACTATTGTATATACATGTTCGATAATTGACGTATGGACATAGTCGACCTCTTGATAACTAAAAACATCGCGGAAAAGCTTGCAAGGAAGCACGATGTCGAAGCTTATGAGGTCTACGAGGTATTTTGGAACGAAGAGGATGTTGTACGGATATTCAGAAGCCCGAGGGGTTCGGGCACATATATTGCCCTTGGGCGAACAGAGGCAGGAAGGTATTTGGCGGTACCCTTCGTGCCA
>MELI01000024.1:68932-70927 GCA_001767575.1 Candidatus Aquicultor primus | reverse complement strand
AAATCGCTCACATTTTAACGGCGAGGAACATGACGGAGCGTGAGCGAAAGCATTATAGGGAGAGGTAAGCATGAGCAAGAAAATGCCTAAATTTGAAACCGAAGAAGAATTTGCTAAGTTTGTGGAAGAGCATGACATGGCCGACTATAAGGATGACCTAGAAGAGATTCGGGATGTAAAGATAAATATATCCAAGCAAACGAAAACCATGATATCGCTCAGAGTCTACCCATATCTTCTCGAGGAGATCAAACAAATCGCCGCCAAGAAACATATGCCATATCAGAGCTTAATTCAGCAATGGCTGGCCGAAAAAATCAACGAAGAGAAAAAGGCAGCATCTTAACGGGAGCGTAGTTCAAGAACGTTCGGTAGAGCGCCTGCCTTGCACGAGAGCAGCGGTTCGAGCCCGTTATCCACAATGCTTGAGGATCACTTGTTTCGGGGTATCTAGAGACATAGGTGTAGGAAGGAATTTTCTGTAAAGAGTTTCGTGAGACCACCAAGCTTAAGCCTGCATTCGTCCTTATAGTTGTATTGCTATAGGTTCATAAGCAGTGCGAACTATCTCTATGTCGCCAATAGCTCTAATAAATGGTTCAACTAAACCCGCATCAAACTGGGTTCCGGCGCCCTTACGAAGTTCTGCAAATGCTGTTTCTTTATTACAGCCGCACCGATATGGTCGGTCGCTGGTCATCGCATCAAACGTATCGGCGATTGCCAGGATGCGTGAAAGGAGCGGTATTTGTTCACCCGTAAGACCAGCAGTATAACCTTTGCCGTCGCATCGTTCATGGTGATGTTTAATGACGTAAGCAATTGGAGCTAGGTCCGGTATATTTCCGACAATCTGTGCTGAAATATCAGGGTGGGCTTTGACGTGCTCATACTCTTCGTCTGTAAGCGAAGTCTGTTTATTTAGAACCTCTTCGCGTATCCCGATCTTACCGATATCGTGTAATAACGCGGCACACTCGAGCTGCTTCATCTGCTCAGCAGATAGCCCAAGTACCTCGCCGAGCAACATGGCGTACCTTGCTACATTTTCAGAGTGGCCCCGCGTATAGGGGTCCTTCGCTTCGATAGTTCGAACGAACGCCTTAACTATATCTAGGTATAGGCGCCTAAGTTCTTCTTGAGAGTGATTAACCTCACTAATCATTCGGTTAAACGCAGCCGCCAGCTCACCAATCTCATCATTTCTTTTAATATCGATCTTGACATCCCTCTCGCCTTTGCTAAAACGGTCGGTGGCGACCATGAGTTCGTTTATGGGCGCTGTTATGTGTCTTGCTATCAAGAAAAGCACGGCCGACACTACAAGAAGAGCGCTCATGAAGATGTAGATTATCTTTTTCAGGCTCTCTTCCTTCATTGCCTGGGCTCTCCCAACCGGTAATGCCACTGTTTTCATTGCTTCTATGGCACCGATTTTATAGTTTGGGTGGCATGGCTCTATGCAGGACCCTTGGGTTATTCGATTTGCTTTGTTGTGCACATAAACAGGGGCGCCATTTTTATCGGTCGAGAATACACTGTATTCATTAAGGTTCTCCGCCCTCATTTTGTCGAGATGTCTTTGTTCCTCAGGCGTGGGCTTATTTAGTGGATTAAGGGCCTTATCGGTTGGCGCCCTGTGTGTAAAGCCCACACTTAACTCAGAGCCATCCAGGCTGTTTTGCACAGCGGTCATCTCTTGGATAAAGGTAAAACCGTTCATCCGGAAATACTTTTTTCCATCCTTGCCTTCGATCTCGACGTTTAGGCCGGGAATTTTCGCTAAGTATTGATTAACCCCTACACGATCTTTTTCTTCAACCCATACACCGCCGTATTTGGATACGGTTTTAGCAACCATATCTGTGAAGTCATGGGCCACAAGCGCTTGGGCTCTATATAAAGCTTCGAATTGCCTTTCTTGGGATTCGTAAATAAATACAAATGCGCCCCCTAAGATTACCAGGAGCACGGAGCCTACCGCAAAGATCATCC
>MELI01000024.1:65140-68919 GCA_001767575.1 Candidatus Aquicultor primus | reverse complement strand
GTTGAATCAATTGTATGATTTTTTACACAGCGCCTAACTTGCCATGACGTCCATAATAAACGCGCCGGTCTTTCTTCAGAAGAAGCCTAGAGGGGCTTATGCTCAAAAACTCGACATCGGTATGGCCCCTAAGTCCTACTGCTATTTTATTTGCCGCTACCATATTTGCCTATGTGTTCCTCTTAAGGTCTTAATGCTTGTATCGGATTTATGTGCGGTAGGGTTAACGCTTTTGGTGAGCAAATGTGATTTCCCAAACCAGAAGTACGACATTTTGCAATGCCGGGAGCAGCTAAATTATTTGGCACCAACCCGGTCAAATATTAAGAAACTAGCGGCATAGTTCTAGAATAAGACGATTGTAACTGCTGAGCAATACGCATCCCCAGTGTCTTCTGCGTCACCCCGTATCACATTAATAATAGCAGCCGTGGCAAAGCCACAAGCTATGATTTACTTCAATTAAGCGCTAATCAAGCAAACCTATAATGTCTCCGATAGGCCATGCCGATGATAGTAGCCATAGCAGATTTTAGCCATGCTTTTTTGAAGCGAGGACCGAATCAATGGTAAGAGAACAGGCAGCAAAACCATTCTTATTAGCAATCTTTTTCGTAAGTTACATTTTCTATTTAGGCTGGAGAGCGCTATATACGCTTCCCCTGAAGTATGATCCCCTGTCAATCTTTTTCGGGTTACTGTTATTTTGGGCTGAGTTCGTGGGATTTATTGAGTCGATCATGTTCTATCTGACGATTAAAAACACAAACACACCCACCACCCCCGAAGCACACGTTGGCGAATTTCCTGATGTGGATGTTTTTGTTGCCACCTATAATGAGCCGCCAGATCTTTTATATAAAACCATAGTGGGCTGTAAGAACATGGAGTATCCCGATCAAACCAAGGTTCACATTTACATTTGTGACGACGGCAATCGCAGTGAAATAGCGGATTTGTGTCAACGAATGGGCGTAGGATATATAACTCGAACGGTAAATACTCATGCAAAAGCCGGAAATCTCAACAACGCTTTGACCAAAACTACATCACCATACATCGTTACCTTTGATGCCGACATGATACCCATGCATGATTTTCTTAAGAAAACGACCCCCTTCTTTCTAACAGGAGAGCCAATCGGGTTCGTTCAAATCCCGCAAAATTTCTACAACCCAGATCCTTTTCAATACAATCTATTTTCAGAAAACCATATACCGAACGAACAGCAATTGTTTTCTCGCTTGATTCAGGCAGGAAGAAGCAATTACAACGCGGCGATCTATGCCGGCTCGAACACGGTAATCTCCAGGCAGGCACTGGCCGATATCGGGGGGTTTGTAGTCGGAACCATTACAGAGGATTTTGCTACGGGGATGTTGATTCAGAGCCGTGGTTATAAATGCATATACTTAAACGAGGTTCATGCCTCCGGTCTATCGCCGGAAAGCCTGGAGGATCTCTACAACCAGAGAATACGGTGGGGTCGGGGGGTAGTACAAACCTTCAAGGCTTTTAACCCCTTTTTTATGAAAGGATTGGATTTAAAGCAGAAGATGATGTATTTTAGCGCCCTTTCTTACTGGTATTTTGGTGTGTGGCGATTTATTTTCTTGTGTTCACCGATTTTGTATTCCCTGTTTGGAATCGTAGTGCTATCGGCACCGGCATTATCCGTGTTGTTGATTTGGGGTCCTATGTTTATCTTGACACACATCGTCTTTAAATTATTTACGGGAAATATCAGGACGACCATCTGGAGCCACATCTATGATACCGCTCTCTTTCCTCACGTCGCTAAAGGAGTTATTTTAGAGACTATTGGTTTTAAGATGATAAACTTTAAAGTCACCCCGAAAGATAACATCACAAGGACAAAGTTCTCTAATAAATTCAATCTAGTTCGGGTGCAAATAGTGCTGGCCGCGCTCTCCTTGATCGGCATAGTTAAGATAACTATTCAATGGTTTACGACAGGATTTTTATCAAGCTACGTAATTATACTCTTCTGGTTATCATATAATCTCTACCTGTTAGCTATGGCTATATTTTTTGCTTCAGAGCGTCCAAAGTTTCGCAGCGCGGAGCGGATGCCGATTAGTGCGGGTGCGAAAATTGATCAAGCTGGAATGGAGTTTTGGGGAACCACTGACGATATCTCGGAAACAGGCGTAACAATAATTTTTGACCGACCGATCTATCTAGACCCTGATTCAATTCATGTTGCAGGAATACATACTGAAAGGTATTCTGCAAAGTTCTCTGCAAAGATAGTTCATGTCGATAATTTCGAACAGAAATACAAATATGCTTTTAGTATCGTCCACATAGATGAAAGCGATTTTCAGCAATTGCTTCTGATTCTCTATGATAGAGTGCCCCTGGCGCCTCAAAAGACTCAAAAAGATAGTGTCTTCTATCTGAACCTAACGAAGAATTTTAAGGGCAGGCGAAAACATGTTCTAGCAATGAACCGAAAACTACCAAGGATTGCTGTAGATAAAACGTTTCTTGCCTATTGCGACGGCGCCCCGGTTTCCGTGCGTATTCACGACTTTAATTATGAGTTTTGTGTGATAAGCTCTGCTCGGGAGTATAAAAGCATGACGATCCCGCTGAGTCCTGATGGAGGATTAGCGTTGGAATGTACGTTGAATCTGGAATTATCAAATCGGAATCCCCGGGGGATATTAATTTATGAGATCTCTAACTATCGTGAGCTGGTAAATAGTAGTGAATTAATTGATTTGTTGACTGCTGATAAGCAGACAGCTCTGGCGGCATAAGAGGATGTCTGTCGCATAAATACTCGCTTAGCAAATCAAGGCTAGCAGTTCTTGCCAGATAGTTTAGGCATATTTAATACTTAGCATTCCTTCCAGTGTTGCTGAATCATCGGGTATGTCCTCACCGTGTTTCTTGAGGCTCTCCATATAAGCCTTGATTGCGTCTAAAGCCATTTCTTTTGCCTCCTCGATTGTCTCTCCATAAGTAATACACCCGGGAAGCGATGGCACAATAATCGTATATCCGCCGTCAGGTTCTGGCAGAACACGATATGGCCGGCTGAAAAAATCAACGAAGAGAAGAAAGCGGCGTCTTAAGCGGGGACGTGTTTTAGGCCCCCGGCATGCTTGCAAAAAAGGTTTTTTGGTATAAACAATAGAAAGAAGCCCTAAAGCGATTATTTGACGCTGTTGATCGTTGAGAATCTTCGAATGGGAGAATCGAATGAACGTAATCGAGACGAATAAATTGACGAAAAGCTATGGCACGGCTAGGGGAATCATCGATGTGGACCTCGTTGTCGAAGAGGGCGAACTCTTTGGCTTTATCGGGCCCAACGGTGCCGGCAAATCGACTACGATTCGAACCCTCCTGTCATTAATCTACCCGACCAGCGGCAGCGCCAAGATATTCGGAAAAGACGTAGTCGAATTCGGAGCTGAAATAAAGCAGGAAATCGGGTATTTGCCGTCCGAGGTCTTTTATTACGACAATATGAAGGTAAAGGATTTGCTGAATTATTCAGCGAGCTTCTATAAAAAAGACTGCACAAAAAGAATACGGGAATTGGTCGAGATCATGGACCTCGATATGCATAAAAGAATCGACGACCTATCCTACGGCAACAAGAAAAAGGTCGGCATAGTCCAGGGGTTATTGCACGAACCGAAATTGATAATCCTCGACGAGCCCACCGGCGGCCTCGATCCCCTGATGCAGCAGAAATTCTTCAATCTGCTAAAAGAAGAGAACAGCAAAGGCGTCACGATTCT
>MELI01000024.1:63654-65080 GCA_001767575.1 Candidatus Aquicultor primus | reverse complement strand
AGAGGGCAGGATCGTCAATATCGAGAAGATGAGCGACCTGGAAAAGAGCAATTACAGCAAATTCAAGCTTGAATCCAGAAACCCCATTGAAAAAGGTCTTTTTGCTCTCGACGGTGTGAGTGGACTAAAAACGGATAATAATTCTGTCACCTTCATGTTTAAGGGGGATATTAATTCCATCACAAAAATAATCGCCTCGATAGACCTGTTGACGCTGTGGATCGAAGAGCCGGACCTCGAAGAAATATTTCTTCACTATTACGAATAGGGACAGAGACACGATGAACATGCTCATTCATGAATTGAGACAAAATCAAAAAGCGGCGATAATATGGACTATTTCGCTTGTCGCAGGAGCCGCGCTCTATTTGTCTCTATTTCCCGCATTCGCTACAGAAACGGAGACGTTACGAAAACTGCTCGAAGGCTTTCCGCCGGCCTTCAGGAAAGCGTTTGGAGTGACGCTGGAAAGCTTCTCGACGATATCCGGTTTTTACTCGATGATTTTGTCCTATGTAATGCTGGCCGGTTCGATCCAGGCGATGAATCTGGGAACCTCGATTGTCTCCAAGGAAGAGCGCGGGAAGACCGCCGAGTTTCTGCTGACGAAGCCTGTGCGCAGGTCGCAGATTTTAACCGCAAAACTTTTGGCGGCATTTGTGATTCTGCTTATCACAAACGTCGTCTACCTGGTTGCGGTGCCGCTGTTGCTAAACGCTATCGCCGGCGCGATAATCGATACTAAGACGTTTCTGCTGTTGTCATTTACGCTCTTCTTCGTTCAACTGTTCTTTCTGGGATTAGGGTTTCTGATATCAGCGACGGTGTCGAAGATAAGGTCTGTTCTGGCTGTGTCGTTATCGACAGTTTTCGGCTTCTACATCGCAGGCGCGCTCGATTCGATAATCGGCAATACGGCAATACGGTATTTGACGCCGTTCAAATATTTTGACTTCGCATACATCGTAAAGAACAGCTCGTACGAGCTTCAGTTCGTGATAATCGAAGTGATTGTTGTGATATCGGCCATTTTTACCAGCTATTACATCTATGTTAAGAGAGATATTCGCTCTACATGATCGTGTTTGAGAGGCTTTATATGAATATCGTTTTGAGAGAACTTAAAGCTCATAGGGGGTCGTTGATTGCGTGGTCTTTTGGAATGTTTTTTTTGATTCTGGCAGGCATGACCAAATATTCGGGCTTTGCCAATTCGGGTCAGTCTGCAAACGACCTGTTTAAGGGACTTCCCGGTCTTGCCGCGGCGTTTGGTATCGAGAGCGTGGATTTGACGCTGGCCATCGGGTTTTATTCGATTTTATTCCTATATATACTTGTGATGACAGCCATACACGCCTCGCTGCTCGGCGCGGAAATCATATCTAAAGAAGAGCTGGAAAAAACCGCCGAGTTCTTGTTTTCAAAA
>MELI01000024.1:58605-63635 GCA_001767575.1 Candidatus Aquicultor primus | reverse complement strand
TGGTCACATCAAAACTCTTTGCATCACTGGTCAACGTCTTGATACTTAATCTGGTAACGCTCGTAGCCTCGGTTATCATGGTAGGAGCATACAACAAAGGGGAGTCGGCAACACCGGTGATCCTTCTTCTCATGGTCGGGCTCTTCTTTGTTCAGCTCATATATTTAGCCATCGGAATGGCTGCCGCGGGCATATTCAAAAAGCCTAAGCGTGCGGCTCCTGTGGCAACCAGTCTATTGCTTGCCGCTTTCTTTCTGTCTTTGTGGTTGGATATCACAAAAAAGTATCCCGGTCTCAAATATCTGACACCGTTCAAATATTTCGAAGCCAAGATCATCATCAATCACACCGCGCTGGACCCGCTCTTTGTTGTGATTTCTCTAAGCATCGTCGCTGTGATGTTGGCAGCCGCTTATCTCCGTTACAGCAGCAGAGACTTAAGCGTCTGATTTTATTAGACGCGCGATATTCAAGGTAGGTGTTTTCGAAGCGTTGTCGGGCCGGCAACCACAATCCTTCAGTGAGCGCCCGAATCGACGTGCATCGGCGGCGTCACAATTGATTCTTTGGACGAGCATGTTATTATGTTGACATGAGTTTATTTAAGAATTTGTTTGGCAAAAGCCAGCCCCCCGAGCAAGAGCTTGGCAGAAACGAGAAGTGCTGGTGCGGTAGCGACAAGAAATACAAGCACTGCCACTTCGAGAAAGACCAGAAGCGCTTGGCCGCTATAAGGGCCAGCCAGTGTACATCCCGCGGCTGAAGCAGGTAAAAATACGCGCGGTCGCGCGAGAACCCGAAAACCTTGCCGTCCCGCATTGTCTGCGATGGTATTTCCGCGTGTTGCCTCACGCAAAGTCTACTCGAACACTTGCAGATTCTCGTCAATATGCTACTATAGCAGTAACTCAGGCAAGCGATAGACTATGGAGGTTGCGCATGAAAACAAAAACGATAGCGGTGCTGCTAGCGGCACTTTTGCTGCTCTCAATGGGTCCGTCTTTGGCGACGGGTGAGCAGAGCCTTCAAAGAAAGATCGTTATTTTTGATAACGCCGTAAATGTGAGGGCTCAGGCCGCGCTTCTCGAGAAGGCCGGTTTCGGTTGCGTCAAAGACCTGCCGCTTGTCAACGGGATGGTAGTGATGGTCCCACCGCAGGCCGAAGCGGCGCTCGCCAATAGGCCGGGCGTGCTCCGGGTCGAGAACGATACATTAGTAAGCGCGTCGGGCAAACCTAGCGCCGTACAGCCACCGGAGGCTCTCCCGTGGGGCATCGATATAATTGACGCCGACCTAGCGTGGACGACATCGACCGCAAGCGGCGTCAAAGTCGCTATCATCGACACCGGCATCGACCTGTCCCATCCCGATTTAGCCGCCAATATCAAGGGTGGCATCAACCTGGTCAACGTCAAAAAGAACGCCAGTGACGACAACGGCCACGGTACGCACGTCGCGGGCATCGTCGCGGCGCTAGACAACACCATCGGCGTTGTCGGTGCCGGAAACGCCGCCAGCCTCTATGCGGTCAAGGTATTGGATAGAAGCGGCATGGGTTGGACTTCTGACATCATCGCGGGTCTCGGGTGGTGTGTCGATAACGGAATACAGGTTGCCAACATGAGCCTGGGCTCGAATTACTATAACGAGACACTACATAGCGCGGTTAAGGCGGCAAACGCCGCCGGACTGATAATGGTCGCCGCCGCCGGCAACGACGGCGCAGCCGTAGACTACCCGGCGGCACTCCCGGAAGTGATAGCGGTCTCGGCGACCGACTCAAATAACAACGTGACAAGCTGGAGCAGCCGCGGGCCTGAAGTGCTCGTTGCCGCGCCGGGAAGCAACATCTACTCCACCTATAAGGGCGGGGCATACGCGAGCATGAGCGGTACCAGCATGGCCGCACCGCATGTGGCCGGCGCAATCGCGCTTAAACTGCAGGTAGCGCCCGGGCTTACGCCGGCTCAGATGGTGATCCTCCTTGCGCAGACGGCGACACCGCTTTCGGGCGCTACTGCTGATGAGCAGGGAGCCGGTCTCGTCAACGCGCTTGCCCTCGTCAACGCTGAGTAGTCTTATCTGGAGACCATTGAAAGCAACCATACAGCGGGGTCGCATACGACCCCGCTGTATTCTATTGTGTGCCCGGCAAGGGGCCCAACGCTAGAATCTATTTAGCCTGGAGACAAAGAGGCTGACGCCCTTAGAGCACTAAGATTCTTCATGTATCTCCAGACTCGGCACAAGCTTAATGGGATTTCTTAGTGTAAAGACCACAGGACACCTCTCAAGGGCTAACTTCTCAGCTTCCCTTATTTTTTCTTCAGGTGAATTACTCACAACTTTAAGAATCACTCTTACCTCTTCCATAATGGGCTGATCGCTAATTCCGAAAACCCGGGAAAAGTTGATATCTGCCTCCACGCGAACCGCAAGCTTTTCGAGCTTAATGCCGAGCATTGAGGCCATTGTTGCAAATGTGCCGATGTAGCAAGAAGCAAGACCAGAGAAGCAGTAGTGCATGGGGCCGGGCAGACTACCACCACCACCCATAAAAGTAGGGTTGTCTACTTCGAATGTGGCTTGGCCTCCTTCAAAATTAACGGTTGATTGAAATTGCGACCCACCATCTCTTAGAAGCCATTCCCCTTCGATTACCTGTGTTCTTTTTGCCTTAGAGGGATCGCCCTTGATTTGCTCACCAAATTCCTTAACCTTGTCAACGTCGACGTTATTTATTCGTGCCATAACCAATTCTCCTTTTGATTTTGAAGTTTCTTTAATTCTCTTAGTTTACCCATCTCTTTAAAACTCAGACACCAAGAAGTTTTCCTTAAAAAGTCAGATTCATATCCGCTTGCATTACAACGTCTTTGTAATAGGTAGCTGGATCCGCAACTTTTACGCCCTGCACTAAATCAGCCTCGCTCATACCAAATACCGGCAGATTAAGCGGACAGGCAAGGATGGTTGCCCCTTCAAAATAAAGTGTCTCAAGAAGCAGGCTCGCGTCAGGCAAATCCATCGCCTCCATCCTTTTCATGACAGCATCGCTTATCTCCTTTGGTTGATCAGGTAGACATGTGAGGCTATCGATTTTATCTTTGTGCACCGCATTTATACCCCTTGAACCAAAAAATATGGTAACCTTTGAACCAGATCTTAAGAGGCTCAACGCTGTCATCATGGCGTTAAACACTTGACAGAGTTCGTCATGAAAACACATTATTGAGACTTGCTTAACTACCTTTGGCTGCTGAGTCATTTTAAATACCTCCTTGTTCGAATAACAGGCTTTTAAATAAATGACGATTTCTAAGTAAGTTTATGCCGGCGGCTTATTCCTAGACTTTTTACCATTCCTCATAGGACTTATTTTTCTCAGAATTTATCATCTTTGATTCATTAAAATGTGTCCGACAGCGCACCTGTCGGGCATTCTTCTATGCATTGCTGACATTTTAAGCAATCGCCGTGGTTTACCAGACCGGCTTCTTTATACCCGAAAGGCTTAATCTGCATGCGGCAAACCTCTGCGCAAGTTTCGCAATCGGTGCACATATCCCCATCGATTGCAATTTGCTGCTTACCGCGGCCAAGTAGATTTGCCATTGTTCCCATAGGACAAAACATGCACCATATGCGATATTGATAAACTGCGCCGAATAATAAGCCTACTCCCGTGGTTACCGTAAGTATCAGAACAAATGGTTTCCCCATCAGATATACATTGCCCCAGACTGGGATTAATTTCGAGATCACCATATACATAAGCAGACCCAACCAGCCTGCTCTAAACAAGGGGTGACGAAAGAGTGCCGGAACGGCTATGTTTCGGCTAAATCGACGAAGAACAGCATCATAAAAGCTTCCTCTTGGGCAATACCAATCGCACCACTTGCGCCCTTTCACCGCTCCAATCGCTATCGCGGCAAACATACAAAACACCATGAAGTAGCCGAGTGGTGGATAAAACCAGCCACCGATAAGAAGCATTACGAATGCGATGCTTAAGATAAATTGTCTGTACGAGTAGAGTGCGTTAATCATAGAGCCTCCTTAGAGAGCCGAGCCTTTTCATCGAGGACATATCGGTATATCTTAATATGCACATATTATAATAAGCCGATAATTGCAAGATAAAAAAAATTACTTACCAGCGCACAACCTCCTTTCATTGCTCCCTTTTCTATCGCCAACAATAGCTCGCAATAGCCGGCACTCATGGTCCATTGTCTCGATTGAGCCCAACTCACTTTCCATGAAGCGCTTACATGATTGTTCGAAAGCCAAGAAGTTTTCCCAATTAAGCGCATAATAGACCACCTGACCCTCTCGTCTTTCAGTAACCAACTTTGCGCTTCTTAACCTCGCTAAATGCTGGGATACCGAGGACTGGGCAAGGCCTAGTATTTCGACGATCTCGCCGACGCGAAGCTCTTGCTCGCTAAGGAGCTTTACTATCTTTAGCCTGGTTGTATCGCCGAGGACTTTAAAAACCTCGACTAGTCGTTCTATGCTTACCATATTAATTATCATCTATTATATCGTTATATTACGATATAACGATATAATGAGTTATGCGTTGTGTCAAGCATCAGCACTACCTAAGCCCGTTAAGTTGAAATTGAAATCATAAAACCTTACTAAAGGTAATTAAGCTTGTATAACACGTCTAGCCACATACGGATTGCGGCAAAGGCTATAACAACACCTAGCGCCTTTTTAAGCGAAGCGGCAGGTACTTTTTTTGTAAATTTTGCGCCTATTCTCGCTCCCGGCACCGCCCCTATTACTACGGCCAGCGTTAGCAAATAAGGAACTTGCCCCGTTGTAAGTTTTCCGATGGCCCCAAAAATCGACGCGGCAAAGGCTATTCCCAAAGTACTTCCAATGGCGATTTTGGTTGGAATGCCGAGAAAGTAAATCATAAGGGGCGTAAAGATATAAGCACCGGGCGCACCGACCATCCCGCCGATAAAGCCTATGACAACAGAGATAAGAAACGCTCCAATCTTGTTATACGT
>MELI01000024.1:51524-58550 GCA_001767575.1 Candidatus Aquicultor primus | reverse complement strand
ATAGCAGCAAAAGCAGCCATGAACGCAAAGATAACTAGGAGTGTCTCGCTTGAGGTTTGCTTCGAGTAAATCGAGCCTAAAAGTGCGGTGAAAGCAGCGGTGACTCCCATGACAAGAACCAAGCTTCTCGAAACTAGGCGATTCTTATTGTGTGTAAGAACACCCGTAAGTGCCGAGGCAAAAACAACGATAATCGTAATACCGGATACTTCCTTCATAGTAAGGGCGCCAACGCCAATCAACGGAGGTAGATATAATAGAAGCGGCACCAGGATGATAGCACCGCCCAGGCCTAATAGGCCCGAGAAAAATGCGCCAACAAGTCCTATTAAAAATAATGTTATAAGCAGACCCGTCTCAGCCATAACGCCTCCATTCAAAAAATAAAACTTGGGTCACAACCAATCTTCTGACTAGAAAGTTACGACCCGGTCGCTTTCTTTAACCATTTGATGCATATCTTTTAGCCCACCGATAGGGCAAGCTTGAGGCTCAAGACCTCTTAACTTTTTTGCACAAGTGCCGCAACAGAGAATTTCTCCACCTAAAGACTCTAAGTTTTTCATCATTTCCGTAACCGGAAACTGCTCGGTACCTATGCGCTCTGCTTCGACACCGGGGCCGGTCAAAAAAACCTTTACGCTATCGCCCGCCTTTATAATGTGCTCGCCGTAGCGAAACGCATTCCATACGGTCTCGGGGTCCTTTGAGCTAATAATAATCCCTATTTTCATTAACGCCTCCTTATCCCTGGATATGTTCCTTTCTTAGTGACAGGACAGCAAGCCGGAGCCGGCAGGTTGCCGCTATATTGTTTTCTTAGAATCTTCAAAATATCCGGCACTACCGGATCTACGAGAAAATAGCAGCGTAGTCTTCCATCGTTGTAGTAATCGATGAGACCATACCTTCTAAGAAGCGCCAGGTGCTGTGATATGTTGGGCTGGCTTGCATTGATAGATTCCGCGAAATCACTTACGCATTTTACGCCCTCTGCGAGTTGCTCTAATATTTCAACGCGTAAAGGATTTGCAATTATCTTTAACAGCTCAGTCCTGTTTCCCATAGACTTCATGCCCATCTGCCTCCCCCTAAAGGACGACGAAGCGTTCATGGTTAATATAATAACATTGTTATATTATTATATATTATTTGTCAAGGGAATATTGTCTATGGTGCTATGAAATAGGCATTCATGCACCGTGTTGAAGACAACAAGATAGTTATAAAAGCTAACGGTCGTTTGTTATAGATACAGACACTTAATAAAATAGACAATTATAGCTACTTTTCTCCTTTACATCATGCATGCTTATAGTTATAATAATCATTATGGATTACGCGCGTTAAGCCTGGGATTAAAGACGTCTGTCGCAGATTTGTGCTCTAACCTGAAGAATGGAATAAAAAGCATTTGGTAGGGGGTTTAGATATCGATGGCATCTAACAGAATCATGTTTCTCATTCTTTGGATTATTCTTACTATATGCACTATGTTCGCCTTTAGGCTCAGCAAAAAAGAAGTTCGGAGTGTATCGTGGCAGCTGAGACTGGGCTTTAGTGCATTTACGTCCTTGTTCATGGCGACGATTGTTTTAAGCGCGATATACGATATCGGCCCCTAGGGATTAAGCGCGGAATAGATCGAAAGAAAATAGCGCTCAAAAAGCTAACCCTCACCTTTGATTTAAATAGGCCTGCAAGACCATAATCTAGAGCGTCTTTCTTTTTCTCATAGGCTTAGTAGGTGCCTTTTTCACGGGCATTCTGGGCTTGGGTGGCGCTATCATCGTCCTCGTGCGCAGACCGCGCATTCTCGACATCAGTGGATTACACGTTAAAGCGGAAATTGATGATATCCCCGTCTTTTACCACGTAGTCTTTGCCCTCCAGGCGCGCTTTGCCGGCCTCTTTGGCCTTCGGGATGCCCCCGTGCTCGACAAAGTCGTCGAAGGATACGACCTCCGCGCGGATGAACCCGCGCTCGATGTCGGAGTGGATTTTTCCCCCAGCCTGTGGTGCGAGCGAGCCTTTCTTTGCCGTCCAGGCTCTGACCTCGTCCTCGCCGACGGTCAAAAAGGATATTAGGCTCGATAGTGCATAAGCTTCGCGAATGAATTTGTCCTTGGCGGACTCGGCTATCCCCAGGCCTTCCAAGAACTCGGCCTGCTCGCCCTCGTCCATTCCCGCGATTTCCATCTCGATGGCGCCGCAAAAATCGACCAGAGGCACGCCTTGGCCGGCGCACGCCGCTGCCAGCGACCCGAGCTCCGCGCTTTCGGTCTCGCCCGTATTGGCGAGGGCTAAAACGGGTTTCATGCTCAGGAATTGAAAACCCGACAGCAGTTTCTTTTCGGCTTCGTCCAGTTCCAGCGTGCGCAGCGGCCGCTCTTCCTCCAGCCATTCCTTAGCGCGCTTGAACAGCTCGTATTCGGTGCTCTTGACCCGCTCTTTGTCGAGCCGTTCGAGCTTCTTTTCAAGGACGATAAGGTCGAGCACGATAAGCTCACCGAGGACTTGTTCGAATTCGGCGAGCGGGTCGGCGACCTCGGTAGCGTATGAGCTGTCGTTAAAGGCGCGCACCACGATAGCGAGGGTGTCGACGCCCTTGATGAGGTCGATGGTCTGGGTGCCGCCGAGCGCGGCTTGCGAGCCCTCGTCGCCGCCGGGAACATCGACAAAAGCGATTTCCGCGAAGGTGGTTTTTTTCGGTTTATAGACGCTGCTCAGGTGTGTTACGCGCGCGTCCGGCACCTTGATGACGGCAAGGTTGGCTTTTTTTGCCCCGAAGGAGCCGGTCTGCGCCGTCGAGCCCGTTATCGCATTGAACACCGTGGTCTTGCCGGCCCTGGATAGGCCGATGATTCCAACTTTCATTTAACCTCCGAACATGAAGAACCTTTTCACTATAGCGCAAAGCCCCGCTGCTCACAACCCTGACTTCCCGCGCGGGCCCGGGATTATTGCGGGCGGCGGTTAATCAGTGTAAGATTAATTTATATATTACGTTGGAGGTAGAAAGATGAACAACTTTAGAACCTGGCTCCTTATGGGAACGCTCACGGTTCTTCTTGTCACAACCGGAAAGTTTATCGGCGGAAACTCGTTGATGCTGATTATGCTCGTCTTTGCGATAGCGATGAACTTTTCCAGCTATTGGTGGAGCGACAAGATGGCTATCAAGATGACGCGCTCCCAACCGGTCACCGAGGCCGAGGCGCCCGAGCTCTACTCGATGATGCGCAACCTCTCGCTACGGGCCGGCATGCCGATGCCGCGACTGTACAAGACACCATCGCAGCAGCCGAACGCCTTCGCCACCGGACGAAATGAAGAAAAAGCGGTCGTCGCCGTGACCGATGGCCTGATGAGCCTGCTCTCGCGCGATGAGGTCGAGGGCGTACTCGCGCACGAGCTTGCCCATATCAAGAACCGGGACATCCTGGTCGGTTCGATGGCCGCCATGATGGCCGGCGCAATCAGCGCTATCGCCAACATCGCCCAGTGGAGCCTCATCTTCGGCGGCGGAGACGATAGAGACAATCCGTTCGGCTTGATAGGAGTGCTGGTCACGATCATCGTTATGCCGTTGGCGGCGATGATAGTTCAGATGGCGATATCTCGTTCGCGGGAGTATGGCGCCGACGCCGCCGGTGCTAAGATAGCCGGGCGGCCAGATGGGCTTGTCAACGCGCTTCTCAAACTCGAGCGCGGCTCCCAGGCTATTCCCATGCAGGTAAACCCGGCGACGTCGCATATGTTTATCGTCAACCCGCTGTCGGGCCGGAGCATGGCGGCGCTTTTCAGCACCCATCCGCCCGTGCAGGAGCGAGTAGCGAGACTAAGGCAAAGAAGATCGTAAGCGGCAGCTTGCCTCAATATGGCTAAGACACGAGCCCCTGGCCAAGCCCGGGGCTCTCGCTACAAGAGAGCGGCTCTTTCAGGAGGACGTTTAAGCATGAAGGTCTCGGTCGGCAAGAAGCAGTTTATCGCGGAACTCGATGAAATCATTAGCTGGGGAACTATTGCCGCACCGTTCATCGTCGCACTGGCGTTTTTTCCGCTGAACTATGACTTCTTCGGGTTGCCCAAGCTCTCAGCACTATATATCGGAACTCTATTTCTCTTATATTTTCAGGCCCGTCGATGGTTGGCCGAGGGCTTTATCGAGGTCCCTTCAAACCCGGCGTTGGTGCCCGTCGCCGTGCTCTTGTTGGTCGCAGTCGTCTCGGTTGCGATGTCGGCAACGCCGCTTGCCAGCATAACCGGGCGCTTTAACCGCTACAACAGCCTGCCCGGCCTTATCTCTTACGCTGTCGTCTTTTGGTTTGCCCTAACATACGCGGCACCTAAGCGTGTGTTTATCGAGCGCTTCGAGACGCTCTTTGTCCCCGTAGTTTTTATCATAACCGGCTATGGCCTACTTGAGATTCTGGGGCTCGATGTTCTAAGCATGAAAGGCACGCACGGGGTTCGGGTCAGCTCTACCCTCGGAAACCCGGTTTTTTTCGGCGCGTTTCTTGCTTTAACGCTGCCGATTCTTCTGGCCAAGGCGGTAATGTTTTCAGAGAAGACCGCCTCGCCTATTCGGTCTCGAGGGGTAGCAGTCGCACTGTTGTTGTTCGGCTTAGCGATGCTCTTTACTTCGCTTTCGAGGGGCGCCTGGATGGGCGTTGCTGCCGGGTTCGCCGCCGTTATATATTTTTGGGCGCGCAGTGGGCAGAAGCCGATGAGGGCGGTCGTGCTGTGGACACTCCTTCTCGCCGGCGCCTTCTTGGCAGGAGTCGGCATAGTCTCAGTGCTGGCCGGCACCGATATCGGCGGCATCGTAGACGCGGCAGGCTCATCGAGCTCACTTGCAAGCCGTATCGAGATTTGGAAGACCTCGCTACTTATGATCGGGGACAAGCCGCTTTTTGGTTTTGGTTTAGACCAGACCAAGGACTGGTTCAACCTCTATATGACCGAAAGACTCGCCGGTCTGGAGAACACCCTCCACGGCCGGGCGCACAACATATTCCTGCAGATGGGCCTCGATGGCGGAATCCCGTTGCTCTTCGCCAATCTCTGGCTCTTCTTGTTTGTCGTGCTCAAAGGTATGCGCCACTTGAGGAGTCATCCCGATGATTATGTGGTCGCCGGCCTTCTCGGTTCTTTGCTCGGCTTTTTCGTGCAGGGGCTGACGGGCATCGCCACAGTAGACCAGGAGGTCTTTGTCTGGTTTGTTATGGGTTCCATCGTTGGGCTCGCTTCAATCGGCCGACAGCGTGAAGTCAAGACGAGGCTTTCTGGTGGAAAGCCACAAGTGTTGGCGGTGAGCGCACTAGCTGTATTCGGTTTGGCGGCAATCCTTTTCCCCTTAGGCGCAGAAGCGCGATACCTAATCGCCTCCGAGGAGGCCAAATTGAGTTTGAGCAGCGGGGCTTTGGAGCGTGCACGACAGGCTGGTAAATACCTGGTAACTCAGCCCTACTACGAGTCTAACTTGGCTAGGACATACCTTACATTTAGTTCGGAGCTTGGAGACGCCCGCTATGCGCGTGAAGCCGTCGAAATCATCGAGCACGCACTTAAGTATGCGCCCAACGCCTCGGAGCTGCGTCTTGCGCGGGGAACCGCATACTTAGCCGTAGCGGAGTTTACAAGAGAAGATGCGGACATCGAGAAAGCAACTGAAAGTCTAGAGAAGGAACATGAATTAACGCCGCTGCTGCTCAACATAAACGAGGACCTGCTCGAACTCTATATTCTTAAAGGGGATTACCGGGCGGTACTAAAGACGGCCGACTTTGTGGGTTCGTTCAAAAAAAACGATGTTCGTTCAATGGTAGCACGAGCGGTCGCTCTTGAGGCCCTGGGTAGGAAAGCAGAGGCCAGACAGTTCTACAAAGAAGCACTCAAACTTGACTCCGACGCCTCGGGAATCAAGGGGTGGCTCGTAGGACTCAAGCCCAGCCCGGCTGCGGTCACGGAAAAAGCGGCGAGCAACGACTGAGATGGGAACAATTATTTCCCGGTCGAGCAGCTCCCGCAACCGCCGCTACACGTGGCGTGACCCGGGAGCGGGTTCATACAGCGCGGGCATACCAGTATCAGCAAATCCTCTGTCTTAAAGCCGCACGTCTTGCAGACCTTCGGCTCGGGTTTCTTGCTAGCGCACTTCATTCTATCGCCACCTTTCAATGGATGTTTTTGCCCCTACCACCGGAGTCCTACAGCAACAGCTGGGCAAGTATGCCGCCTATGCTGAACGCGAGCACCCAGCTTCCCAGCCAAATCGGAATCGCCTGTTTCAAGCCCCGTTCTTTGAAAAGAATCATCAGCGAGGCGATACAGGGCACAAATAGTGTTATCGTCACCAGCGCGACAAGTGTCTCCATCGGCGCCAGGTTCATCTCAAAGAGCCCCGCCGCGCCGAAGTCCCTTCTGACGAGACCCATGACAAAGGCGGTCGATGCCTCTTTGGGGAGCTTCAGCCAGCCGGTCGTAAGCGGTGCCCATGCGTCCTGCCAGGTGGTCAGCGTGTTGGTGATTTTCATTACCGAGACTACGAGCGCACCGATGGCGAACCACGGAATCGCTTCCTTCATGAAGTAATAGGTGCGGGTCGCGGCCTTTCGCGCCACGTTGTCCGGGCGCGGCAGGCGCAACGGCGGCAGGTCGATGAGGAGCGGCGCCGATTTACCCGGCAGCACCCTCGCCAGGACCGTGCCGATAATGGCTAAGGTCAAAAAGACGATACCTATGTATAGCAGGATGTAAAATCCGCCGATTGCCGCTAAAAGAACGGTGATGACGCCGAGCTGCGCCGAGCAGGGAATCGCCCACTGCAATATCGCGGTTGCGATTGTCTTCTCACGTTCGGTTCCCAGAAGCCGCGTTGTAATCGTCGCCATGGTCACACAGCCGAAACCCAATATCAAAGGGACGACGGCGCGGCCGTTTAAGCCTATTGCGTTGAGCGCGCGGTCTACCAGGGTCGCCAGCCTCGGCAGGTAGCCCGAGTCCTCCATCAGGGCCAGGGCC
>MELI01000024.1:45860-51486 GCA_001767575.1 Candidatus Aquicultor primus | reverse complement strand
AAGGTAGGTGGCGGTCATGGTCAGCACGCCAAACTCGCCGATGAGAATCTCGCCCAACGGCGTGCTCTCGCTTACAATCGGCTCGACGATGCCTCGGATAAACGGTTCCCAGTAGCCCTGCATGATGGCCTCTTCGGTGACGCCCACGACGATTTGCGCGATAAATACCGCGACCAATTGATAGAGTCCGTATAGGACCAGGGCGAGGAAGGGCACACCGGTAAGCGGGTTCAAGACGAGCAGGCCCATCTTTTGCCGCACCGACTCGACGAGCGCCTTCTCTTTTACGACGTGGCCGACAATATCGTTGACCCGC
The DNA here is from genome assembly GCA_001767575.1 of Candidatus Aquicultor primus. GTDB lineage: Bacteria > Actinomycetota > Aquicultoria > Aquicultorales > Aquicultoraceae > Aquicultor > Aquicultor primus. The sequence goes on along the minus strand of MELI01000024.1, from coordinate 51,170 downwards.
TCGCGGCGCCTGACGTAAATCACTTCACGGTCGGCGGCGGGTTTTATTCCGTGACGCGCGGCGACATGCTCGTCGCCTTCGAGAACCATCAGTGCCTCGGGCTGCGAGCCGACGCGCGACAGCATCTCGTGTAGTTTTTTGTGGAGGAAGGGGTCCTGGTTGCCTTCTCGTGCGTCATCCAGCGCCGCTGTGACCTCGGCCAGACCCCGCTTCTTTACGGCTGCCGTCGGAATGACGGGTACTCCCAGGAGGTCCGAGAGGAGGTCGACATCTATCTCGAGTTCCTGTTCCTCGGCTTCGTCCATGAAATTGAGGGCTACCACCATCGGCAGGCCCATATCGATCAGCTGCAGCGTCAAGAAGAGGTCGCGCTCGATATGGACTGCGTCGACGACATTTACGACCATGTCGGCGCTTAAGATTATGTCGCGTGCGACAATCTCCTCGTCATTGAAGGAGGAGACCCCGTAGATTCCCGGAGTGTCGACTATGGCGTCGTCACCGTAGCGCGCCTGCGATATTTCGATTGTCGTACCCGGATAGTTCGAGACATCGACGTACAAACCCGAAAAGTAATTGAAAAAGACCGATTTGCCGACATTAGGGTTTCCCGCAAGTACTATTTTCTTGCAGCCCTCGGGCAGATTTATGGCCAGGGAGCCGGTATGTGAGTGGCCGCCATGAGTAGTCTTGACGGTGCCTAGTTCTTTCTTAGGCGTTTTTTCCTCGGACATGCGTGCTCCTTTCGACCGTGATTATTTTGGCCAACTCGCGGCCAATCGCGATCTCTTGGCGGTTCTTTCTTAACACCACCGGCCCGAAGGGGATTTTGGTGTGACATATGACGCTGCTGCCTTCGCCGATACCGAATCGGATGAACTGCGTCTTCGCCATCGTATCAGGGATTTCTTTGATTACTACCTCTTCGCCGGTTCTAATTTGATCCAGGCACATAGTGCGCTCCTTGTCTATCTGAGATTGTGACTCCATCTCAATCTTTCATCAAAAAAATTTCTCTATGCTTTAACGGCAAGCTTACACTTGGCGCACCAACCATAGATGTTCAGGCTGTGCCCGATCGCCTTGAAGCCCGCTTTTTCACACGCCCACTCTTGAAGCTGCTCGATGAGCGGCTCTTCGAACTCCTGCACCTCGCCGCAGGCCGTGCAGACGAGATGGTCGTGGTGGGGATGGCCCGCCGTGTGCTCGTATGCGGAGCGACCCTCGCCGAGGTCTATCTTTTCCACCAGGCCGCTCTCGACCAGAAGGTCGAGGGTGCGGTAGACCGTTGCGCGGGATGCTTTGCTCCCGGTACTCTTCAGTTTCTTGAGCACTTCTTCGGCGTCGAGGTGGTCGTGGGTCGAGAAGACCTCCTCGGCTACCGATTTACGCTCGGTCGTAAAGAGCAGCCCCTTTGTCTCTATGAACTTCATAAACTGCTGCGTTTCAGGCCTCATAACACGCTCCATTGAGAATGTATCTCAATAATAATACAAAGTCGGTGGTCATGTCAACTACTTTGTAAAACAATTTTAGCGCCATAGCAGCACGACCTATTGCTTTTGATTTGGGTCTGCGGAATGCTTATACTTAAGCTAGCAGAGGAAGCACGCTTTATAGCCGCGCAGGCCTGCCACATGCGAGGCGGGTTCGCACAGCAACTCGGCGAGGTGTCGCTCTCTTTGTTTTTACCGGTATTATATTCGAGCGACAGCGGGAGCAATGGGTAAGAAGCCAAGAACAAAGGAAGAGAATACGTTCGCGCCGCTCGTCGCTGTTCTCGCGGCATCGTTGATGCTTTTGCAGCTCGTCATGTACCCGCTTATGGCGGATGTGTACGCTCTGCCCAAGGCGACCTTTCTCTCAGTCGCAACGCTGCTCCTGCTCTTTCTCTATTTTCGATACGCGGTGGCCGCACAGAAGTTCACCATCTATCGCTCGCCGCTCGACACCATAGTCCTTCTTTATGTAGCGACGGTTACCATTTCACTTTTAATCTCCGACCAGCCGCTCTTGGGCCTGGTAGGCAAATACAAGCGCTATGAGGGTCTTCCCGCGTTGTTTTCGTTTGCGGTCGTCTATTTTATTGCCGCTCAGACTATTCGCGATGAGAAGAGTCTCGAGCGGCTCCTTAAGATTCTTGCCGGCGGCCTGATTCCGGTCGTGCTCTACGGCTTTGCACAGGCCGCCGGGTATGATTTCCCGGGAGTGCTTCTCTTTGAGAACAGGGTTCAGTCGAGTCTGGGCAACCCGATTTTGCTCGGCACCTATCTCGTAGTCATGCTGCCGCTCTTGTTTGGCCTGGGCAGGAATAGCTCTCAGCCGAACTGGCGCACGCTTGCGTGGTTGTTGATGCCCGCACTCTTCGCCAATATTCTTCTGACCGAGTCTAGGGGTGCTTGGGTCGGCTTGGTCGCAAGCATGGTCGCACTCTTCGTGCTCGGGCGACCGCCCTCTACGCCACGCGCGAAAAAAAAGCGACGGGACCGCGCCGAGCAGGGCAGACGCATACGCGGAATATATATTATCGCGGGCATCTTGATCGTCTTAATCGCACTCTTCGCTCTTCTTCCAACAGACAATCTCGAGAAGCGCTTTGTTTCCACCTTCGCCTTCTCTGAAGGTTCAGTCTCTACGCGCATCGAGATTTGGAAAGCGTCGCTCTCTATGGTCGCCGACCGGCCGCTGACCGGTTTCGGCTTAGAGCAAATGGGCTACTGGTTTCCGCTGTTTAAGACCGAGCGGCACTCGAAAATCGCACCGAGCGCGGTCACAGACCGTACGCATAATGATTTTCTGCAAACAGCGGTCGACTCCGGCTTGCTCGGACTCCTCTTCTTCTTGTGGATGATAATAGCGGTTGCGCTGAGCTTATATCGCGGCAGGCGCGCAACACCTTATGCCGCCGCTCTCTTTGCAGCGCTCACCGGCTATTTCGCTCAGGCGCAAACCGGGATTCCGGCGGTCTTTATGACGCCTCTCATCTGGATGTTCTTGGCCGTCGCCATGAACCTGTCCGGTCAAAGCCGGGCGACGAAAGTCAAGCTGCCGGCATGGCTCAGGTCGCCTGCGAGTGCCTACGCTGTCGGCGCCGTGTGTGCGGCGCTTGCTTTGGCGTCGTTTTTGCCTGTCGCGGCCGACCTGCGTATTTACAAAGGCCAGCAAGCGGCCTGGGAATCCTTCAAGATGGTCGCTCCCGAGATGGCGGCCCCCGATATCGAGAGCGCCCTGAGGCTCTACCCCTACCAGACGGCTTACTCGAAGATAGCTGCTGAGTTCTATCTGGATTACGCTGTTTACGCCGGAAACGACGTCTTCGCTCAACGCGCAGCGCTCATCGCCGAGCAGGGGCTTGCGTTTAACGAGCGTGACTTTGAGTTGGCATACTATGCGGGAGAGGCAAGCCTTCTCAGCTACCGCTTCAAGGAGAACCCGTTATCGTTGGCTAGAGCTCAGGATTACTTTGAGATGACCGAGAAGCTTTGGCCGCAGCTTAACTTTATAGATAGTAAGCTGCTAGAGGTCGCTGTGTTAAGAGGCGACAACGAGAAGGCGCTCGCAAAAGCGCGTGAGATGGTCGGCGAAGGTCAACAGGATGTTCAGGCATATTATGTCTTACTCGCGGAAGCGCGGCGGCTCGATGATAGCGAGCAAGTCACGGAGTACCTAAAGATTATTGAGAAGATACAGCCGGGTTTCTTAGAGCGCACCGAGGGGCGTTAGGGCATGCTTGCCGGCTCACCCGAATCTTCGTAACAGCAGACGAGGTTGCGACCCCGCTGCTTGCACACCGTCAGCGCTGTGTTTACAGCCGCTACCAGGCTGTCGGCGTCAGTTCCCAGACAGGGGAATTCCGCGATACCAACACTTATCGAGAGGCGCATCTCGTCTTGGTTGCCCGAGACAAAGACATCGTTAACCTGTCTTCTGATACGGTTTGCAAGGACCGAAGCCTGCCGGCAGCTGGTGCTCGGCAAGACGAGCGCAAACTCGTCACCCCCATAGCGGGCCTTGTAGTCGGTCAGGCGTGAGCAGGAATTGATTATCTCGGCAACCCGCTGGATGGCCCAATCGCCTTTAGTGTGTCCCATGGCATCGTTGATGAGCGCGAGGTTGTCCATGTCCATCATGAGAACTGAGAAGTAGCCGCCGTAGCGCTTGGCTCGTCTGATCTCCGAGTCGAGTAGCTCAAAGAAGTGTCGGCTGTTGTTGAGCCCGGTGAGTGCATCGGTCGTCGTCAGCTCCTCGTTTTTCTCGAGCAGGAGCGCTTTCTGCAGGGCCATCGCGGCTTGCGCGGCGTACGCGTAGAACACCCGGAGCTCACTATCCGAAAACGCGCGGTTTACAAAATCACCGACGAACAGGAGGCCGATAACCGTCTCGCCCTCGCGGAGCGCGGTGGCGACGACCGACATCGTTCCTTCGTTCATGACGGGATTGTCAAAGAGCGGCTCTTGGGTAGCGTCTGCGATATATAGCGGGCTATCCTTATCGAGCAGGAGCTCGGTTATTCCGCCCGGCTCGATCTCCCAGCTTGAATAGTCTTCGAGGTCTTTGGCGTAGCCTACGGCGTCCGCGAGCCGGCAAACTTCGCTTCGCTCGTCGAAAATGAGGAGGCTTCCTGTCGCGCACCCGGTAAGCTCAACTGCGCCCTCAACGATGGCGCGATAAATGCTCTTGCTCTCTTTTTTCGCGGCAAGCTCGACCGCCGACGCGAAGATGCTGCCCATGCTCTCATGGTGGCCTTGGCTCTTCTTGGCCAAGGCTCGCAGGATGTCGGCGCCTCGACCCCGGAGAAGCTCGACATCACCGAGCGCTTCCAGTCCGTCCGGTAGTGCTGCGTCGTTATCGCCTGCGTCGATTATGATATCGACATCGCCGATAGATGGCAGTTCCTCAAGTTTTTCGAAGACGGGGATGTTTAGCTCGGATACGAGCGCGGTGTTGAGCGGGTCGCCGCCTCGCCCACAGAAGGCTACAACGTTCGCGGTTTGGCACTCGCTAAGCGCGGATACGAGATAGAAACCTTCATTGCCGGCGCCGATTATTGCGATGTTTATGGTGTCGTTGTTGCTCATGGCTTGCTACCCCCAATTGGTTTGACGGAACCTAAAAGCCCTCTTACGAAAATATCGTCATGGCGATTTGAAGCTTTAGCTATTATAACATAGGGGAGGGTTTCGCAGAAACGATAAGGGCTCGCTGGCCAAGCGAGCCCTTATATTGCGCGCAATTGCTTTAATCGTTTCTCATGGATGTGCGTGCCGCGCTACGTCCATCTCGTTGCTCCCGTGTCGGGGAGCCTTGCGG
>MELI01000024.1:45283-45830 GCA_001767575.1 Candidatus Aquicultor primus | reverse complement strand
CATCCGAATCGTACATGACATTTACTACTAATGCCGACCCACCCGTCGGAGGGTCGGCGGTGTGCCCTGAGGCACGGGTACTACTGCTACGGCAAGCCGCGAGTGAGCAGCTCGTCGTAGTGGTCGTCGAAGTTCAACGTTGGCGGTGCGTCGACATGACCATCGCCATTAGCTGCTTGACCTTCGTTCCAGACGTTCGGATTGTGGCAATCCAAACAGACACTGTCTAGGTCGTGAGCCGTATACGAATCTGTACCATCGAACCGCTCTTCACCGACGCCAACCCAGGTGTTGTTGTCAAAGTTCAGACCAAAGAGGTCGTCTTTGAGCATCTTCCAGCCGAGTGTGCGGTGCGGCCAGCTGAAGCCGTCGTCAGCGCAGAGCGTGGCAACCATCCCCGCCGTGTAGGCGGTCTCCGTGGTTCTCCAGTCGCTATCCCATTCCGTCTCGCGTGACTTCTTGAAGTAACCGATTGTGTTGGAGGTAGCCGCACCTCTGCTCTGGGCAAACAGGTTGGCTTGACCGTCACTGGTCTGTGCCTGCGTAA
>MELI01000024.1:44872-45204 GCA_001767575.1 Candidatus Aquicultor primus | reverse complement strand
TGTTCATCCTCCGGATTGAACACCATGGTCCGACCTCAGTGCCTTGGCTGCACATCGTGGCCGTATGCCAGGTCGTAGTCGGCCGTCGAAGGCGTATCGGTCCCGCTCCTTAACGCGCGGTCCTCACTGAAGAGCGGCGCCTGTATGGTGTGCTTGCCCGCATTACCGTCGTGGCAATCGGTGCAGAAGTCGCTGACGCTCCATACGTTACACGGAACACCTACGTCCGCCTGAGAGCTCGTGCCGTCATAGTTTTCTATGAACTTGTCTACCGGTGATGCCGTGCCCGAGTCTTCCCAGATTCTTAGTGCCTCTGAACGGCGTACATTGAA